>DASPUY010000115.1:0-74944 GCA_035622655.1 Polyangiaceae bacterium
CTCCGCGAGTGGACGCCGGCGCCCATCTTGATTCTCTCGGCCCACGATGAGGAGCACGACAAGATCGCCGCGCTCGACGCAGGCGCCAACGATTTCTTGACGAAGCCGTTCGGTACGGGAGAGCTCATGGCGCGCATTCGCGTCTGGCTCCGGCACACGCAGCGCACCGATTCGGACTCGCTCGAGTCGGTGCTCGAGCTCGGCGACCTGCGCATCGACTTCGCCCGGCGCGTCGCCTCGGTGCGTGGCCGCGAGGTTCGCCTGACACCGACGCAGTACAAGCTCTTCGGCGTCATGATGCGCAACGCGGGCAAGGTGCTCACGCACGAGCAGATCCTGTTCATGGTGTGGGGGCCCGCGTACACGAAGGAAACGCAGTACTTGCGTGTGTACATGGGCAAGCTGCGACAGAAGTTCGAAGAGGATCCCGCACGGCCCAAGTACTTTGTGACCGAACCGGGCGTGGGCTATCGCCTGCGCGCAGAGTGATGCAAAAAAGCGCGTGCATTTTTACGTTTTGTATATGAAAGAGGCCCCCCATTTTGCGCCCCGATTACGACATTGATGACTATGGTCGTGCCTGCGACGGAAATAGTGTTAAACGGTCGTGAACGGAGTTCTGTCATGCTGAGTTCCAATCGGTGTCTCGCAACGATCGCGGCAATTGCAACAATCGGAAGCGTGGGCTGCGCGACCCAATCCGATCGATTCCGCGGAATGAGCGCGGAGGACCTCGAGAGGTCCGCCCACCTGTCCGCGTCCGCCGACGATCGAGCTGCCGCAGGCGATCGTCTCGGAGCGGCCCGGCGCCTTCGCGAGATGGAGCAGGCCGCGTGCGCAGAAGTCTCCGATGCCGACCGGGACCAGGGGCCGTTCGCCCGCCGCGATCGAATCCAGGACGTCGAGCTCCTTCGCGATCGACCGTATCCGAAGCAAATGCTGCAACCTGCAGGCGTCGCGATCTATCTGCGAGCCTCGGACGGATTGACCGAGCAGTGGCTCGGCCACGTGCTCGAGTGCCACCTCGCGCACCACGCCGTGGTCGGCGATCACATGGCGGGCCGCCCCAGCCCGCTGCTCGTCGACGACGCGCGCGTCTCGCTGTCGTCCACCGTCGACGGGTTTCGCATCGCCATCACGGCGCGAGAGGTCTCGGCTGCGCGCGAGATCATCGAAAGAGCGCAGGCTCTCATCGAGTGAAGTGAGTCGAACGACGAGCGCTCGATCGGCGCGAGCGAACACCGGGATAACCGACGACCGAATGATTCATGATTGTTTCACCGCGACGCACTATGCCGTTTCCGCTCCGTTCAAACAGCTCGTCGTGATTCCTCGTTTATAAAATATAGCGCCTAATTTGCGCCGTTTTTATACGGCGGAGTCTAGAGTGCGAGCCCGTGCGAGGGTCAACAGTCGAACCGAGTGAATCGGTCGCGAGCGCCGAAGCGCCGCTCTCCATCGCGACTCGAAGCGATCCGCCTGCAGGCGGTGAGACGCTTTTCACGTCGAGGAGGTCCGGGGGAGTGCCGCCCTCCACGACGTGAAGAGTCTGCCGGGGCGCGTCTCCGGTGTTCGTTCGAGCGCGATCGAAGCGCGGTAATCGAGAGCTCGAGCCACCGTCGGCCGACGGCCGGCACGGGAGCGGTTTGTTCATCGAAAGTGAGGAATCCAATTCATGAATCGTTGGCTATCACAGGGAACGTATAGTGGCCTGTCGCGTCGCAAGGCGCACTATTCCCGCTACGGATGGTTCGCTGCGCTCGCGTGCCTCGCGTCGCTCGAAGCGAACGCGCACGCGGCGCAGACGGACCAGCCCCCCGCTCCGAACCCGGCGCCCGCTCCGACTCCCGCGCCCGCCGCATCGCCTGCTCCGAGTCCGGCGACACCCGCCCCCACCTCGCCGCCGCCCGGCGGCGCCGCGGCGCCCGCTCCGAGCGCGCAACCGCTGACCACAGTGCCCCCTGCGCCGGCCGCCGCCGCGACCCCCGCGCCCCCGCCCGCCGAGGAGAAGGCCGCCGAGCCGTTCGCGTTCGGCGACTTCACGTGGCTCAACGGCTCGAATCGACAGCACAAGGCGCTGCTCGACTCGGAGGTGTTCACCGGGAGCTTCCTCCTCGACGTGAACTACACACAGTCGAAAGCGAACCCGATCGACAACACGGTCGTCGGATCGACGGCGCTCTCGCGCAACAACGAGATCACGCTCGCGTTCATGGGATTCGGCGGCGACTTCCACTACAAGAACGCCCGCGGCCGACTGATGACCCAGTTCGGCGTCCGATCCGTTCTCGTCCCCCGCAACGACTTCAGCACGTTCCGCGGCCAGTTCGACCTGCAGACGTCGCTCCGGTACATCAGTGAGGCCTATGGCGGCTATCACTGGGACGTGATGAACGGGATCAACCTCGACGGCGGCATCTTCATGTCGTACGTCGGCCTCTTCTCCTACGACAATTTCGAGAACTGGATGTACCTGCCGTCGTTCACCTCGGACAACACTCCATGGTTCTTCAACGGGCTGAGGCTCCAGATCTTCCCGAGCGACAAGCTCAAGATCGAACCGTGGCTCATCAACGGGTGGCAGACGTACGGCAAATTCAACGAGATGCCCGGGTTCGGGTTCCAGATTCTTTGGCGCCCGGGCGAGTGGATGTCGGTTCTGTCCAATGGGTACTATGGCTGGGATACTCAGGACAGCCCGGGTCTGTGGCGGTTCCACAGCGACAACAGCTGGACCTTCCGCTACTACAACGCGCCCAACGAAACGCTCGATCGAATCGCGGTCTCGATCACGGCCGACATCGGAGGAGAGCTCGGCGACGGGCTTACGGTATTCGGGGGGAGCGGGACCGAAGGCCACTGCACGACGGCCCACCCTTGCACGTCGAACTTCCTCAGCTGGATGGCCTACCATCGGATGTCCTTCTGGGGCGACCACTTCGCCTGGACGTTCGGTGGAGGCATGATGCACAACCCCAGCCGCTACCTGGTGCTCGCGCCCACCGGCCAGGCATCGCCCATCCCGCAGCCGCTCAGCACCCAGGGCGTGCAGTACGTCACCCCGACCAACGCGTACGATTTCAATCCAGGCTCGAAGTTCGATGCCTACGATTACGAGACCGGCATCCAGTACATGCCGAATGAGCAGGTCACCTACGACCTCGAGGTCAACCACAGGCAGGCCAGCGTCCCGTACTTCGCGGGCCACGGGGGCGTGACGTCACCGGATGGCTACATCACGACCGCGATCCCGACCGGCTGGCGGGCGGATTTGCAGAAGGGCGATTCGAGGATCATCGCAGCACTGCTGGTGCGTTTCTGATGCGCACGCACCTCACCTTGGGCGCGCGAGCGACCGCAGCCCGGAAGCGACCGACGACGGAGAAGACCAGAATGATCAGAGCGAAGTTCACTCGATTCCTACGATTCGTGGCGGCGTCGCCGCTTGGCCTGGGCCTTGTGCTCGCCCTTGCGGCGGGTTGCGACGAGCAGGGCGCCGAGGGCGACCGTTGCAATCCGTACCTGAGCCACAACGACTGCAACAGCGGACTCATCTGCTCGGGCTACCCGCCGTCGACCGTCGTCATCCCCTTCTGCCAGGAGAACTATTGCTGCCCGGTGGACAGCAACGGCAATGTCACCGGCACAAACCCGAACTGCCAGCCCGGCTGCAACGGGAGCGCGGCGGTCATTTGCAGTCTCACGATGGATCCGGGGGCGTGCCTGATCGCCGACGGAGGGTCTCTGCAGGCAGCGCTGGCTCTCGACGACGCTTCGGCGTCCTCGTCCGAGACCGTCGACTCCGCGGCCTCCGACGTGGCCGTTCCCGTGGACTCGTCGGGGGACGGTTCGGCCGACGCCGAGTGACGCGCCGATTCGGGCTGCTGACTCGTCGATTTCGACTCGCACGGCGTAGCGGCGCGAGCTACGGTCCTTGCTGAGGCGCATGAGCGCCCCGGGCGAAGCTCGGGGCGGGGCTCACGCGAGCGTTCGACCGTGCGCGAATTTCGATTGGTCGTGTGTCTCCATCGGTGAGGTCCGGCATGAAGCGACTCGGTCTCTCCCTTCTGCTCTTGTTCCTGTCCGGGTTCGTCGTGGCTTCACCGTTGGCGGCTTGCTCGGAATCGAGCAACCCGCCGACCTCCCCCACCACGTCGGCCCTCAGCAGCGGCGATGGGGGCTCAGCCAGCCAGCAGCCGACACCCGCCATCCGGCGCGGCGGCGGCGGCTGGTGATTCGAAGCGGCCAGCGCCGCTAATCGGCCCATGCGGCGAACCTCGACGATTGACCCGCGCGTGCCTCGCCGGTAGACGGGCTTCAGGAATCTGCGCTGGACGGCGCGCCGCCGTCGGGACAGTCTTCCCCGCCACGATGTCCCGCCTCCTGCAGATCCCTCTTGGCCTCCTCCTCCTTGCTACAGGCTGTGGGCACGAGGCTGTCTACGCGACGACCTACGCCCGGGACTTCAGCCCCCCCCACCACGTCGTGTCCGTGTTCGGCGTGTACAAGGACGGAAGAATGAGCTCGGAGGCGTGGGGCGCCATCGCCGCGCGCGTGTCGCAAGCGCTCGGCGCGCCGATGTGCGAGACAGCGTACAGCGAGAGCGCGATGTCGCCGAACCACGCGCTCTGGTCAGCCGTTGACGAGTACACCCTGGCCAACGGGCCCACCGACGATCTGCTCGCGAAGATGGCACCCGCCGCGCGTGGCGATCTCGTCCTCGTGGTGATCGTGGCCGGCAAGCTCCCGACGCCGGAGAAAATCAGGGTTCAGGACGAGAATCAGAACCGTCGGTCCGCGGGCGCTTTGGCTCCTCAGGGAGGCATGGGAGGCGGAGGCGGCCCTGGCCTGACGCGCAACAGCGGCGCCACGTTTCGCCCCCCCGCCGGCCCCCCATCGGTCGATCAACTGGACCTCTCGGCATCTCTCTTCTCCGTGCCCAAGGCTGCCTCGGTCGCGCTGGTCGCGCTCCAGTACTCGGGCGAGAGCGTCGACGAGGCCATGGCCGGGTTCTCGGCCAAGCTCGCCAGCGCCCTGCCCGGCGCCACGTGCACCGGCTGGAACTGGGAGGCGAAGATCGATCCCGAGGCCATCCGTTAGAGCAACCTCCACGCGTTTCCCAAGCGGCTTCAAACGACGGTGGCTCTTAGGCGAGCGCACTACCGGCGACCCCGGGGAGGGCCGGCAGCCTCGACGGCGACGGGCAAGGACCGACGATTGGCCGACGCCGGCGGTCGCTTGGCTTCACAGCCGGCGAAGACCGGCTGGCCCGCGAGCCATCGCTCGCATGCGTCGGGGTTTTCCATGGCAACGCGGATCGCCGCGGTGAGCTCGAGATCCGTCGCGTCGAGACCGTGCGGGCCGAGCGCCACCTTGATGCCCTGTTCCGCGGCGGCGAACGTCGTCCGTTGGTACAGATCGAAACGCATCTCGACGGACTCCTCGGCCAGGGCGCGCCGGCACGAATCTTCGTCGGCCGAGTTCCAGGCCCGGCACACCAGCGGCCGGACCCCGTAGATGCTGCAGTCACCATCGACCAGGAATGCACATGGAAACGGCGGACGCTCCGCGAGCGTCCAGGGCACCCCATGGGTCTTTTTGTCGAGAGCGACGACACGGGCCAGGGCTTGGGCAAATTCCGCCTCGGTGCGCTGCTCGCGCAAAGCAGCCGCGATTCGCAGGACGGAGGGCGCAGTCGTACCGACGGGCCGATGGCAGCAGTGATTGCAGCCCCTCCCGCAGGCGAGAGCTTCGGGGCTCGTGGGGCTTTGCGCCATGTACGAGTCGGCGAGGGCGACAGCGCTGTCGACCAGGTCGTACACTCGCTTCGGCGATAGTCCCTTCGAGAGGATCTCGCTTCCCAGTCTGCGTTCGGCTTCGACGACACGCTGGTGTAGCTCGGCCGCGGGCGAAGCGATGGGCTTGCCTCCGTCGCGCCCCCGCCGCGCCCCCGAGGCGGCGGCTCTGCGTTCGTGGCGATTCATGGCTCTCCTTGGTAGTCCCAGGCGACCAGCAGGGCGAGGTCGGAGCCGATGATGTCTGACAACGGCGACCGTACCGCGCTGGCGACCGGACCCACGTTCCAGTGCCAGCGGACGCTCATGCCATCACGGGGCGTCATGTTGCCCCGACCTGCGTCTTGCGGTCCTCATGAACCCGGGCCGTGAGCTGCCGCATAGGCTTTCGCCCGCTGCAAGATGCGCAGATTGTCCGAGACGCGGTCGCCGACCAGCGTCACGATGTAATTGCCTGCGTCGAGCTTCACGTCGATCTCGAGCCACGAGTCGCGCAGGCCATACGGGTCGTTCGGTATCCGCGACGCGTCCACCTCACCGTCGAGCACGCGGAGATTGTGGCATCGGAGCATCTGGGCGAAGCGCTCGGGACCCACCCCTCCCGGCGGCCGCACGACGAGGTAGACGCCCCAGACCGTGCACACGCCGTTGCACGCGTTCTGGTGAAACTTCGGGCGGGCCGCGAGAACCTGGATCGACTCGAGCGCTCGCGCCTCTTCTTCCGCGGGCAGCGCGTCCCGGCACGCGTAGGCTTCCATGCTCACCGCGCGCGCGGGCAGGGGGACAGGCGCGGCGCACGCGCCGGCGAGAAGCGCCAACGCGGTGACCATAGCCCCGAGCAAACGCCCTCCGCCGCTGGCCTTGTTTGCATCGATGCCCATGCTGCTGGAGGTTACGTCTGCGCCCCGAGAAGGTTACCGATCCCGCCGCTGGACGGCGACCTGCTCGGGCGCTATCGATTGGCTACGTTCTGAGCCCAACTAAGCCCAAGTCCCGAGGCGACCCCATGGGAATCCGTCCGCAAGCAATCTCGGTAGCGTTCGGTTTGGCCTTTGTGTCGGCGTGCGATACGGACTGGCCGCAGCCAGCAACGGCTGCGGCTTCCGTCGAGCAACTGCAGTGCGATTCTAAAGTGACCGCCCCGGAGGTGACGCAGCTCCTTCAGGCGAACGCCGTCCTCTACATTAAGCCCCTCTACCATCACATCATCGTGAACCCGAACAACGCCGAAGACCGGATCTCGGGCGCCAAGCTGGTGATCCGCCCGCCTCCGGGCGTGAGCGCCGAGGAGCTGACCCGGATTCTGCAGTGCCATAGCGCGCGAGTGCTACTGGGAAAGGTCAATCCTACGGACATCCCTGATGACCCGTATTGGCTTGCCGACCGCTGGCTGGACATTCAAGTGACACCGGAAAACGGGAACTTCGCAGTGACTGTGGTCGCCGACACTGTGCACGACAATATCGAGGTGCTGGGCCGCGCGACTCGCTACGCGCAAGAGCACATGCTTGCCATCGAGAGCGTCCCGTAGCGCGCATGACCTGGCTTGGAGCCTGGCCTGGCTTGGAACGTGGCCCGGCTTGGCTCGAACTCAATGGCCGCCGACCAGGTTCATGCAGTCCGTGACTGCCGCGGGCGGGTATCCGGTGAACTGTTCGCCGCTCCCGCCATCGCTCGCACCCCCTCCATCGCTCGTGAAGGTGACCGTACACGTGGATCCCGATACGACGACAGTGGAGACGAATCCGTTCTGCGCGGAGGTCCCGCAGTAGCAATCGACGGTTCCATCGCTCGCGGTCAGAAGGCAGCACGTGTTGAGGTTCGGAGTCGGCGCAGTCGAAGAACAGAAGACCGTACCTGACGCCAGAGACAGAGCGAGGAACGGGGCGATCCGCATTCTCATGGGGCCATATTATCGCAGGTGCCCATCTGCAGGCGGAAGCTGTTGAAGAATCAGAGCGTGTTGTCCGAAGTTGGGGGCGCTCGCATCACGGCTGTGGCGCGAGCACCAGGCGTGCGGAGGGCGCGAACCTGTGCGCTCGCTCCACGACGCGCCGCGCGTCGTCAGGGCTGTCCGTGAGCACCGCCGCCATGAGCCCTAGGTTCGTCGAGCTGACGTCAATCTCGAGCCAGGAACCATGCAGGACGTACGGATCGTCGGGGAGCTCGGGCGCGCCTCCCAACGTGACGGCGGCTTCATGGCACGCGAGGGTGCGCTGCAGCACGCCGACGGGCATGTTCAGCGTCGGTTGCATGTGCAGGTTCGCGCCGCGAAGGCGCAGGTCACCCCCGGCTCCCTGATTCACGTGGATATAGGCTGCCTGGACACTCTCGATGACGGACGGAGAAAGCGCGTCGGGCGCCAAGAGTCCGGCAGCATCCTGCTGGCAAATGTCGTCGAGCTCGTGCGCGCGGTCCACGGGAGTTCGCTTGTCCGGCAAAAGCGGGAACCACGAGCACGAGCCGCAGCCCGAGAGGGCAATCGATGCCGCCCACGACCAAGCAAGAAAGCGCCGCATTCGCCGTTCGGATGTTACACGAAGCCGCCTCGACGTCGATCGCCAGGCGCCGGACCATCACTTCGACGAGCAGTAGAGCGGTCTTTCAGTCGCTGGTACTCGCATCGGCTGTACTTGCGTCTGACGGCGTGCCCCCATCGCCCGCGTCCGGCGAGGGTCCGGCCTCCGATTCGGCATCCTCCTCCGGAAGCGGACCCCCGTCGAAGTCGCACACACCAACGTAAGGGGCGGTGTCGTTTCCTATCGCGGCGCAAATCGACGCCGCGCCGCCGTTGCAACCCGGCTGACAATTCGGGTTGTTGTTTGCCATGAGGTTGCCGTTGCTGTCGACAGGGCAGCAGTAGTTCTCGGGGCAGAACTCGAGCACTAGGGGTTCGCCGGCGTTATTGGTCCCTGCCCCGGCGGCGAGCGCGAGATTGGGGGTTCCGAGGTAGGACGTGCCGCTCTGGTTGGCCACTTGCCACGATGAGACCGTGCATGCCAGGCCGCTGGCACACTCGTTATGGCTGTCGTACGGATTGCATCGGTCGCCTTCTGGAACGTTGCTGTAGTCCCATCCGCCGGTGCAGCCTGCTTGCGTCAGGGCGAGCGCCACCAAACCAACGGCGGCCAGCGCACCCATGCAAGGGAGATTGAGCAAGGGCAGGAAAGTTCTCTTCCTAACAGTCGTTGTAGGGTTCATGATCATCTCCGAGATTCCCAAGCCGCTCTAGAGGCGCACCAGCCAAGCAATGATGATTCGATCGTCCGACTTTGTGAGGTCCGCCCGCCAGCCCGGACCCGCAGGCGTCGTGATGTAGCCGTCGGGCGAGGTGTCGCCGCCGTGACCGTTGAAGAACGGAACGCTCGCGCCGCGATGGTTCAACTCCACGTCGAGCGTGAAATAGTCGCTGGGCATGTACTGGAATCCGGCCTCGTAGTCCCACATGGTGATCTTCGAGCCGAAGTTGATGTCATACGGGTTCGTCGGTGGGACGTACGCGACTTGCGCCGTGCTCTCGGGCTGGGGAAGCGGCTGGGCATTCCCCGTGGGTGTCAAGATGAGGTAGCGGCTGGGGTTGGTCATGGCCCCGCCACCGATGGTGATCGCGAACGTCTCGCCGAACCAGGCGCGCTGGTACGTCATGCCGCTGATGAAGCGCGCCGGGCAGGGCGCCGCGACGCTGCAGTGGCCCTCTGCCGATTTGCCGGAGAACGCGACCCCGTCGCCGTGCTCGCCGCCCAAGTCAAACGTGTACGACGCGGCGAGGCGCGTGATGAACTTCGCGCTGGGGTCGTTGTAGTAGCGGATATTGAAGCTGTTGTCGGTGTGCCAGCGGTAAAGGCCCGGCAGGTCCTGCGCGTCGAAGCCGAAGTAGTCATTCGAGTTCGCCGAGATCCATTCGACGGGACGAAACATGACCTGCCCGCCGAAGCCGGGCATGTCGTTGAACTTGGCGTACGACTGCCAGCCGTTGATGATCCAGGGCTCGATCTTCAAGGTGTCGGTCGGGAAGATCTGCGTCCGGATGCCGTTGAAGAACCAGGGCGTGTTGTCCGAGGTATACGACGGGACGTACATCCAGTTCTCGTACGCGGTGTACGAGAACAGGCCGACGTACGACATGAAGATGCCCGCGTCCACGTTGATGCCGTGCAGCACATCGAAGTGGTACCCGCCGTTCCACTCGCTGATGTACCGGAGCGTGTTCTGCAAGTCGAACTGGCCGTGGAAGGTGCTGAAGTCATTGCGCGGAATCTCGACGGCGCGGTAGCCAAACTGCGTCATGATGCGCATGCGCGTGTTCTTGATGTGGAAGTCGCCGCCGAGGCCCAAGAAGGCCAGGGAGATCTCGTTGTCTCGCGCGATGGACGTCGAACCGATGACGGTATGGTCGATCGGGTTAGCCTTGGACTGGGTGTAGTTGACGTCGACGAGAAACTCGCCGGTGAAGGGACCCGTGTCGATCACAGGCTTCTTCTGTCGGCTGGTGCCGTTGATCCAGCCGAAGTCCAAAGAAAAGGGCGCGCTCTCCGTCTGAGCAATCCCATCGAACGGGCCCGGCGGGGGCGCAGCTCCGGGCGCGGCAGGCGCCGCGGGGGCCGCCGCAGCCGCAGCCGGTGGGGCCGCGGGCGCTGCAGCCGGTGGGGCCGCCGGCGCCGCAGCTGCAGGCGGTGGAGCCGCTGCGGGAGGCGGGGTTGCGGGCGGAGGCGTCTCGGCGGGAGGTGGCGTGGCTTGCGCAAGAGCCGAGCCTTCCAAGAGCATCGTGCTCGCGAACCCGACAATCCATGTAAAACTGCTTCTGCAATCGTAGTAGCGATACATCTTCAAACTCCGGAAACGTCAGCTGCACGCAGCGACGGTGGGCCGACGATCGATCCGCAGTGAATTATCAACGACTTGAAGCAGTCCATGAGCGTTCTCCTCCTATCGAGCGGGCGTCGTTAGCGCCGCTCGCTCGCAAGTATCCAATCGTCGAAGCGCGGAGGGTTTCTGTCGCACCGCGCCAGTCGCTATCTCACCTCCAGACGAGGTGGACCATACCCATTCAGACGCAAAGAACGCAACAAATAAAAGTAAAGGAAAGGTTAAAACATCTAGGAAGAAATCTGGACGTCGCCGCGAAACATTGGCTCCCGACGCATGAAAACGTATCCGGTGTCAACACGCTTCAGGGCTCCTTTGTCCGTCGGGAGGTAATCAAGGCATTATTTTTATATTATGTTTATACTGTGGTTCGCTTACGAAAGAGTTTTCGGCTGGCGCCGGGAACGACTCGACGCGCGCACGCTAATGGCCTTTCACTGCTTTCGCGATTCCGGGCTCCCGCGTCATGGCCATTGTCTCGTCGGTGCTCACCGCGGCAGACGGGTCGTTCTTCGTGCGCATATCGAGCGTCGAGAAAGTGACGATCTCCAGCCGGGTTTCGGAATCCTGAAACACCGATTCCGTTGACCTTTCACGGCTCGTCATATCGCTCTTGCCCCTTTCGATCTGCGAATCGCTCGCCAGGTGCCAAACGAAGATGCCGAGCCCGTGATCGATCGCGCCTTCCTCGACTACGCGCAGTGGCGCGGCTTCTTCGTCGACCCCTGCACGCGTACGCCGTCGGCAAGACAGGCGGTGATCAACGCAGCGTACTTTCGCAAGCCGGCCTTTCCCGAACGGCGGGCTCGGCGGCACCCTGCCCTGCGCCCGCACGCGCTGTTGCGAGTCTGTGGCCGCCACGGCGCCATGAAGTTCTGTCTGCCGGTTGGCGCGTGAGCGAGTCATGGCTGCTTCTAAATGAATGGTTAAAAATAGCGGTTTCGCGGCGGCGGGTGATTGGTTTCAGGGAGTCGTACGGTTAGATTGCCGGTGATGTCTGCGGGCGACAGTGTGGTGCTCCTCGAAGAGGGCCGCGTCGTGCGCTTCTTCGGGGATCGCGTCGATCGCGGAGACCGGCGCTCGCAGGCGCCCGCGCCGAGCAACGACATCCAGATCCATCCTGGCCCGGGCATCCACCCGGACGACGTGCGGGCGCGTCTCGATGACACGTTCGAACGCAAGGTGCGCGAACCGGCGTCGACGCTCGCGGAGGCTGCGGGACTGCTCACGCATCACCTGAGCGAGGCCCATGCCGTTCAACTGCGGGCGATCATGGACTCGGCGGCCCGTATCGATGCAATGCTCATCGATCTCCTGAATTTCATTCGCGCCGAAAACGGCGGCGTCAAGGTCTCGCGGAGACGCATCGACTTGAAGGTGCTCTGCGAGAGGGTCGTCGACGCCATCTCGGCCGCCCACCCGGATCGGCCGATGATCTTCACCTCCGATCGGCACGTCGAGGGGGACTGGGATCCCGACGGGATCGAGAGGCTCTTGTCGAAGCTGGTCCTGAACGCGATCGACCATGGCGCCGTCAGGCCCCCCATTCGGGTGGGCGTGCGCGGGCTCGCAGACGCCGCCGTCGTCGAGGTATGGAACGCCGGCGCGATCGCCGATCCCGCGGTCCGGTCCAGGCTCTTCGAGCCCTTCGTCACGGGGAGAGGGGCGTCGAACAGGAAGGCGCGCGGGGGGCTCGGCCTCGGCCTCTACACGGCACGAGGCATCGCTCTCGCGCACGGAGGCTGGATCGACCTCCAGAGCGACGAGAACGAGGGCACGACGTTCCAGGCCACGCTTCCTCGCGCCTAGGTTCGCCGTGCCGCGCTCGGCCCCGAGCGGGGCCGTGGTTTCGGCCGTCGCGCTCTTCGGCACGGCATGCACCCCCGCACCAAGCTTCACGTGACGGGCACGCCGGTGTTTCGGAGGCGGTACCCGACACCTGCCTCGGTCAGAAAATAGCGGGGCTGCGTCGGGTCGCGCTCGAACTTCTGCCTCAGCTGACCCATGTACACGCGCACGTACTGAGTTTCCTTCGCATACGCCGGCCCCCACACGGCGACCAAGAGTCGTTCGTGGGTCATCACTTTTCCCGCGTTGCGCATCATCTCGGCGAACAACCGGTACTGCTTGGGCGTCAGGCGCACGACGCGGCCGCCGACCCATGCGCGACAGCGGGCAAGGTCGATCCGGAGGTCACCCACTTCGAGGATCGTGCTCAACGAGTTGGCTGGACGCTGGATCGTTCGCTGCCAGACGCGAATCCGAGCGAGAAGCTCGCCCTCACGGGGCGGCGACTTGAGAAAATCATTGGCGCCCGCATCGAGCGCGGCGACCTTCTCCGCCTCGCGATCGGTCGTCGAGAACATCAGGATCGGCGCCGCGCACCATTCGCGCAGCTTCGACGTGACGTGGATCCCTGCCATGTCCGGCAGGACGGATCCCATGAGCACGAGATCCGGATTGTAAACGGGCGCCTGTTCCAACGCCTCCGTTCCCGTCGCGGTCTCGATGACGCGGTAGTGATTGTCCAGGAGGATTGCACGAAGCTGTTTACGGAGACGACGATCGGCTTCGACGAGCAAGACGATCGATCGAACGGAGCTGGGCGCGGAATCGAGGCCTGCGTCGCCCGCCTGCGGCCGGTAACTCTCGCTTTGCAGGTCCAGTGGACACCTCCTTGAGGGCCCGCGACCGCCGGGCCTCGACACCAAAAACGTAGTATCGGCAGCGTAGCACCCGCAATAAAAACTGTATAAATATATATGGCGTGATGACGTCACGGCGGACGAGAGTTGTGCTCACTCGGGCACGCAAACGCGGGAAATCGGCCGGTTACTGAAGACTATGTTTCTGGACAATGTCGTGATTGGGGCCAAGTGATTACATAATTTAAATGTCTTGCCCGCTGCGATTTTACGCGGCGGCTATGGGGGATCGGACCCGGAACACCGGCGTTGTCGGCGGCCGTCTCAAACGCGCCGCCCGTCGATTCCGCCTAGAAGCGGACGAGCCACGCGAAGATGATCCGGTCGTCGCTCTTCACGAGATCCGGCCTCCAGCCGGGCGGAAGCGTCGTCGTGATGTAGCCGTCGGGCGACGTCACCCCTCCGTGTCCCGCGAAGTAGGGCACGTCCGCTTGCCGATGGTTCCACTCCACATCCAGCGTGAACTGCTCGATCGGCATGTACTGAAACCCGAACGAGTAGTCCCACGCGTTGAAATGCGTACCGAGGTTGAGGTCGAAGGGCTGCGTGGCCGGCACGTACTGGATGCCCTGCGTGCTCTCGGGCTGAGGAATGGGCGACGCGTTGCCGGTCGGCGACAGGACCAGATAGCGGCTCGGGTTGCTCATGAATCCGCCGCCGGCCGTGACCGCGAACTGGTCGCTGAACCACACCCGGTGGTACATCATGCCGCTGACGAACCGGGCGGGGCAGGTATTGTTCGGGGTGCAGTGGCCTTCGGCGGCGTTGCCCGCGAAAGAGACGCCGTCTCCGTTCTCGCCGCCGAGGTCGAAGGTATAGGAGGACGCGACCCGCTTTATGAACGCGCGGGCATCATGATAATAGCTGACGGTCAAGCTGGTGTCGGTGTGCCACCGGAACAGTCCCGGTAGATCCTGTGCGTCCCAGCCGAGATACCAGTTCGAGAGAACGGAAAACCAATCGACCGGACGAAATAGAATCTGGCTGCCGAAGCCCGGCATCTCGTTGAACTTGCCGTACGTCTGCCACCCGTTGATGATCCACGGCTCGATCTTGAGCGTGTCCGTCGGAAAAATCTGGATGCGAATGCCATTGAAGAACCAGGGCGTGTTGTCCGAAGTGTAGGAGGGCAGGTACATCCAGTTCTCGAAGTTGTCGAACGAAAATAGGCCTACGTACGACATGAAAATGCCGAGGTCCAGGTTGATCCCGTGCAAGAGATCCCAGTGGTAGCCGCCATTGGCCTCGCTGATGTAGCGAAGGGCGTTCTGAAGATCGAACTGGCCGCGGAAGGTGCTGAAGTCGTTGCGCGCCACGAGGATCGAGCGGATCCCGAACTGCGTCATCAGACGTCCACGCGCATGTTCGTAGTGAAAATCCCCACCGAAACCCACGAAGGCAATCGTCAACTCGTTGTTGCGGGAGAGGGCCGTGGATCCGACGACCGTGTTGTCGATCGGCATGTTGCGCGAGGCCGTGTAATTCAGGTCGAGCAGCAGCTGCCCGGTGAAGATCGGAGAGTCGAGGAGTGATCTGTGCTGGCGACTCTCGCCGTTGAGCCAGGTGAAATTCCCGAACGCAAAGGGCTCGGTGGCAGGCGCCTGGGTAGACGGCTTCTCGGGCTCGGTGGATGCCGGTGCCGCGGGCGTCGTGGCTGCGGGTGCAGAAACTGGAGCGGGTGCCGTGGGAGTTGGAGAGGGCGCTGTGGGAGTTGGAGAGGGCGCTGTGGACGTCGACGGCGCGGTGAGACCTTCCCCTGGGGGCACCCCTCCGGCATCCGGCGGGAGCGTCGCCGGGGACGTCGCGGGTGCAAGCGGGCTCCCGTTCGGCGGGGCCCCCGCCCCCGAATCGAGCACTGGTTGCGAGAGAGGCGAGGCTGACGATGCCGAGACCGAGGGCGCTTGCGCGGGCTGCGGCTGCGCCGAGGCGTTGGTGGCCCGATCGAGCAAAGCCCAACTCGTGAGGACGCCGAGGCCGAACAGATGGATTCGAGCCGACAGATTGCAACTCATGAATTCTCTCGCCACGTCGATGCACCCACGGAACAACCACTGGCCCCAAGCGGACAATCTCTGACCCTACGTTCTCCCTGCCGGGAGTTCACTCATTTGTTGCATCCCCCACATCCCCGGAGCCTGCGTCTCCAGCGTCCACCATCGCCAGGTTGCTACTGCCAGTACTACTACTGCCGCCGCTGCTGAGCGGACCGCCGTCCACAGCAAGCCCATCGAGCGCCAGGCACCCGGCGAGTGTCGCCGGGGTGCCGCCATCGGCGTAGCAGCATGCTCCTGGATCTCTATCCGCTGCGCACATCGCCGCGGCACCGCCGTTGCACCCAGGTTGGCAGTTCGGATTGGTGCTGGTGATAGTGAGGCTGTCGTCCACAGAGCAGCAGTAGTTCTCGGGGCAGAAAGGAATGAGCACGTAGGGCTGGAACTGGTCGGGACTCGACGGCGGGTAGCCCGCACATACGGCTCCTTGCTTGCACGGGTTGTGGCTCGTGTACGGGTTGCAGCGATCGCCCTCGGGCGTGTTCTCGTCGCTGAACCCCCCAATGAATCCACATCCCGTGAGGTACTGCAGGGCGAAGAGCGGAAGGGCAGCGAGGACGCAGGCGCGGAACAACATCGGAATCCTTTTCTTCGAACGTTGAAATCTTCATGGTCGTTCTCCGGAGTCTGGGCGCCTGCCCTACGAAAAGCGGACCCGCCAGGCGGCGATGATCGGGTCTTGAGACTTGACGGGTCGGCTTCCCCACCTCCCTTCCCGTGAGATGGGGGTGGAGAGACCAACGCACGACACGAAGATGCCGGCGCGATGTCGATGCCCTGCAGGAGATTCCCAGTGGTAGCCGTCGTTCATCTCGCCGACGTATCAAGGAGCGTTCTCAAGACCGCCGTGGGCTGCGCCGTCACGACGCCGGAGATCGGCAGTAGACAGGCCGACGCTGCGCAGCCTACGCAACGATGTCAATCGCCTCATGTGCCAGCTCCTGTGTTTCGATATGGGACAAGACTCGGTGTACGAGCCCCATCACCCGATGACGACCCGTCCTGATGCGGCCGGACCGTAGACTCAGCAGAACTAAAAATGGAGTAAAACTTCGATGTCGTCCACATCAATAAATAGTGAATTTTCATTGGATACTGCGGCGAGCGCAACGAGACTCCCCGACGAAACATTCTCGAATCATTGTGCCCGGAGAGCTGTTTTTTGAAGGAACGACCCGCTCTTCGCCGGCTGCATCCCGCGGTTGCGGAGCACTGTCACGCGGCGGCCCCGCGGGATAAAAAGAAAGAAAAGAAAAGACGCCTCGATCTCAGGATCGTAAAAAAAAACCCACCGAGGCTCCTGCGCAGCCGCGTCGAGCGGCGCCGACTCGCCTCGATGCTTCGGTTGATTACCCTCGTAAAGGCGTATCTTCGCTGCATGGGATGTGCTTCCTGCAGGTGCACGCGTTCGACGCCGCACACCTGCGCGATGGATGCGGGTCTCCTGCGCGGCAAGCGCGCGGCCATCCAGGCGGACGATCGATGCACGCCGGATCGGAATCGGCACGGTCTCGCTGCGCCGCAAGCGTATCGCTGCGGTTTGTGCTAACGCATGCCGCGGTTCGAACGCACCCCGAAGTCGCGAGCGAGCTAGACCATGAAGGCCAACCGTGTGCTCCTGAGCGTCTGGGCGACCTGCCTGGCCGGCTGCCATTTCGGGGCCTTCTGGGACTTCCGGAGCCCGGCCGAGCATGCGAAGGACAACGCCTCTCGGTGCACCGGCTACACGATTGCGAAGAATCCGGCCGTGTTCGAGCCGGCCTCCGTCGAGAAGGTCGAGCCGGCGATCACCCATGTCGCCTCGGGGCCCATTCAGGATGAGGCGCGGCTCCGCGGAGCGCTCCTTTACCTGGGACCCGCGCCGAACTTGACTCGAGAAGTCATCCAGCGCGCCGTCGAGTGCCATGAAGTGCACGTCCTTTTGGGCAGCGAACAGGAGCTTCCGTCCGATCCGTATGCGCTGCCCGGTACCTGGCTCGACATCGATGCCCAATCGCAGGGCGATGGTTTCACGGTCGCCGTGCGGAGCGACGATTTCGACACGGCCCAGCACGTGCTCGAGCGGGCGCGCCAGTTCGTGGCCAGCCGCTGATTGGGAGCGCATGCGCCGCGCTACGTTCTCGGCCACGATCAAGACATCCGCCTTGGTGCTTGCCGCGGCGGTTCTTCTCGCCGCGTCTGCGTGCGAGACGAGCGCGGCGTTCACGACGAAGCTCGCGTCGGACTTCGCCCCTGGGGGCCGGACCGTATCGGTTCTGGGCGTCTACAAGGACGGACGGATGTCCGAGGGGGGGTGGGCCATTCTCAAGCCCCACGTTCTTCCCGCCCTGGGCGGCGGCGCCTGCATGCCGGGTTACGACGTCCTGGCACCCGCCGACAGCCCTCTCGCGCAGGCGATCGACGACTACACGATCGCGGACGGACCGACCGACGACCTTCTCGCCCAGCTCGCGCCCGCCGCCCGCGGGGACCTGATCCTCGTGCTCACCCTTGCGGGAAGGCTTCCGACGCCGCGGAAGGTCGATGTGACGGCGACCTCTCAGTCCGCGTCGGATCCGCGCAGTGGAGGTGCGGCCGCCGGCGGGGGGGGACGCTGGTCGAACGTCGCCCCCACGGGACCGGATGATCCGAACGCGCTCGACATTTCGGCTTCGCTCTACTCGGTTCGCGACGCCCGGTCAGTCGGGCTCCTCGCCCTGCAGTACCGGGGCGACAGTGCCGAGGAGGCGATGGCGAAGTTCGGCGCGAGGCTGGCGAACACCTTGCCTCATGCCGTGTGCGCCGACTGGAATCGCGACGTGAAGATCGATCCGGAGCGGATCCGCCGTATCGCCGCCCAGTAGTGTTTGCGGTCGCGAACACCACACGCCGAGCGGAAACCACCCGTTCACCCAATCGCAAAATGCTCCCGAGCGGCGACCCAGGTTCCGACCGGAGGCGCCCTCGTCACGGCGAGCCATCGTGCGGGCGCCGCGCAGTTCGGGTATCGTGCGCCCCATGCGAATGCCGACCGCGTTCGCCGCGTGCGCGGCGTTCACAGCCCTCGCGAGCGCGACCGGCGCAGCGGGCTGCAGCAGCTCCGACTCGTGCAGCTCGAACGACACCACGAGTCCGACGTACTCGTGCGCGATGCAAAGCGTAGATGCCGGCGGGTGCCCCGCAATCGCGTACCCGACGGCTGAACCGGGCGCCTACGCCCTCGGATGCACCGCAACGTTCGCGGCCTGTTCCGGCTTTTTTCAGGGTCAGTCGTCGAGCCCGATCCAATGCGCGTGCGAGCTCTACGACTTGGACGGTTCCAGCGTACCGCAGTGGCTTTGCCCGAATTGAAGCGATCCGCACAATGCCCGATGGCTGGATCGGTCGCGCCTACTGGCGGGAAGCGATGAACTGGCGCGCGCGATCGAGAACGGCACGCGCTTTGTCCACGCTGTCGACCTGCACGGCCACGACGAAGCCGTCCCCGGCCGAGCGAGTGTCGATATCGAGCCACGTGCCTCGAAACACGTAGGGATCGTGCTCGAGCTCCTGGGCGCTCCCGAGCGTCACCTTCGCCTGATGGCACTCGAGGCTGAGCTCGACCGTCTCTGCGGACAGGTTGCCCTTGGCCTTCACGCGCAAGCGCGCGCCGCGCAGGCGCTCGACGTGGTCGTTGCCGGACTGGACGTAGTTGTACGAGGGATCCACTTTCAAGATGATCGACGGTGAAAGGACCTCCGCATCGGTCTCCGGCGAGAGGTCCGCGCACCGATCCACAACCTCGCGGGCCCGATCCGATGCCGTCCTGGGATCGGGCATCAGCGGGTTGAAGGCGCACCCGGCGAGGCCGACGAGCGCCGCAGACACCGTCCGACGCATGCTGCGACTTTACACGACACCGGCGGGACCGGACGACGGGCGCAGGGCCCCTGTGCGATTTTCTATTTTTCGCTTACGCGGCCTTCTCCGTCCCGGCGGCCTCCCGACACGCGACGCGGGATGCGAGGCTCTCGCGGGCACCGCATCGTCGGGCTGAAGGAAGCGTCATCACGAAAATTCGAGAGATCGGATCTCGATTCGAGTGAGGGACAGAACGTCCCGACAATCCAAGGGAGGCGGCTCCATGTGTCCCGCTCAAGAAATATTTCTGACAGGTTTCTGGGAGGTTGCGTTTGGCACAACGCTTGTTTATCTTTTTCTGAGATTTGGAGGTGCGTCATGATGGATAAGCGTCTGTTCGCGCTCGCTCCGGTCGCCCTCGTGGCCGCCGCGTGCGCAGGGTCCTTGCCTCCGGAGAGCAAGGCAGCCGAGGTCGAACGAGTTCAGTGCGGCGACCAAACGGCCGCGGCCGATGATCTGCGGGTTCTCACGAATGCCAAGGTCATCGACGCGCGACCTCTGTATTCGCACGTCATCACCGGCGACAACGGTCTCGAAGCCCGCGTGGACGGGACCAAGCTGGTCATTCGTCCGCCCGAAGGCGTATCGCCGGAGCGGATGACTCGGATCCTGCAGTGCCATAGCGCTCGGGCTCTGCTCGGACAGATCGATCGATCGCAGCTTCCCGACGATCCGTTCTGGCTGCCGGACACGTGGGTGAGCATCGAGGTGAAGCCCGAGAACGGCAATTACGCCGTCACGCTCGAAGCCAACGACATCCCCACGAACCTCAAGCTCGCCGCGCGAGCGAAGGCATTCGCCGACGCGCACCCGCTCTCTTCGAGCGTTCAGTAATTCACGAGCTCGAACGCAAGGCGGTAGCCCTCCGCTCTCACTGGGAGAAGACGGAGCTCAGAGCGCGCGGATCACGCAGCGCGAGACCGACCGGCAAGACCCGCCGTTTGCACGTCGTAAACGAACGCGGTGACTTCGAGCTCGGCGTCCGCGTCGATGGTCTGGAGGATCCTCGCGGCGTCGGCCGCGTTCACCAACGCCTCGACCTTGACGTTGCCCGACTCGAGCGCTCCGAACTTCCGGCCCTGACCGTGGCCTCGGACGTCGACGAGGGACACCGAGTAATCGCGTACGCCCAGCTCGGCCAATAGATCCTCGACCCGGCTCTGAAGCGTCCAGCAGGCGAGCATCGTGACCAGCTTGGATTTGGCGGTGCTGATTTCGTTCGACATCGGTGACGGTCTCCTGGTGGTCTCCGGGGGGGCCTCGGGGGCGGCTTTTCCTAGCCCGCAACCTGCGTCCGTTCCAATAAACATTGGATAAAAAAGCGCCGAATACCGCACCACGAAAGCTCGAGACCGCGGTCGAGCCGGAAAGCGCCGGCACTTCGCGGCATGGGAATCACGGCCCCTCGACCCATTCCTGCCGGTCGGAGCGACGAGCCTCTCCGGGGTAACGGCATTCGCGGGACATGACGTCGCGGCGAGGTCCCGCGCCGCCGGCAGGGCTGCTCCCCTCGCGGCAGCGGGCAGCGACACCCCCGCGGACCCGGTCGAGCTTCGCGGCAAGCACCTGGAGGGAGGCGTCGCTCATCCGGCTTTCGAGGCACGCATGAAGGGCTCCTTCCTCGAGCCGAGCGTGAGCGGCGAATGCCACTGCAAGCTCGACGATCCGCGCGCGGAGCATCCGCGCATCGCCGACGCACTTCGACGCATCGAGGGCGGCCTCGCGGACGCGCGCGTGCTGGGCGCGCTGGGAGGTGAACACCTGGGCGGATGCTTCCTCGACCGCCGGGTACAGCACATCCTCGTCCGCGGCCAGATGAGCCGCCAGGTCCGACGCCAGGGCGTGGAAGTCGGTGGATGAGATCTCGAGCAAGTCCCGGAGCAGCGCGAGCGATTGCTCGATGTTGCGGTGTTCGCGATGGAGAGAGAGTGTGACCGTCATGCGACCGCCAAGGCACGAATTGTCCACGAGCCTTCCCAATGAATAATCCGAGGATTGAGTGTTTTCGTCGGCAACGCCCCCACTTCGCCCTCGACGTTCCCACTCCTCCCATTTCTTGCGGGTTTCCGAGAAGACAAATGAACCGGCGTCTTTTCCCGAATTTCGAAGTCGAGCATCACTTTTTATCTTGGGTTTATCGGCCTCACCGAGTCGTCGGGCTCGACCGGAGAACGACGCCCAAGGGCAACACCGGAGATCCATGCTCGCCTCGATTATCCCATTTCGCGAAAAACGATTGCCTCCATGAAGCGACTCCCGTCGTGTCCGGCTGACTCGGATCGTTTGCCGCTTTGTCGAGTCGCTCGAAGCGGCAAGGCCGCGCCCGCGCAAAATTCGGGCGTTTGACGGGCCATCGCACTACGCTTGCTTCATGAACGATTCGGCCGTCTGCCCTTCGTGCGGGGGCTCGGGTGGAGGTCCGTTTGGGCCTCCTGGCTCGGCGTGGGACGTGGAAGACTACCGCTGTCCGCGTTGCGCTGGCCGGGGAGTGCTCGAGGTCGTTCACGCGACTCCTGCGCCCCGGCCTCTCGCCAAGAGCGGCGAGCAACGGGCCGATCGGGTGCTGCGAAAGGGCGGCAAAGGCCGTCTCGCTCGGACGAAAGCGCCGAGCCGCAAGACGGCTCTTTCCGCAGGGGGGCAGAAGAAGCGGTAGCGCACGCGAACGGTGGCCGGCTCCACTCAGGGAGAATCGTCAGCGGCCGAAGGCGCATCGGCCTCGCCGTCCGGAGGCGTGGCGCCGTCCTCGAAAATGCCGGCATCGTATACGGGGCATCCGTCGATTCCCCCGCCGGGCGCGTAGAACCACGTGACGCTGTCACCACCCACGAGGTTGGGCACGTGGTAGAGGATCGGGCCCGCTTCGACCTGCGCGAAGTCCTGGACGACGAGAAACTGGATCGTGTGGCACGTCGTCGGGTCCGGCGGTGGATTCATCTCGTCCGGGGTGAAGGAAACGGGCACGATGCCGGCGTCCTCGGCGCCGGACGGCGTCACGGTCACGGGGAAAATGACCGGCGACGGATTCGTCGGGTAATCGACGAAGACATCGTAACGGAAGGTCTCGCTCGGGTCCTGGAGCTGGACCGGCACGGCGAACTCGGACGGTAACTCGACGAGAAGCTGATCGGGGGGCGGAACGACCGAGTCTTGCAAGATGGTCGGACGGGGCAGCGGCGGGGTGGAGACCGCGGGTGGCGCCGTCGTCAAGCAGCCGGAGGCCAGCGCACAGGCCGCCCCGACCCCTCCGATCGAGGGCCCCGCCCACGCGACGACCAGCAGACGCAGTCGCGACATCATGGCGGTTTGCCCGCATCAAGCTGCCACTCCGCACCTGCACGTGCAAGCGTCTAGCTCGGGACGATCCGGCGGAAGGTGAGGTTCACCCGCGGGCCCGCGGCTTGGGCGTCCTTGGGAACTTCATGCCGCCAGAACGTTTGCGTCCCGGGGCCCATCACGAGCAGACTGCCGCTCGTCAGATCGAGGTGCAGCGGGGCCGCTCGTCTCTTCTTGTGGCGGAGCACGAGCCGGCGGGTTGCGCCCAGCGAGACGGAAGCAATCACGGGATTCGGACCGAGCTCTTTCTCGTCGTCCGCGTGCAACCCCATCGAGTCGGAGCCCGTGCGGTAAAGGTTACAGAGCACGCTGTTGAAACGCTCGCCGACGGCGGCGATCACGCGGTCCCGGAGCTCTGCGAGAAGAGGAGTCCACGGCAGCGGCCTCAGCGTCACTCCCGAATAGGTGTAGGCGGCGTCGCCGTACCAGGCCGACAGGCGCGGCTGGAGCACGTCGCGACCCATGATGCGGATCGTCCGCTGCTTCCACTCGATCTCTTCGAGGTGCGCGCGAAGCACCCGGTCCGCCTCGGAAGCTCCGAGCCAGTGCGGATCGAACGTCAACGTCGCACCGCCCGCGAGCTCCCATCGACGAGGGGAGTTCAAGGCGCCGCTCGCTTGGCGACAGGCCGCTTCGTCGCGCGCCATCTCAGAAAATTACACCCGACACGCACCCGGCGGGCAGTCCAGGTGAGACCGCGAGCCCGCGTGCGGCGATGAGGAAGCGAGCGCGAGCGACGTCGTGGGCCCCTGCTATCCTGCCGCGCCGACGCGAAGGAGCGGATCGACATGGAGTACCGAGCGCTGGGAAAAAGCGGGCTCAAAGTCCCGGTAGTCTGCCTCGGGGCAATGACGTTCGGGGAAGCGGACGACAAGTCGTTCATGCACAAGGTCGGATGCGACGAAAAGACGGCGTTCGCGATCATGAGCCGCGCGCTGGAACGCGGGGCCGGGTTCATCGACACGGCCGACGTCTACGGTCAGGACGGCCTGTCGGAGCGAGTCGTGGGCACGTGGATGGCCGAAACCAGGAGCCGCGACCGGGTCGTGCTCGCGACCAAGTTCCGTTTCCGCATGGGCGAGGGGCCGAACTCCACGGGTGCGTCGCGGTACCGGATCGTGCGGACCGTGGAGGAGAGCCTTCGACGCCTCAGAACTGACCGCATCGACCTCTATCAGATCCACATGCAAGACATCGACACGCCGGAGGAAGAGACTCTCCGGGCGCTCGACGATGTCGTGAAGGCGGGCAAGGTCCTCTACCTGGGGGCAAGCAACTACGCCGCGTACCGGCTCACGGACAGCCAATGGATCTCGAAGACCGAGCATCTGCACCGGTTCGTTGCCCTGCAGATGCAGTACAGCTTGATCGTGCGCGACCTCGAGCGCGAGCACGTTCCCATCTGCAAGCAGTTCGGGCTCGGCATCCTGCCGTGGGGACCGCTCGCCTCCGGTTTTCTATCGGGCAAATACTCGAAGAACCGCCCGCCGCCTCCGGGAGCGCGGCTCGAGAGGTGGAAGGATCGATTGGCCGAATTCGACCACGATCGCGCATGGCGAACACTGGATGCGGTCGTCTCGCTCGCGAGAGAAAAGGGCGCCACCCCGGCGTCCATCGCGCTCGCTTGGCTGCTCGCGAAGCCGGCGGTCACTTCGGTCATCATCGGAGCGCGCTCGATCGAACAGCTGGACGACAATCTGGCGGCGGCGGACGTCAAGCTCTCGGAGCAAGAGGTCCAGAAACTGGACGACGCGAGCGCGTTCGAACTGGGGTACCCGTACAAGTTCATTGGCAACATCCAGAAGCGCTGGTGAGCGGCGCGACCGGTCCGCGTTCCGAACCGGTGAGCGGCGCGACCGGTCGGCGTGGCGAAGCGGGGGTGGTCGTCGCCGTGACCGGCCGGCGCTCGGCGGCGCTCGTGAGCAGCACGGACGCAACGGAGCGCCGCCAGCGGGGCGAACGCAAGGTTCACCAAGGCCCGACCGGCGCCGCGAGCTCGACGGGGCCCGGCCGCAGCCTGAGAACGACGCCCATCGCCGCGAAGTAGACCCCGCGCGCCGAGCGAGCCAGCCGCTGGTGGGAACGCCCGGCGACGTCACGGAAGAGCCTTCCGAGTGCCGTCTCGGGGGACGATGCCCATCCCGACTTCGTTGGTCACGACGATCGACGAGAACGGACCTTCTTCCAGGAGGCGCGCGAGGTCGCTCACGCGCGCTTCGATTCGAGGGCCTTCGAGCCCGGAGACGAGCAAGTTCGAAATCCACAACGTCAGGCAGTCGACGACCACGACATCGGCATTGCCGCGAAGGGCGCCGATCGCATCTTCGAGGGCGTACCCCGCTTCGATCGTGAAGAAATCGCCGCCGCGCTCGACGACGTGCCGATCGATGCGTGAGCGCATCTCGTCGTCGAACGGCTCGGCGGTCGCGACGAACGCGCGACGGCCGCTTCGGCTCCGCGCGAGGTCGAGCGCGAAGCGGCTCTTGCCCGATCGCACCCCGCCCCCGACGAGCGACAATCCACCCGGTTCGGTCGGCTCCCACGCAGAGAGGCTCAATGTCCGCGCTCACAGCGAAAGCGTTCGCACGCAGCCACGAATGCGGCGGCCACGTTGGGATTGGAAGCCCAGTGCGCGTGTACGTACGAGGCGACGACGTTGTTCACACGGTAGCCCTCCCGGAAGCATTCGCTGCCGCGGCGCTTGCGCACGGAGTAGACGCAGTGGACCGAGGGCGGCTCGGGAGCCGGCGCCAGCTCCGAGTACCGGAACTCGTGTCCTCGGAATCGGGTCCCGGCCTCCCCGAGGATCGTCGTGCTCTGCGTCTCGACCTCGACGTATCCGAGCGCTTGCAGCGTGTCGTGCATTCGCGCCTCGGTCGAGAAGAGTCCCACCATCGAGTGGCGTTCGCCACTCGCCGTGACGATGGCGCGGGTCAGGTACATGAGTCCTCCGCATTCGGCGTAGACGGGACCGCCCGCGCGGGCAAAGGCGCGCACCGCGCTCAGCATCGGCGTGTTCGCCGAGAGCTCTCGGGCGAACGTTTCGGGATAGCCGCCCCCGAAATACAGGCCATCGACGTCCGGCAGCGATGCATCCCTCGTGGGCGAAAACGTGTGCAGCTCCGCTCCGAGAGCCTCGAGGCGGCGCAGGTTGTCGTCATAGTAGAAATGGAAGGCGCCATCCCTCGCGACACCGATTCGGCAGACGTGATTCGTCGTCCCGGCCGACCCCGAAACGGGCGCCGCGAGCGCTGGGGCGGACCGCGCGATCTCGGTCAGCGCGTCGAAGGCGAACCCTTCGGCTGCGAGCGCTCCCCAGTGATCGAGCCATTCTTCCGGAACCGCAGAGGCGTCGGCCGTTTGCAGGCCCAGGTGGCGCTCCGGGAAGGCATGCTGCCGATCGACAGGCAATCCTCCGAGAATCGGGGGGAAAGTCTGCGCGCTGCGCAAGAGCTCGAGGTGGCCCCGGCCGCCGATGCGGTTCGCAATGACGGCCGCCACGCGAGCCTCGAGGTCGAACGACACGAACCCCCGCACCAGGGCGGCGAGACTCCGGGACATCCCGCCGGCGTCGACCACGAGCGCCACCGGAGCCTCGAGCCACTTCGCGATTTCCGCCGTCGACCCCTGCTCTCCAGTCGGGCTCGCGCCGTCGTAAAATCCCATCACCCCCTCGATCAGCGCCAGATCCGCCCCCCGCGCGGCGTGGGCGAACGTGGCCAGCACCGCTTCCTTGCCCATCATCCATCCGTCGAGATTCCGCGACGACGACCCTGTCGCGCGCTCGTGATACGTGGGGTCGAGATAGTCCGGTCCGCACTTGAAAAGAGCAAGCCGCAAGCCCCTCGTCCGGAGCGCCCGCGCGAGCGCCACGGTGACGGTCGTTTTGCCGACGCCGCTCGATACCCCCGCGATGACGAGGCGGGGCATCGAACCTTGCTGCGTCATCGCCCCCCCCAAAGTCATCAATGGTCGAAGTAGCCGCCGATGAGAAAGGCCGCCGTGATCTGCGTCGTCGCCGGCGACGTCAGGGCCTGGGAGAAACCGGGCCCCGCGCCGAAAAAAAAGTGCTCGGCCGGGTGGACGAGAAACGGCGCGAAGATCGCGATTGCCACGCTGGTCGGTCCGGGGTTCGGGACCGAGATGGGCAGCGATGCCTGAGGCCAGAACGACCACGTGTCCGAGAGCGCGAGCTCGTAGCCGATCTCGGGAGCGATGCGAAATTGGGTGAAGGAGGGTTTCCCCGAGGCGTAGTCGAATTCGATGGCGCCGCCGATCGAGAGCCTGTCGATGACGAAGTAGTCGAGAGCGGGGCGCAGGCTGAAGGTCGTGCCTCCCCCGTGGCCGATCTGCTGGTCGAAGGCGAGCCCGGCGTCGTTCGTCACGGCGAAGTTGCCCTGGCGCTCGAGATTGGGTGCGGTTCCGCCGAAGGCGAACGCCGTGCGGGCGAGCGCCGCCGTCAGCGGCAGGAGGGTTGCCGAGACGGCAAGTCGTCGTCGCAGCTTCACGACGCGCAGCATCGTCGCTCCGCGCGCCTCGACGCAAGCCCGAGTTGGGGGGGTCAGGGTCGGGGGCGAGGGTCCACGTTGCGGCCGGTCAGGGTCCGGTGCCGTCGAAATACTTCGACGCGAGCTCGACGGCGCGCAGCCCCACTCGATCGCCGACGCGACGCCCCACGAAGTCGTCGGGGGCGATGTGAATGCTGCCCCAGAGCCGGGACTGTCCCGCCTCGTCGGACGCGTCGAAATAGGACGCCCACTGGAGGCGCACGTCGGTCGTCGGACCTTTTTCGAAGGTGAGAAACTTGTCCTTGGGTGCGACGTACTCGCCGAGCCCCCCCGGAAAGTAGGGACTGCCCGTCAGCTTCGAGAGTACCTCGGCCCCGGCACGGCTGAAGGTGCTGTGGCCCGAGATGAAGCCGGGGAAGGCCGGTGTCACGAACGTGCGGCGCTGATAAGTGATCCACTCGACCGCGCGGACCCAGCCGACGCCCGACGCCTGGCGGGCGCGATCTCCCGGCTCGCCCAGCCAGTCGCGCACCGCGATCTGTCCCACGAAGCACGCGAGCCCCGCGTGCCGCTGTCCCGGTGCGCTGCTCTCCCTGGTGATCACCTCGATGAGCCCGGGCACCTGCGGCAGCCCGTCCGGGTCGTAGGAGGGTCCCTTCGGATCCGACGACTGCCCTTTCGCTCCCATCCATCGTACGAGCGAGATGGGCCGCACGGTCAGATCGCGCCGCTTGATGTCCCACGCCGCGATCGCGGCGTCGTGCTCGGCTCCGTTGAGCGCCAGGTACATGTGCGCGTCCCAGCTCAGAGGATCGAGGGGGTCGCCCTTGCCGTACAGGCGCCGCGCGAAATCGGGCGAGTCGCCGACTCCATTCGCGATCGTATTCCAGTGCCCGGGCGGTGTCTCCGACTTCGGACCGTCCGCCCAGAACTCGGCCATGACGCGGGCAAAGTCCCCCAGAGGAACGACTTGGGCTGGATACGGCCGGCCCGTGACGGGATTTTGTTTCCAACCCTTTCCGTCGTTCGCCCCGAGAGAATTGTGCCCGTACGCCCCCGGCGAGATGTCGATTGTCCTCGGGTCCGAGGGATCGACGCTCGCCGTCTTGCGAATGACTTCGACGATCCATTCCTTCATGGCGGCGCCGAGACGGGGCGCAGGACCGGGGTTCTCCCAAGGGACGTCGTGCGAAGCACGCCTCAGGGCAAAGGGCCTCACGGCGCCCCACTGCGCTCCGATGTAGTCTTGCACCCCGGCGGGGAGGATGATCCCGTTCTGCGTCGCGGCGACCGAAAGGTTGATGGGCTGCCAGCGCTCCGGAACCTTCAACGTCGTGCCGACGCCGTCGTAAAGAAGCGCCGGATTCTCCGTCGACGTGTTGTCCGGATCCGCGTAATCGTTCTGTTCGTTCGCCCCGTCATCGGCCGTCGAGCCGATGATCGTGCGACCGACGCGATTGCCGAATGCGATCGGGTCGTCGCCCGCCTCGCGGGTATCGTCGGGGTCGTAGCCGAGGTCCCGCATCACGGCGCGCAGGCACGCGACCGTCGTCGCACCCCCGACGGCTTGCTTGTAGCGATGCGCAAGGAGCCGGTACGCCGCGTAACTGATGGCCGCGCGGCGCGCCTGCTCGATGTCGCCCGCCGTCTGCCGCTCCTTCACGTAGACGCCGACGGCGCGTCGATCGTACGCGGCCCAGGCGTCCCACATCGCCGCCGACAGGTGGAACAGATTTCGCGCGTGGACCGTAGGTCGGGGTAAATCGCGCCGGATGGCCGCAAGCGCTTGCTCGTCCCACCGACGAGCGACCGAGCGCCGGCTGCCGGCCGCCACGACGTCGCTCGGGCAGACGGCGGGCGCCCCCGCGTCGGGGATCGCGTCGTCTTCGATCACGACGGGCGGCACCGGATCGCCGTAGTGAATCAGCATGCCACCGTCGAGCGTCGGCGTGAGGACGTTGCCCCCCGCCGACCACACGCCGCCGGACGAGTCGACGAAGATCGAATGCAGCGACGACGTGGCAGGGAGCGCCAGGCCGTGATCGACGGCGATGAACGGCGCCGCGCGGTTCGCGCGCGCATACACGGCCCCGCGCTCCCCGCTCGCCCAGTCGCCACGCTCGCTTGCGTAAACGCCCTGGATCAGTCCCGCCCCGAGCGGCGATGCGTCGTGAAAGCCCGCGTCTCCGCCCTCGAGCAGTACCCCGTTGCCACCTCCGCCGACCGTCAATAGGCGACCCCCCGTGCCGTGGATCGTGAAGAGGGTGTCCTTCGTTGTCGTGGCCACGGGCTCGAACGGGCCCGGGCCCTTCCGGTGCAGGACAGTGCCGCCGGCTCCGACGACCCACACTTCGTCGCCCATTCCGAATACCTTGAAGAAGCCGGGCAGCTCACCACTCGCCATGCGCAGATGCTCGAGCGGGAGCTCTTCGGTTTCGAAGGCTCCGTGACGGCAGTGCCAGACGAACCCGCTTCTGCCGTTGGCGCTGCCCACCGCGTAGAAGTCATCGGCGTCCGTTCCCCAGACCCCGTACACGGTCTGCCGACCGAGCCCGGGTGTCGGCATGCGCTCGAAGCGCTCGCCGTCGAAGCGAAGGACCATTCCCCCCGAGCCGGCCATCAAGATCGGACCGCCGGCGATGGCGTGTACCCACCAGAGGTCGCCCCGCTGCCCCGTTCGAAGCTCCTTCCAGCGGGATCCGTCGTAGTGCAGGACGAGAGGGCCTCGCCCCTTGTCGGCCCCGACGGCATAGATGTCGGTCGGGGATCGACCGGCGACGGAGAGCAGCGCGGACGGAAGCTCGCTCGCCAAGAGCTGCCACCGCGGCGCCTTGGGCGCAATCGCCGGAGGCGACTTGGTGCACGACAGGACTGCCGCCAACGCGACGACAATCGCCGCGACGGCGATGAGCCGAGCGCGACCCCTCCCGGTCAAGCGGCACCGCGTCCGCGGCGCGGTCGACCGCACGGGGGCTTCACGGGTTGAGCAAGGTCGGAGCGATTTGCACATGGGTCGTCGCCGTCGCCGTCGATCCGGCGGGATCGGTCACGGTCACTGTGATGTCGAGCGGTTTTCCGAGAAACTGCTTGTAGTCGATTCCCTCATTGTCGAGCTGGTACCGAATGCCGAAGAGCTTGCAGTACCCTCCCTCGTCGGGCGCATAGGTGAACGCGAGCGTGGTCGGAGGAATGGGCGTGCCCGTCCCCGGCTGCACGCCGACGATCTTGGTGGTCGAACCGGCTTGTTTGAGATTCTTCATGCGAGTGGCGATCCAGACGTGGTGACCTCCCTGAGGCCCCGCTTCGGCCTGCAGGACCTGCCCCTTGGCGATCGGCACGTAATAGGACTGACCGGTGCCCACTTGCAGATCCGGCGGGCCGCCGCCACGAGGCTTGCAGCGGTCCGGCGCGTTGGTCGGCCAGTTCTGGGCATAGAGTTCGAGGCGGGACGCGGGGACATCGGAGCTCTGGCAGGCGCCCATGATGCACGTGGCCGGCGCCGTGCACGTCGGGCCACTGAGTGGGCCCGGAACCTTGCTCGTGCCCCGGGGCAGCGGGGGGTACACGATGCAACGCGACTCGAGCGGGATGCGCAGAAGGGCGGTGCGCCCAGGAACGAAGTGCGTCGACGCAAGACGCGTGAAGAGAGGCTTGGCCGACGGATCCCCGATCGCATCGACCTGAACGTCGACCTTCGCGGCATCCTTGGTCCCGCCGGTAATCGCCTTCTCCCACGGTTGCGGAAAGCCGACGCGTGATCCGCGCGGAGGTTTGATTTGCTCGTCATCGACCACCGCTCCGCCGACGCGAATGACGACGTGCAGAGCGGAGACGATGCCGCCCATCGGATCGCTCTGGATGCCAACGACGAGCGTCGTCGGGGTTCGCGCCCGGCAAGACGCCAGCGCCAGAACCAGCGCGACTCCCAGGAGATGCCAGCAGCTCGCCGCGGCACGGCCGACGATCAGCGGCAGAACACGGCGCCAGGGCCACGTGGACACGCCCAACCACTCGAACCTCCTCATTCGATGGGCGCAAGCAAATCATGCTCCGGCGCGCCGTTGCCGTCGGGCGAGCCGCCGCCCGTGTGCCAGAGTGGGCCACGTCCGGGGTGGCCGCGCCATGGACAGCCCGCCCGAGATGCGCTCGAAAAGCTTTCGAGGCGTTGGACCCCCAGCGCATTTCGCCGTTCGACGGGGTCGGCCCGGGTCAGACCCCTCGGGCGACGACCTTGGCCCGGGGTGTGCTCCGTCCGAGCTGCCGGACGTGAGGACGGGCCGGGCGGAGGGCATCATGGTTCGATCGAGACTCGCTTGGGCGATGGGAACGGCCGCTGCGGCGGCGAGCCTCGCAGGGCTGCGCGATGCGTCGGCATGCGGCGGCTGCTTTCATCCTCCGACGCAAACGCTCACCGACATCACCGACGAGAAGATGCTGCTGTCGGTGTCGGCGACCCAGTCGACCCTTTACGACGAGATCGAGTACCAGGGCTCGCCGTCCTCGTTCGCGTGGGTACTGCCGATCCACGGCACCGTCACCGTCGGACTGAGCTCCGACATCCTGTTTCAATCGATCGACGTCCTCACGGCCACCCAGATCGTCCCGCCTCCGCTCAACTGCCCGGCGCCCACGAATTGCTTTCAAGCCAGCGGCCTGGCTGCAGGCGCTGCCGAGAATGCTGCGGCTTCCGGATCCAGCGCAAGCTCGAGCGTGACGGTGCTGTCGGAGGCGACGGTAGGTCCGTATGCGACGGTGCAGCTTCAGTCGACCGATACGAGCGCTCTGGTCAACTGGCTCACCCAGAACGGCTACAGCATCCCGGCCAGCGTCACACCGATTCTCGGCGCCTACGTCCAGGAAGGGTTCGACTTTCTGGCCATGAAGCTCGTACCCAACGCCGGCGTTCAGGCGATGCGGCCCGTGCGCGTCACCACGCCCGGAGCTGGGCTCACGTTGCCGCTTCGAATGGCCTCCGTCGGCACCGGCGCCATCACCGGGATCACGATCTGGGTCGTCGCCGACGGTCGCTACGAGCCCCAGAACTTTCCCTTCTTCTACATCCCCACCAGCGCGCTCGTCTGGGACTGGGCGCAGAACATCAGCAACTACACGACCCTTCGCGTCCAGGACGAGGCCAACCTCAACAACGCCGGCTGGGAAATCGAAAGCTCGCTCGCGCTCAACGAGCAGCTCATCACCAGCGTCATCCTCAGCGGCGGCCAGTACTACGGCAGCGGCATCGCCAGCAGCACTCCGGTCGACGCCACCCAGGACTATCTGCCGGTCGGAGACCCGGATGCGGGCGACGATGATGGCGGCGATGCGGGCGGCGAGACCGCCGACCAGGTGCGCAACGACGACATCGCGACCCTCTTCGCCGGGTTGACTGGACCGACCGTGCGCGTCACGCGCATGCGCAGCGACATCGCCCAGGCCGCGATGACCGCCGACCTGGTGCTTCAGGCTTCGTCCGACCAGTCCGAGCTCTCCAACATCCGCGACGTCACCCAGAGCGTCAACGAGACGTGCCCCATCTACAACGGCTGCACCCAGGTCGGCTCCGGCACCCTCGCCCAGGCGCAGGCCAGCGTGAGCGGCTCGAGCACCAGCGGCGGCTCCCCGGGGGTCGGTTCGGGACTGCCCGGGACGACTTCGGGTGCCGCCGCGAACAACGGCAGCTCGGGGGGCGGAGGAGGCGGCTGCATCGCGTCGCCACCCGGAACCCGGGGCTCCGCACTCGGTCTCGTCGCTCTCGCCGGGATGATCGGCCTTTTCGTCGGACGCATCGTCCGCCGACGGCGCCCAACCTCGACGCACGACTGAACGACTGACTGACAGGCTCGACGCGTCGCGGACGTCCGACCCGCTATGCTCGGAGCGCATGCGCGGGCGACGGCCGAGTCAAACCGCATCGTTCGTGGCGGTTGCGCGCGCTCTCGCGGACGAAGGCTTCACGACCATCCCCGGTTTCTCGGATCCGGTCGTGCGGTCGCTTCTCTCGCCCGGATGGAGTGCCATTCTTCGCTGATGTCGCGGGGACTGCAACGAACGACGCCCGCGCGCCGAGACAGAGCAATCGCGGAGCTCGATGCGATCCCGCTGCGAGTGAGCGCGATCGATCGCGAGCTCGAAGCGGCCGTCTCGGCCGGCTGCACCCAAGTCGTCATCCTCGGCGCCGGACTCGACACACGCGCGCTACGCATGTCTGTTCTCGCGCAGGTCGTGGTCTTCGAAGTCGATCATCCGGCCACGCAGGCCCACAAGAGACGCAAAACGTCGACTCTTCGGCCGCTCGCCCGATCCCTGCGCTTCGTTCCGGTCGACTTCGAGCGGACCGATCTTACGGCGTGCCTCGACGAAGCCGGGTTCGAACCGGAACAGACCACGGCGTGGATATGGGAAGGCGTCGTGATGTACCTGACCGACGGGGCGCTACGGCGCACGCTCGAGCACGTCGCTCATGGGAGCGCTGGCGGCAGTTCTTCTCGTCAACTACCACGTGCCGCGCTCCGCGCCGGCGAACGGCGAAATGCGCATCCGCAGGATCATGCTTTCGCTCTGGCGTGAACCGCAGATCGGCCTTCGCACCTCGGAGTCCATGCGCGAGGCGGTAGGCCGGGCGGGCTTCGTCGTCGTGAGCGACACCCGCCCCGCGCAGTGGGCGCAGGCGCTCGGCGCCCGACCTCCCTCGGGATACACGGCCGAGGTCAGCCGGCTTCTTGTCGCGAAACGCGTGCCGCCCGCGTGACGAACATCCGCTACGCTTTGCGGGGTGGCGGCGACGAGTAAGAGCAGCGTGACGTCGGACGTTCGTCGCGCATCCGTCTCGCTCGTCGTCGATCGGGCCCATTACGACAGGGTCGTTCTGGCCCTTTCCGACGCCCGGACATCGGTGTGGATAGCGACCGCCAACGTCAAACAACTCATGGTGGAGGCGGCGATCGGGACGCGCGATCGCGCTCGAGGCCGCTACGTGCCGATCCTCGACACGTTGCAGTCCCTCTGCGATCGCGGCGTGAGCGTCCGGCTCCTCCACGCGACGGCACCGTCTCGGCCCTTTCGCGAGGAGCTTGCCGCTCGCTCGAGGCGCCTCCGACCCCCGGCCTTCCAGATGCGTACGTGCCCGCGCGTGCACATGAAGATGATCGCGGTCGACGGGGCGCTCCTGTACCTCGGCAGCGCCAACTTCACCGGCGCAGGCCTCGGCGCCAAGGGCGATGGCCGCCGCAATTTCGAGATGGGGATCGTCACCGACGACGAGTGGATGCTGGACGTGTCGCAGGCGCGCTACGACGCGGTTTGGCGCGGCGCGGAATGCGGCTCTTGCAGGCTGCGCAGCCGATGTCCGCTTCCTCTGGACACGCTCACTCCACTGCGGCGAGACGAATCGACACGCGGCTAGGCCGCCGAGCACATCAGTCGGTGCATGCGACGTTGTCGTACCAATCGTCAGCGGTCGGGTCGACGGGGGTTGGCTGCTCGACCGACTCCGGCGCCTTGTCTTGGGCCTTCTCGTTTCCGAATGCCGCAGGACGAGGGACTGCCGGTTGTGCATGGGACGGTGTTGGAATCATCTCGCGGATCTGAAAAGCAAGGGCCGTGCCCCCGCGATCGCCAACGCGAAGAAGGTACTTTCCCGAAACACAGCGTGGAGGGATCCCGTCGCAGACGCGAAACGAGCTTCGCGTGCGAGAAGCCCGTGTCGCGCTCCATGGCAGCGGCCGGACCAGTCAGTGTCACGTTCCGAGGCGAGCTAGTGCGGGAGGCATCTGCGCGCCATGCCGACGCCGCGTCGGCACCGCACCGACACGCCGCGTCGCACGATAGCGACACGTGGCGTCATGATGCTTGAGGCACGAGGACCGGGCTACGTCACACGCGCGTGGCGACATGGAGACCGCGCGCGGCACGGCGTGTGACGGTAAGGCCACACCAGGCCCTGCCGAAATCTCACCTCAAATCATGCGCGGCGCGCGCGCAAGCGCGAGCAGTGATGGCCATCTCGGTCAGCGTCGGGTTCTGCCAGCCAGACGTCGGCCAGCATGCGCCATCGGTCACGAACAAGTTCTTCACGTCCCAGCACCGCCCGTAGGGATCGACGACGGCGCTCTTCGGGTCGGTCCCCATGCGGGCGCCCCCGCACTCGTGAACGAACATTCCCGGCGTCGACATTGCCCACTCGTTCTGCATGCCCCGGATGAAGCGTCCGACGAGCGGCGTGTGGAACAGCTCGGTGACGCTCGCGACCTGCGCGCCCGCCGCCTCCAGCATGTCCGTCGTCTCCGTGCGAGCCGATTCAGCGAGCGAGCGATCGTGGTCCTTCCACTCACAAGTAATGTGCACGGCCGGGATTCCCCATGCGTCGCGCAAGGTCGGGTGAAGCTCGACTCGGTTCTCGAAGTGCGGAAGCATTTCCGATCGAACGCAGACGAGACCGAAGGCGTCCGACCTTTTCTTGAGAAGGAACGACGGAACCGGCAGCCGCTGGATACAGCCCCAGATGCCGTAGCCGCGGTAATACGATTCTCGCTTGGCCCCGAGATTTCGGAAGCGGGGGATCATGATGCTGTCGCTGCCGGAGTACTCGTGCTCGTTTCCGTCGTTGGACACTCCGGGCATCGTGAAATAAAGGTTGCTCGCGCTGTGGTCCATCAGGTAGTGGCCGAGCACGCCTGATGATGCTCCGATCCCGGCAGGATGCTCGCGGCTGCGCGAGTTCATGAGGATGCGCACACTTTCGATCGTGGATGCGCACAGGAACACGACCTTCGCCCGGGCTTCGTAGGTCTTGTTCGTCGCCCGGTCGACGAATTCGACCCCTGTCGCCCGCGATCCGTCCGCGCTCACGATGACCCGCGAGACGACCGAGTCGGTCTGCAACGTCAACCGTCCCGTCGCGCGAGCGGCCGCGAGAGTGGTCGCAGTGCTCGAAATGCGCGTGTGCTCTTCGCCGGGCCCCGGCAGCCGCCCCCCGTGGATGCCGCGCGAGATGATGACTTTGCGATCGCGGAACCGGGCTTCCACACGCTGTTTGAAGACGCCCTCTGCGGGCGTCATCGGACGGGCCGCGACGAATTCTCCGTCGGGCAGCTGCTTGAGCCCCTCGCGCGACCCGTGCACGCGCAGAAAGCGCTCGAGCACCCCGTAGTGAGGAGCCAGGTCCGCGTGAGTGAGGGGCCAATCCGGCCCAAGACCATCGTGGCTGGCCGCCTTGAATTCGAAGTCCGAGAAGCGCAAGGTCACCGCGCCCCACGCAAGTGTGCGCCCACCCACTCGCCGAACTCGAATCCACCGGAACGGCTTCCCCTCCGGGGTCGTATACGGATTCTCACGATCGTCGACGAAGAAGTCGGGGTTGGTGCCCCAGTAGGTCGGGTGACACTTCTGCACGTTCTGCCGATTGCTGAATAGGTGGCGATAGGCGGCGCGCGAGGCGTTGGCGAACAGAGAACCGTATTCTCCGCGGCCGCGGACGGGGGCACCCGCTTCGAGCACCAGGACGCGCAGGCCCGCTTCGGTGAGCCTCCACGCAGCGACCCCTCCTGTGGCGCCCGAACCCACCACGATCGCGTCCCACGGATCCTGTCGGCTGAGAATTTCCACGGCGTCCGTTTCCCTCATGAGAGCGGCTCGTCGAACCGCTGACCCGACTCCAGCCAGCGCAACTCGTCGGGCGAGAGCCGCCAGCTCGCCGCACGCAGGTTGCATTCCATTCGCTCCGTGGTGCTCGACGACACGACTGCGAAGACCGGGAAAGGGTGGCTGAAGACGTAGGCCAGCGCCACCTGCGCCGGACTGCGATCGTATCTGCGAGCGAGGACGGCGACGCGTTCTTTGCGTGCGCGGTTCTCGCGGCTGTCGTAGACGCGGTGGCTTGCCCAGCGTCCCCACCCCGGCCCTTTTCGCGAGAGAAAGCCTCCACCGAGCGGCGACCACGCCAGGACCGGAATCTGGGTTCGCTCGTAATACGCGCGCGCGTTGGCGTTCACCGCACCGGCGATGCTCACGCAGCCGGGCCACGGCGGCGCCACCCAATCGAAGAGCGAAAAATGGGGACTGCTGGCGGCGACCGCAGGTGCGTCCGCCGAGGAAGCGAGGGCCTTCATCGCTTCGATCCTCGAGTGGGTCCAATTGGACACGCCCCAGGCGCGGATCTTCCCCTGCCTCTCGAAACGGTTCATCGTCTCGAGGACGGATTCGAGGGGAACGGTCTGGTCGTCCCGATGCAATAGGTACAGGTCGAGGCAATCCACGCGAAGCCGCCTCAAAGAACCGTGGAGATCGACCGACAGCGATTCGACGTCGAGCCTGTGCGGCTTGACCACCGGATGCGGCAGGCCGCCCTTCGAGATGAGATAAAGCCGGTCGCGGTTTCGACGCGACGCCATCCACGCGCCCAGTACCCGCTCGGTGCCGCCGAGACGGTACGAAGCGGCCGTATCGAACGCCGAGCATCCGAGATCCAGCGCCGCATCCAGCAGGGCGAACTCGGGCTCGCGGCCGCGAGCTGCAAGCACGGAATCGGGCCATAGACTTCCCATGCGCGCCGTGCCGACGATGACACGAGGGACCGCGGCGGGTAGCACTCGGCGAGGTATCTCGGGTCGGGCGAGGGCTGTCAAGCCGTTTACCCGCGGCCGCTTGCCAAAGGACAGAAGATTCGACACCCTACGGGTGCAAGGGCTGTCGGTGAGGGCTGAATCGCACGATACGACTGCACCGAACTCCTCGCTTCCCAATGGGGCGTCGGCGCGCATCCAGCAGCTGCACGTCGTCTACGCGCCCGAGGACGAGGACAGCCCCGGCGATCGCCACCGCAAGGGGGCTCTTCGCGCGGCCGTCGATGCGGACGAGCTCGTCCTCGGCCGTGAGCCCGAGGGTCCCCGCACCCTGGTCTTGACCGACAGGCGAGTCTCGCGCAACCACGCAGCGGTCATCCGCAATCGCGCGACGGGCGAAGTCGATATCGTCGACCGTCGAAGCCGCCATGGCACGATCGTCGGCGGAAAGCCGGTCGATCGCGCGAAGCTCACGCACGGGAGCGTCATCCGTCTCGGTCGCACGATCCTCGTGTACACCGACACCTTGCTGCGCATGGACGAAGCGAAGGCCCTGGCACCCGAGACGGCCGCCCTGCGCGGCACGAGCCTCGCCATGCAGCGGTTGCGCGGGGAGATCGCGCTGGTCGCGCCGCGCACGCTGCCCGTTCTCATTCTCGGCGAAACCGGCGTGGGCAAGGAGCGGGCGGCCCACGAGATCCACCGTCAGAGCGGCCGATGCGGGCCCTTCGTCGCGGTGAACTGCGCGGCCATCGCGCCGACGCTCGCCGAGGCCGAGCTCTTCGGACATGCACAGGGGGCGTTCACGGGGGCGACGCAAAAAAACGAAGGCCTTTTCGTGGCCGCCGACAAGGGCACTCTTTTTCTCGACGAGATTGCCGAGCTTCCGGCCGGGCTCCAGCCCAAACTGCTCCGCGCCCTGGCGACGGGCGAAATCCGCGCCCTGGGGCGCACGGAGCCCCGCTTCGTCGACGTTCGTATCGTCGCCGCGACGCATGGCGACCTCGAGGGCGCTGTCACGGGCGGAGGCTTTCGCGGAGACCTGCTGGCCAGGCTCGCGGGCTGGATTGCCCGCATCCCAGCGCTGCGCGAGCGCCGGGAAGACATCCTCGGCCTGGCGCAGTTCTTTCTTCAGCGGGAGGCGCCACGTACGCGGCTGTCCTCGGCCTGCGCAGAGGCTCTCGTCCTCTACGATTGGCCCTTCAACGTCCGCGAGCTCGAGCAGGTCCTGGCGGCTGCCACCATTCGCGCCCGCGAAGGCACGATCCGGATCGAACACCTGCCCGAATCCATCGCCGGCCCCGTGCTCTCGCGAGCACCGGCCTTCGAGCCCGACGCGCCGGCCCCGCTCCTGCAAGCGCTGGTGCCGCCGGATGCGCCCCCGGACGCAGCCGGGCTCCTCCGCGTCGTCCGCGCACATCACGGCAATGTTGCTCAAGTCGCCGCCTACTTCGGCAAGGATCGAAAGCAGATCTACCGTTGGGCAGAAAAGCTGGGCGTCGATATCGAATCGGTCCGCGATGCGGACGACGGCAATGACGCGTGACCGCGGAGGGTTGCCGGAGCGTGCGCGTCCTCCAAGCGGCTATCGGCCGGTCGCGCACCCACGGACGGCGGCCGCGCTGACGCTCGGCGTCGCGGGGAGCGCCCTGCTCGCCCTCGGCTGCGCTCGTCCCCATCGATCCGACGAGCGGCCGGCGCCGTCCGCGAGCGTCGTCGTGCTCGGCGCCGCCATCGGCTCCGTGCCCCGACGTCGAGGCATGCGAGCGAGAATGCGACGCAGGATCGGCGGATCGCTGCCGGGGGCTCGCCGCCACGTACGCTTTCGGCCAAGGGGCGGAAAAGGGAGCGAGCGGGCGACCTTTACCAGTCCGCCTGCACCGCGGGCGCCCGGGAAGCGTGCGACAAAGCGCGCGAGATGCACGCGCCGCCGGCGATTCCCTTCCTCGAAGGCGGCCTGCCCTGAAGCGCCGTTGGAGCCAGCTCTAGAGATTCGACGACAAGAGGATCGCGCCGCTGACGACGACTCTCTGGTCGGGCTGAACCCCCTTGCGCACCGCCAACCAGGCGCTCGACTCTCCCTCGTCCACGTCGACGGCCACCTGCCGGAAGCGCACACGACCATCGCCTTCGCCCACCTGGACGAACACGACGCGCTGCTCGCCCAATCGAAGCACCGCGCTGCGAGGAACGGCGAGGGCCCGCTCCTGGTCGACGGAGATCTGGACCGTCGCGTACATCATCGGTCGAAGGAGCTTCTCGTCGTTGTCGAAGGTGCACCGAACCTTGACCGTTCGCGTGTTGGGATCGATCGAGCCGCTCACCCAGTCGACGAAACCCTTGAAGACCCTGTTCGGATACGCGACCACCGTCACGGTCGCGGGCGACCCGACGTGCACTCGCGCGAGGTTGATCTCATACAGGTCCCCGAGCACCCAGACCTTGTCGAGCTCGCCGATGGTGAAAAGCTCCACGGTCGCGCCGCCGCTGTACTGTCCCTGCACCTCGACGCCCGGATTGATGTTCCGAAGGAGGATTTCGCCGTCGACCGGCGAGGGCAGCGTGTAGCGCTGCGTGACCACGTCGACGTTGTCCAGACGCAATAGCTGCTCCTTCTGGCGCGCGCGCTCCACCTCGGCTTTCGCCTTGCGGTAGTTGTCGTTCGACGTTTCGAGATCGGCCGCGGACCCCGCCTTCTGCTCGAAAAGAGCCTTCTTGCGATTCACGTCGTGCTCGGCGGCGATCAAGTCCGCCTCGGCCTTGTGGACGTCGCTCACCGCGGTTCCGATGTCGGGCGACTCGATGACGGCCAGCGGATCGCCCTTCTTCACGCGCTGGCCGAGACTCGCGACGATGCTGATGACCCGCCCCGTGACGGGCGAAAAAACGTGACCAGTTCGCACGTCCTCGAGCGAGATCGTTCCACTCGTGAGGATTGTGTCGTCCACCTCGCGAACCTGGACGGGAGCCGTCTCGATCTTCGCATCGGCCACCTGCTGGGGCGTAAGCCACACCTCGCCGTCCGGGGGCTGCGCTTCGGGAACATACGCGGCGCTCTGGGAATGGTGACAGCCCGCCGACGAGGCGACGAGCACGGCGCCGAGCGCGAGCCTCCGAACCCAACTTTGAACGACTGCGGACATCACGGCTCACATCTGCTGCGACAGGGCAGCGGCTCCGTTCGATACGATCTTCTGGCCCGCCTCGACGCCATGCTTCACTCCGACGTACGACCCCGACGTGGTCTCCTCCACGTCGACCGGCAAGCGCTCGAAACGCACCTGACCGGCCCCGTCGCCGACCTCGAGGAACACGACCTTGTAGTCGCCGAGACGCAGGATGGAGCTACGCGGGATCGCGACGGCCTTCCGCTCGTCGGCCGCGATCGACGCCGTGGCATACATCAGCGGGCGCAGTTTGCCGTCTGCGTTCTCGAACGTGCACCGCACCTTCGCGGTTCGCGTGTTGGGGTCGAGGCTGCCGCTGATCCAGTCGACGGTCCCCGTGAACACCTGCCCCGGATACGAGATCGTCGTGACCTTCGCCGTGGCGCCGACGTGCACCCGCGGCAGATCGATCTCGTAGACGTCGCCCAGCATCCAGACCTTGTCGAGCTCGCCGATGGTGAAGAGCTCGCCGCACACGGCGTTGGTCGTCAGGCCGGGGATGCAGTTGTTGCCGGCGCCTCCGCTGTACTGGCCTTGCACTTCCACACCCGGGTTGATGTTGCGCAGCAGCACCTCCCCGTCGATGGGCGACGGCAACGTGTACGTCTGCGACACGGCGTCGACGTTGCCGACGCGAAGGAGAAACTGCTTTTGGCGGGCCCGCTCGAGCTCCGCTTTCGCGTTGCGCTCTGCATCTTCCGAAGCCTCGACGTCCGCCGCCGAGGCAGCCTTCTGCGCGAAGAGTTCCTTTTTGCGCCGCAAGTCGTGCTCGGCGGCGATGAGATCGGCTTCGGCCTTGTGGGTGTCGCTGACCGCCTGCCCGATGTCGGGTGACTCGATGGTTGCCAGGGGGTCACCCTTCTTCACCCGCTGCCCGAGCTGCGCGATGATCTTCACGACGCGTCCGGTCACGGGGGAGAAGACGTGGCCGCTGCGGAGATCGTCGAGCGAGATCGTGCCGCTCGTCACGATGGCGTTCTCGACGACCTGCTCACTGACGGTCGTCACCTCGATCTTGGCTTCCGCCGCTTGGGCCGGCGTGAGCCAAACTTGCCCCGGGGGAGCCTTCGAGGCCGTCCCGCCCGTCGCAGCCTCGCTGGGTTTGCAAGACGGGCCGAGCGCGATCAGCGCCGTGGCGGCGAACAACGAGGCCCGGACACCGACGGCAGGCGCGCGACCGGGGACGCGCTCCGGGCCGCTCACGCACCCCGGAGGAACGTCATGCGCCGCAAGGGCGCTCGAGCAGGATAGAGCCTTGGAGAATGGTTCACGGCATTTCATCGGTGTACCTCGGTGCCGGTTGCTTCCTCGAGCTGATATACGGCAGTCCAGTACGTCGTCAGATCACCAAAGTATTCCACCTTGGTCGCGATGTACGTCTGCAAGGCAAGAAGGAAATCGGAAAGACTGGCCGCGCCTTTTTCGTATTGAAGACGCGTGATGTCGAGCGCCACCTTCGCGCTCTCCAGGATCGAGCGAACCTTGCCATCGGGTTCGCCGTGCTCCATTCGGATGACGAGCTTCTGCGCGCCGCGGAAGGCGGCGTACGCGGTGTCCACGTCACTGACGATCTGTTTTACCGTTTGCGCCTGCTGGAGCGTGTTGGTGTCGACCTGGGCTTGGGCTTGCGTTGTCTCGCCCTGAAGCTGATAGAAGACCGGTAGGGGCGCCGACAGCCCGAAGGTGAGCATGGGAGTCTGCAGGGCGGCGTTCGTTCCGCTTCCTCCGTATCCACCCTGCGCGTAGTTGACCGAAAGCGTGATGTCGGGAAACTTCTGCCGGTTCACGAGCTCGAGCTGCGCTTGCGCCGAGTACTTGTTGTACCCCGCCTCGATGAGGTCCGGACGGTGCTCGAAGGCCGAGCGCAGGAGCCCGACTTCGGTCGTGCCGTGCATCGCCTCGGGGACCCTGTAATCGAGCGTCTTGGTGTCCACGTCGAAATCGGGGACCTCGCCGCGCACACCGAGCAGAAATGCGAGGGCCACGCGCGCCTGCCGGAGCGTCTGGACGGCCGTGTCGAGCGCCTGGTCCGACTCGGCCTTCTGCGTCTCCATGCGCGCCAGGTCGCCGTCGTTGATGGCGCCTGTCGCGAACTTGACCTTGAACTTGTCGAGGATGACCGTGTTGGAGTCGGCCACGTCCTTCGCGAACTTGGCGGCCAGCACCGCCTGCGCGACCTGCAGGTACGCCGACTCGACCTGGAACGCGAGCGTGCGTTCCGCGTCGACCCGCGCCATCTTGGCGGCCGCGAGCGCGTTCCGGGCCACCTTGAAGCGCAAGTCGCGCTTTCCGGAGAGCGTATCCTCGAGCGCCGCGGAGTCCGAGATCCCGACGTTCCAGACCTGATTGCTGCACTGCACGTAGTTCGTGGGGGACGTCGACGGGCCCGTGAATTGACAGCTCGGATCGTGCGTCTCGTACGTGAACGCGTAGCCCAGAGAGCCGCTCGCGACCGGATTGGGCACTGCCCCCGCTATCTTCACGGCACCCTCCGCGTTCTTCACCGCAGCCTCGGCGATCAGCAGCTCGAGACCCCGCGTCCGGAAGATATGCAACGCCTCGTCCAGCGAGAGCGTCTGGGGGAGCTCCGTGGCGGGCGGGACTTGCACCTGCGCCCTCACCACGCCTCCGCTTGCGCCCTGCTGAACGACCGCGAGAAACATGAGCAGGAACCGTCGAGCCGACCGAGACATGGCGGGCCCGGCCCAAGCAACTGCTGTACCCATGGCGCCGCCAGAGGTAGGGCTCAGGATTCTTTCGGAATTCGATGAAACATCGCCGTGGAAGGAGGCTGCTCGACCGCGGCCCGTGGAGCGCCTCCGGGGCGATCGCGACCCCGCGCGCTGGCGCCGGGGCGCTGCGGTGGTCGGACCTGCGCTTTTACTCTGCAGGCAGAGCTCCACCGACGCCCGGCCTACACGGGACGCCGGCCCGCAGTCAGGCGGCGTGGGTTCGATGTAGCCCTGGGGCGTGTTGCCCTGGTCCGCTCTCGGATTCGAGACAGGATGCCGCAGCCTCGAGCGCTGTGAGTCCCCTGCGCCAGCGTGAATTGGACGAAACAAAATGGGCGCACGGCGAAGGCGCCCGGTCGAGCGCGGGGCGATCTGGCTCGCTCCGCAGTCAGCGACGTGGGCGCTATGTCCCTCGTTTGACCCGGCGCGCCAGGCCCAGGACGAGCGCCGATGCGATGCCCGCCAGCATCCCGGGGTCGACCTCCGCGTGCCCGAACGATCGGGGCGCGACGGTGCAGGTCGGACGACCTTGCGTCGTGTCGCAAAGCGCTCCGTCGCACGCGATCACCGGCGCTTCGCTCGACGCGCTGCTGTCGCCGACCGCTTCGACGTCGGCTTGTTCGGACGTTGCGTCAGCGGCGGAGTCTTGGTCCGAAGGTTCCGCGGGGTCCGCGTCCACGGATCCGAATTCGCCCGCGTCGACTGCGGCCGCCGGACGCAAGCCCACGAAGAAAATCGCCGTGAAAGCCACCAGCACGACCGGTACGCGCATGCGCGCCCAGCCCTAGCACAGAGCTTGCCAGGGGAGCGCGCTCATGAATCGACCGTCTCTACGGATGTGGATTGCCGGCGCGGGACTCGCGACCGTAATCGCGAACGCCGGTACCACCGCGGCCGCGGAGCCTTCGCCGCCCGCCGACGGCAAGCCGGGCGAAGCCGAGTCCTCCCCTGCCGTCGACGTCAAGCTGGTCACGACGGCGCCGCCCCATCGAACGGTGACCATCGAGTGGAACCCCGTGGCGCTCGTGATCTCGCGGCTGATGATCCCCATCGCCATCGTTCCCGGCGACCACCACGCGCTGGTGCTCAGCCCCTATTACACCTGGGCCAAGACGATACCCTACGCTACCCAGATCGACGCGGAGGGAAATCCATTGCCGGGATCGGAGACCCTCAACGTCCTTTCGCAGTCGTTCCACGGCTTCGGCCTCGAGGTCGGATACCGCTATTATTTCGACAAGGGGGGGCCGCGCGGATTCTTTGCGGGGCCTTCGCTCATCCTGTCGGCCATTACCGCCAAGGCCGGCAACGGCAGCGAGACCTCGTTCGCCGATCTCGGCGGCGCCGTGGACATCGGCTACGAGGCGCTCGTTGCCAACACGATCGCCATCACTCTCGGTGGCGGCGTGCAGTACACCGCTCCGACCAAGTCGATACCGACGCAGCAGTGGCCGGCCTCGATCTATGCGAACGACGGGGTCCGGCCACGCGTGCTCGTATCACTCGGCTACGCGCTATGAACCGACCCGCAAGAAGGCCGCCGATGCGAACGCACCTCCCGATCATCTGCTTTGCCGCCGCGAGCGCCGCCGCCACCGTCGCCGGTTGCTCGAGCGAGACGGTGGAACGTCCGCCGGCGGCGCCGATCGCCTGGGCGTCGCTCGAGGCTCAGCCCGAGCAGGACGGGGGCGCGGACGTCCTCACCGCCAAGGAGCGCGCTCTTCCCGGCGAGTACTGCGCGGCGATCGCGTCCTCGGGGTTCGCCGGCCTCGGCGCGCTGCTCGACGAGGATGCCGACTTCGCGTCGCCGGGCATGGACAACGCGCACGGACGCGATCAGGTGGCTCACGCCCACGATCTGCTGCTCGGAGCCTTCGACAATCGCAAGATGACGATGAGCCGTGTGTGGCGGACCCCCTCGGAGCAAACGATCGAGTGGACCTTCACGGGGGCGCAATCGCGCGACTGGCTGGGCGTTGCCGCAACCCACAAGACGGTGTCCTTCAAGGGAGTCACGCTGCTCTGGACCAAGGACAACGGCAGCATCGCGGACATTCACGTGTACTTCGACGTCGCAGTCGCGAAGGCCGAGCTGGGCGCGGGGCCCAAGAACCTGACTCCGCCGCCTCCGGCGGAGCCCCCGACGACCCCGGCGCAAGTGTTCGACCAGACGCCGAGCGGATCCTACGACGCCATCGTCAACGTGAACGTGGTGAAGTCCGCGCTCGACGCGCTCGAAAGCAACAACCTGACCGCGTTCGTCGGCGCGATGGCCGACGACGTCGAGGTCTACACCGCCGAGCGCGCGACCCCGGCCCGAGGCAAAGCCGATGCGAAGACGTATTACGCGGCCATGCACAAGGCGATCGGCCAGCTCGACACGACGGTGATGAGCGCGTGGGGGGTCGGGCAATTTGCCATCGTCGAGTACTCGATCGCCGGCGAGCAGCTCGGGCCCATCCAGTGGATCCCTGCGCAACGGGACAAGGTGATTCGCTTCGAGCAAGTCGACATTTGCGAGATCCGCGACCAGCACATCGCGCGGATCTGGCGTTACGACAACCTGATGCAGATCCAGGGTCAGACGCAGTAGGCCGAGACGGTCAGACCGGCGCGCCTCGGGCTATTCAGCCGCGACGATTGCGCCTTCCGGAAGGTCGAGCAAGAGCTCGAACGGCCGGCATCCGTCGGCTGGGGCTCCAGTGAACCGTATACGCGCTTCGCCTCCGCTGCGACGCATGAACGATCGGATGGCTTCCATGCCGACCCCCCGACCCGAGACCGCCGAAACTCGCGCTGCCGTCGACACGCCCTGCGCGAACACTCGGTCGGCGACGTCCTCGTCCGTCCTACCCTCGCTCTTGCTCTTTTCTCGCAGGGCGTCGACACGCAGCCCTCGACCATCATCCGACACCCGGATGACGACGCCGTGGCCCGAGTTGCGACTGCAGGCGATTCCGATTCGGCCTTGCGGCGGCTTGCCTTTCGTGTCCCGTTCCGCAGCCGTCTCGATTCCGTGATCGACGCTGTTTCGGAGCGCATGAACGAGAACGTCTCTCATGACCTGCGCCCAGGGAGCCGTAAGCTCCAAGGCGAGGTCGGCGCACTCGACGGCGGGCGCGGGCTTGTCCAGCTCTCGCGCCAGCGAGGGCAACGCCCGAGCGCACTCCTTGACGACGTCACGCAAAGGAACCGCCGCCGCGCGAGAAAGCAATCTTTCGACCTTCGAAAGCGCTTCGGACGACGCGATCCTTCCGGCCGCCGCGTCGTGGACTGCACTCTCGATGCCGCGCAGAGCCTGACCCTGCCGGGTCCCCTGCGCGGTGGTCACGTCGCCGAGCTTCCGACGGCAGACATCCTCGTATTCGGCGAGCGCCGACTGCACCGCGCGGGCCCCGTCGGCGAGCTTCTCCTTGTCGAGCACGGAATCGGCGCGTTCTCCGAGCTCCTCGTAGGCATGCTCGGCAGCGTGAATCACGTCCACCAGGTGACTCAGTCCCAACATACGGGCATTGCCCTTGATCGTATGCATATTTCGAAAGAGGAGCTTCAGCGTCTGCGGGCCGAGGGCGGCGTCGGATCGAAGAATTGCAAGGTTCTCGTCGATGAACGCGTGCGACGATTCGGAGAATCGAGCCCATCCGTCGATGCCCGCGTCCAGGATCTGGCCCACGATATCGAGCTCGCGCGCGTTCTGAGCGACCGTGTGCTGCAGTTGCTTGAGCAACGTGACGTCTCGGAGCACTACCAGTATTTTGAAGACTTCGTCCGTCTCGCCGACGATTGGATTCCACTCGACTTCGAAGTGACGGGTCGCTCCGCTGGAGTCGGTCCGGTGGAACTCCTTGACGAGGTGGACCCAGTTCATCTCCGCCAGGAATTGCGACGTTCCGAAGCTGAACTGCAAAGCGGCGCGCATCGCAGCGCACGCATGGTCTCCCACGCTCGAATCGGCGAACAATAGCCGAACGCAATCGGCGCCGGCGATCCGAGGGGCCCCGACCAGCTGCTCCAAGTGCGCCGAATATTGGGGCTGGATCACGAGGTTTTCGTCGATCGTGAACACCCCCTGCTGCATGCTGTTGAGCATCGCGGCCACCTCGCGGTTCTTTTCGGTGAGCTCGCGTGTCCGTTCGTTGACCTTGTCCTCGAGGCGATCGTAGAGGCGTGCGTTCGTGATCGAGATCGCGGCCTGGCTGGCGATGATCTGCAGCAGCTTCAGTCGCTCCGAGGTGAACGCGTGCGTCGCGACGTTGTTTTCCGCGTAAAGAATCGCCAGGAGTCTGCCCTGATTCAGGACGGGCATGCAGAGCAGCGATTTGACTCCGTTCTTGCGAATGTAGACGTCGTCTCGGTAGGACTCGGAGTGCAGCGCGTCGTCCACCACGACCGTATCGGACGTCCGGGCAACATAGCGAACGACGTCGGGACAGAGGTCGGCGGACAGATCGAGACGACATCGCGGATGCGACTCACGAACTTCTCCATCGACCTGAGCCATCGCCTCGACGAAAAGCTCGTCGATGGCGTCGTCCTTCAAGATCAGGCATCCCCGCTGTGCACCGGCATTCTCGATGATCGTGGCCATCAGCTTGGCGAACAGCCGGTCGGGCTTCATCTCCCCGGAAACCGCCTGCGTCGCCTTGACGATCGAGGCAAGGTCGAGCGCTCCGGCCACCACCAGCTTGGTCTCGCCGTGCGCAAGCGTGAGAGAAGACGCCGCTGAAAGGGACCCCGCGAGCCACGGATGGCGTCGCTCGAGCTGACGGAGCTTCGTTTGCGCCCCCCAGCGCTGGTAGAGGTAGTACGCCTCCTGGACGAACGACCGCGCGACGTGCGGATGCTTCCTGTCCGTCCAGAAGTCCGCGTGCAATTCGAGGATGAGGGCGCGCAAATGGACGAAATCGTTGCCCGCGGCCGTCAGTGCCTCGTCGTACAGGCCGATGACCTCCTCGAGCGGGGCGCCGCGAAGGCGGGCCAGCTCCGCGGAGAGCAGCTTGAACTTGTGTGCGAAGTTCGACGGGCTGTTCTCCGCCCATACCTTCAGCTTCTGCTGGGTCGCCGCCAGATTCTCGAGGACTCCGGGCCGCTCGGCTTCCGGCAGCGCCGGCAACTTCTTCGCCAGAAGAAGCGCGTGGAAGAGATGGTAGTCCGGAAAGGAAAACAGCGACCCGCCGGACGGCAGAAACGGCTGCACGAACGCGGCCCAGCGTTCGGCCGCGGGGAAGTCGCTCAGCAGGAAGTTCACGACGAGCTGGGACACGCCATAGGAGTAGAGCCATTGGGCGTTGTTCGTACTCAGCATTCGCTGAGTGAATGCTTCTTCCGAGGCCATTTCTTCGGGCGTCCCCCGGAGCTGCGCGAACGCGCGTCGGGGCACGTCGACGCCCTGGAGCCCGCCCACCGCATGCACCTGCTTGAGGTACGCCGCGGCGTCGTCGGAAAACTTGAGGGCTTCATCGAGCGCCGTGCCGACGTGCAGCAGCCGCTGGGCGTGAAGCGCGAGCGCGTAAGCCGTGTGCTTCACGTCTCCCGTCTCGGGGCCCTTTCGCTCGGCGATCCTGAAATGCGCGTCCCCTTCCCGATGATTCGCCCGCCAGTGAGCGATGAAGTTCGCGAACACGAAGTGGACCGAGCACTCCAGGGGCGTCGGGGCATAATCCTTCAACAGGTCGAACGCCGCCTGCCCGAGTCGGTAGGCTCGGTCGTAGTCGCCGAGAATCCCGCCCTGGACAATTCCGCAATCCGCGAAGTTCTTGCACGACACGGCGGTCGTGCCGTGGGTCAGAGCCAGATCGAACATCATCAGCTCCGCCAGGATGAACAGCGGCGGATATCCCTGGATCGCCGGAGGAACCAGCTGAAAGAGCAGGTTCATCGTCGCGATCTTGTCTTCGTCCTTCATCCGCGGAAGGCGAGCGAGGTTCTCGATGGGCGTGCGGGCGAGGTGCTGCTGCATGCGTCCGATGCCCTCGCCGATCTTGCGGTTGATCTCGTCGGGATCGGCCGGCAACTCGAAATCGAGCAGCCGTAGACCGTTTCGGATCGTCTCGATGGCCTCGAGGAATCGCCCTTGATGATCCTGGATGCACGCCTTCATCGCATTCGCGGCTGTACCCGAATTGCGGTCGTACGCGCTGGCCACGAGCTCTTCGCACAGGGCATCCGCCCGCGCGATCTGCCCGGACGAGTACAGACACTCCACCCGCCCCAGCCGGCAATCGAAGCGTCGCCGCAGGTCCGACTTCCACTCCTCTTCGGACAGAAGGCCGAGACTGCTCTCGAAATACGCCGCCGCGATGGCGTACGCGACCGAGCGTCGCGCGTTGAGCCCGGCAACCTGGTTGAGGCGGGCGAGCTCGGCCCGCCCGGCGTGGTCGGTGACGAGCTCGCGGCCGAGGTTCATGTGATCGACGACCTCGAACAACCGCTCGGACTGCTCGTCCACTCCGCTACCGAGTAGGTGCCGGCCAATCATCAGATGAGTGCGGGCGCGTTCGCTCGCGTCGAGCAGCGAGTAGGCGGCCTGCTGGACGCGATCGTGCTGGAACCTGTAGCGCACGGCCAGCGTGGTCAGCCCGGAGTCGTCGTAGTCGTGGCCCTCGCGCACCAGCCGGTAGCTGTCGCCGAGCGGCACGAGAATGCCTTCCTGAACTGCCGCCCACAACGCCGCCGCGAGAACCCCGGCGTTCCGTTGCGTCGCGCGCGCGAGCGTTTGCAGCTCGAACTGGGCTCCGATGCAGGCCGCCAGCCGCAGGCACTCGATCGTTTCGTGGGGCAGCCGGCGCAGTCGCTGAACGAGCAAATCGACGACGTTGTCGGAGACCGAGGCCGCACGGATCTTTTCGAAGTCCCAGTGCCACCGGCCTTCATCGGCCGAAAACCGAAAGACTCCGGCCCGTGAGAACATGCCCAGCATCTCCTTCACGAAGAAGGGGTTGCCGGCGGTCTTCTCGGTGACGAGCTCGGCGAGCGGGCGGCTCACCGCGGGGTCGCACCGCAGCGTGTCCGCCACGAGGTCGTTGACCGACTCCTCCGAGAGCGGCGCGAGCTCGATGCGGTGGATCGCTTCCGGGCGACGCTCCTTCAGGCCGCCGAGCGCCATGAGGAGGGCGTCGCCCGGCTGCACCTCGTTGTCGCGGTACGCTCCGATCACCAGCAGGTGACGTATCGCGGAGTCGGCGATGAGGTGGACCAGCAGCTCCGGGGTCGATGCATCGGCCCATTGCAGGTCGTCGATGAACAGCACGAGAGGATGGTCGGGCTTCGCCACCGCGCGGATCAGGTCGCCGAAAACTCGCAAGAGGCGTACGTGCGCTTCCCGCGTGCTGACTTCGGGCACGGGTGGCTGCGGTCCGACGATGCGCTCGAGCTCGGGGATCAGCGCGACGAGCACGGCGCCGTTGGGATGCAGCGCCGCACCTATGGTCTCCTTCCACGCCCCGAGGCGATCGTCGGGTTCCGCGAGCAGTTGCCTCACCAGCGCACGGACCGCCTGCAGAATCGCCCCGTAGGGGATGTTGCGTTCGAGCTGCTCGAACTTGCCCGAAATGAACTTGCCGCGCCTGGCGACGACCGGCCTGTGGATCTCCTGGATGAGAGCGGACTTTCCGGCACCCGAGTAGCCGCTCACGAGCAGGAGCTTCGCGAAACCCTCGCTCGACGCCTCGAAGAGGCGCCGCAATGCGGCCACGTCCTCTTCGCGCCCGAACAGCTTCTCCGAAATCCGAAAGCGCTCCGGCGCGTCGTGCTCGCCGAGCGGAAACATCGAAATGGTCCCGGTCTCGCGCCACTCTCTCTCGCAGCGCTCCAGGTCGCGAAGCAAACCGTGGGCGCTCTGGTAACGATCGTCGGGGTCCTTCGCCATGAGCTTCACGACGATCTGCGACAGCGCCTGGGGGATCGTGGGGTTCAGATCGCTGGGGTTCGGAGGCCGCTTCGAGATGTGGCTGTGAACCCACCCCATCGTGTCACTGGCGGAGAACGGCAGCGTTCCCGTCAGAAGCTCGAAGAAGGTCACGCCGAGCGAGTAGTAGTCGCTTCGATAGTCGGTATCTCGGTTCATCCGGCCCGTCTGCTCGGGCGAAACATAGGGAAGCGAACCCTCCAGCCCCTCGGCGCTATCGACGCCCTGCCGCTCCCGCGACAGCTCCGAGGCGATGCTGAAATCGATGAGCTTGAGCTCTCGCGTCTTGGAGCTCCACAGGATGTTCCTCGGATGGATATCCCGGTGAATGACGTTTTGCTCGTGCACGCACTTGAGCGCGCGCACGCTCGATACGGCGATTGCGAAGAACAGATCGATGTCTTGCTTGCCCGAGGCGCACGAGGGCAGGCGCTCTCCCCCGAAGTCCTCGAGAACGATGGACAGCCGGTCGCCCTCTCTTTCCAGAGCAAGCCCCCGGATGACGCCGGGCATCTGCAGCTTCCGCAGAATGCGGTACTCGAACTCGAACTGCCCGACATCGCGAGCGCTCGGGTACTCTCTCGTGAGCGATTTGAGGACGACATCGGCCCCATCGCTTCTGCGGCGCGCGCGCCGGACGAGCGTGCGCTCGGACTGAGCCAGGACGTCTTTGATTTCGTAATCTTCTATAGGCACGGCGATCCCCTCCGAAGCACGGAAGCGCGCGGGCGGTTTCGCATGCGCCCCCACGCTGCACATTGAGCTGCGAGACTGCGGCTAAGCCGCACAGGCCACCTCGACGAGGAAGCGCGGACCCAGGGCCGCCGCGAAACGCTCGACCGACGACGTCGTCAACCGTGTACCTGCGGGCGCCAGTAGCGCGCCCGCGTCGTTTCGAAGATCGTGCACCAGGACCATCCCTTCGCGCAGGTCCGAGACGGGCAGACGCACGTTCTCGCGGGCGCGAACCTCGGCCAGGAGCGCAATCGACACCTCGCTCGCGCTTCCGGGCGAGATGACCCAGCAGCGTGTGTCTTCTCCGCGAGCGGGGACGGCGGTGGCGTTGACCGGGATTCCCGTCGTGAAGACCACGTTGTCGGGCAGCGCCGCGCGCTTGACCGCGCCCGCGGCGGTGTTCGTCAATTCTCGCAACGCGTCCTGCAGCTTCGCCTCGGGTGTCTCCGGATCGGCGAACACGGCGCCGGCGAGCCAGCGCAGCGCCACCGCGTCCGCGACGATCCAGATCCGAAGCTCGGCGCTCTCGCCGGGAAGGGACATGCCAACCGTGGCGCCTCGGAGCCCGCGGCCGAACGCGCTCGGCCACCCCTCCATCGGCTGGATATTCTGTCCGACCACTTGCGCGAGGTCGTCGACGACGAGCTGTCCCATGTTCTTCCATGCCCGCAGCCGGCGAAGATCCGTGATCGGCGACGGCGACGCGACGGCAGGCTTCGGCGTTTCGGCGGGCGCCGATCTTCCGGACCCATTCAGCCACCTGCGCAATCTCCCCGGAGCCCCGACGCGCGCGAGGAGCTCGTCCTCGTCGACGGGCCGGTGCATGAAATCCTGGGCGTCCGCCAGAATTCCCGGAAGGTCACGGCCCGAAAACGTCCGGTCCAGAATCGCCACGACGTAGGCATGACCCGAGGCATCCGCGTTGCGGAGGAGCCTCAGCAGATCGGTTCCTTTACGATTCGGGAGCGAAACGACGATGACGTTCGGTGGCTCGCGCGCGATGTCGCTCAGCGCCTCGCCCGGGTCGGAGCTCTGCTCCACCCGATACGATGCGCGCTGGAGCGCACGCGCGATGGCGGTGCGCTCGGTCGCGCTTTCGTCGAGGACCACGACACGGATCGACGGTTCGTTCATGCGGTCAACTTCTTGGCTGCGGCAACGAGGAGCTCGGGCTTGAAGGGTTTGATGATCCACGCTTTGGCGCCCAGCGCCTTCGCCTTCTTGATGAGATCCGACTGGCCCTCGCTCGTGAGCATGAGAACCGATACGTCGCCCCTGGCCTGAACTCGCTCGAGAAAGTCCATCCCGCTCATCCGCGGCATGTTGACGTCGCACACCACCAGCCGCGTGTCGGGCGCGTCGGCGAGCTTCTGCAATCCATCCACGCCGTCGATCGCCTCGATGACGGAAAAGCCGGCAGCCGTGAGCGCTTTGCTGACCTGGCTTCGAATCAGCATCGAATCATCGATAACCAGTATTTTGGCGCCCATCTCCCTACCGCCCCCGCCCGTTGGACCCAAGCCCGGTCGGCGCCGACCCCAGTCGCCACCGACTCCCGCTTGTAACGGACTACTCAAATCGTTGCATAAGATTTCACGGCTCAGGCCAGTGACGCTTCCGACGCTCGGAACCAACCTCGTAGGCTCACGCGGGAGGTCCTGCGCGCACACCTCCACGCCGCCGGGCATCCCCCGCGCAACCCCCCGTGGTGGAGGAGACCGGAGTGAATCCGCCCACGACGGCGCTGGGGTAGACTCCAGCGCCATGCGCTTCGCGGCGGGCATCACCGTCGATCTACCCAGCGACGTCGTCGGGCGCTCGCCGACCTTTTGGGACAAGTGCCGCGCCCTCGTCGGCGCGAAGGTCGACCTCTCGACCAACCGGGTCCGAAGCCGCGTCGAGGCGGCCACATTCCTTCATCAGGTACGGAGCGCGATGGACGCGCTCGGCATCGACAACGCGCGCTTCCTCATCGTCGACGGCGTGGCGGTCTTCGAAGACGACAAAGGCAGGCCCAACGATTTGCCCGATCTCATGGTCGCGTTCGCCGACCACCTGCTCGTCCTGACGGAGAGCTGCCGGCGCCTGTCCCTGAGCGTCGAGCACGAGGAAGCCGGCCTGAGCATCGAGCTCGAGGCCCGCTTCGCGCTCGAGCACGGCGCCGACGAGCCCGCCACGCTCGTTTCGATCCTGGGGAGGATTCACGACCTTGCGCCGCGGCCGCTCGAATCGACCGATGCCTATCGAGCGCGCATCGAGGGCTTCCTCTCGGACCCGGCGCACACCGCGGCGCTGCGATTTCAGTTCGCAACGTTCGTGTCGCGCGTCGAGCAAGCCCTCAAAGCAGCGCTCCCGGGCGCAACGCTGGAGACGAACCTGCGCGCGCTCGAGACCGACGACGTCGTCGCCGTCCAAGGGGGCGGGGCCCCGGCCAGGGACGAACGATTCGGGAACGAAGGCCCTTTCCAGGAGAGCCGCGACGCGCCCGTGGTCGAGACGGCTTCACCTCCTCGGAACTTCACGGTCAGTCTCGAACAACGAATCGCCTCCGCTGTGACAGGCCCTCCGTCCTTCGCGTTGCGCCTCCGGAAAATCGAAGATCTCCGCGACGAGCTCATCGGAAGCCTCGCCGTCTCCGAGCGGGAATCGCTCGATGCCGTCCCCGCCTGTGTAGAGCTCGGCCTGGAGGAGCTGAATCGGTTGATTCGAGATCACAATCGCTTTTACCCGGTCGAGCGAAACTTGCCGATGGACCCGTCGACCGGAAAGCTTTTGGTCGGCGGCGAGCCCTGGCGGCCGCTCCCGCCGGTCACCGTCGACGAGCTTCGTCGCATCACCGCCGCGATGCGAGGCGCGGCAGCCGCTGCACGCCGAGGAACGGCGCGCTAGAGAGCCTTCCGACAGCGAGCACGGGAGACCCATGGCAGCCCGGACCGGCAGCGCCGATTTGCCCCTTCACGGCGGGCGAGTCCCCGAGTGGCTCGCTGGCCGCATGCAGCGGCTGGGCCTCGTCATCGTGGAGGCAATCGTCCTCGAATACGGGCGCGCAGAGCTGCTGCGACGGCTGGCGCATCCGTTCTGGTTTCAATCGTTCGGCGCCGTCATGGGCATGGACTGGCACTCGTCGGGCATCACGACCAGCGTGCTGGGCGCCTTGAAGCGGGGGCTTTCTCCTATTTCGCGCGAGCTCGGGGTGCACGTCTGCGGGGGCCGAGGACGGCACTCGCGCAAGACGCCCGAAGAGCTGGAGCGAGTGGGCGACGCCACGGGAGTGGACGGCACGGCGCTGGCACGAGCCAGCCGGTTGGTGGCGAAGGTAGACGGGGCCGCCGTGCAGGACGGCTTCGACCTTTACCTGCATGGGTTCATCGTCACCGTCGAGGGGGCGTGGGCGGTCGTTCAGCAAGGGATGCGACCCGAGGACCGTACCGCGCGCCGCTACCACTGGCTGAGCGAAGGGCTCGACAGCTTCGTTGACGAACCGCACGCGGCCATCGACGGGGCGCCCCAGGGAGAGATCGTGAACCTCACCGATCGGCGCGCAGCCAAGGCTCGCGAGGCCCAACTGGAGCTCGTGCGCGAAGGCCCCGAGGTCGTCGCTCGCGAGCTTGCCCGGCTCCGGCCGCCTCAGACGGCGTCGCTTCCGCTGCCTCACCTGGTCATGCCGCACCGTCACGAGATCCAGCCGCAAGACGTGATAGGCCGGCGCATTGCCGGAGCGCTCGCAGCCGCGCGAGAACGAGCGCCGATCGACTTCGCCGAGCTGCTCTTGCTGCCTGGCATCGGCCCGCGGACGGTGTTCGCTCTGGCCCAGGTCGCCGAGGTACTGCACGGAGCGCCGTCGCGGTTCAGCGACCCAGCGCGTTTTTCGTTCGCGCACGGCGGCAAGGATGGGCATCCATTTCCCGTACCGCTCCGCGTGTACGACCAGACGCTCGACGTCCTGCGTCGAGCGGTCGATCGCGCCAGGCTGGGGTACGACGACAAGCTCGCGGCTCTTCGACGGCTCGATTCCGCCTCACGCCGGCTGGAGAAGCGCGCCTCGCAGGGCTACCGGTTCGAAGAGCACGTGGCGCACGAACGCGAGCGCAGTCGCGACTGGGGCGGCCGCACGGCGGATTCGGCTCGACCTCGCAGCCGGACTTCCCCGGAAGGGCAGCGCCCGTCGCCGCAGCTCGCCCTGTGGGACAGAACGCGGCTTTGATCAAGGCGCCAGAAGTTCGGCGCGCTCCTCGGCGGAAAGGGCGATGCCGATCGACGCGAGCGGACCGAGAATGTCGCGCACGACCACTTCCTTGGCGACCGGGGCGAAGCTCGCCGAACCGAGCCACCCCAGCGCGCGAAGCTCCGTCGCCGGCAGCGCGGATCGTTCGGCGCGGGTCGCCGCGGCCGACTTCCGCTCGCACCGGCGCCGATCTTGAGGAGGAAGCGCGTGGGGGTGGGAGAATGTCTGCGATAGAGCATCAAAAGCCGAAGCACGGCTCGCGCCAGGGGGCGGGCGTCGCGGCGCGCACGAAGGCAGCGGTGGCGGCGCCGGTGCAGCATGATCCGAGAATCGCACGTGCACCGGCGATGCAGAGCGCCAATGTGTGCCCCCGGCAGCGCGAAGCGACCCAGGCCGTCCGCCTCGAGCCGGAACGATCGGTAGGGCCCTCCACCTCGAGCCGGAACAAACTGCAAGCGAGGCAGAACTTCCGACTCGCTCGTCCGTGTAAGAAGGGCGAAAGGTGCAAACGCGGTGTCGCTGACTGCTGCTTGGATCCCTGTGCCGGCCGCGCGTGTGCTCCCGGAGCTCGATCGAGCCACCCTGGACGGATGCCGGGCAGGCGACGGCGCAGCCCTCGGCGTCTTCGTGCGACGCCATCAGGCCATGGTCTTCGCATTTCTGTCTCGGACCCTCGGCGCCGGGTCGCACGTCGAGGATCTGGCTCAAGAGGTCTTTCTCCGTGCATGCCGCGCCCTACCGGGATTCGACGCGGCAGGCACCGCCCGCCTTTCGACGTGGCTATTGACGATTGCAAGTCGGGTGGCGACGGACGCGCGCCGAAAGCGAAAACTTTCCTTTGCCCCGTTCGAGGCCGGACAGCTCCTCGTCGCCCCCGGCACGCCGGAGACCGAGCGCAGGCGGGCGGAAATCGGCTTGGCGCTCGCACGCGCCGCTTCGGAGCTGTCGGACGCGCAGCGCGACGTCTTCGTTCTGGCCGAATTCCACGACCTGGATACCCGAGCGATTGCTGCGGTCCTCCGAATACGGGAGAGCACCGCCAGGACGCGGCTCTTTCGAGCTCGCGAACGGCTGCGCGAGCTGCTGCGCGGCGTGTGGGAGGACCGATGACTTCGGCCCCGACGACCCGGCTTCGATCGACCGAATCGGAAGGATGGGGGCACTGGTCCGCCCAGCTGCCGACGGAGGGCTTCGTGCAGCGGACCGTCGGCGCCGCGATGCGTGACCGCGACGAAGGCCGTCGAGCGCGCGCCCGGCGATCCGCGTGGATCGTCGCGCTCTCGCTCGTTCTCGTCGCGGGAGCAGCCTACGGCTGGACGGAGCGCTGGGCGCATCGGCGCGCGCGAACAGACGCGTCGGACGCGCGAATTGCTGCACCCGAGCGCATCGAGGCTCGCGTCGACGATGTGACGCAGGCAGCGGCATCCGCGGTCACCGCGACGATCGCGAGGCAGCCCCAACATCCGCCGACGACCGTGTCGCCGCCGCGCGCACGACGAGGTTTGGCTTCGCCCGCCTCCAGCGCGTCCTCCGGACGGCGGATCGAAATGCCGCGGTGCAATTGCCAAGAATGGTTCTGCGACTGCGTCGAAACTCCCTGAGGTCGATCTGAGGTCGATTCGCCGCTTGGCTTCGTCCGCCAAGGCGCCGCAGCCAAGAGCGTTGGGCCACGAAAGGACCCTCCATCCATGAAACGCCATCGATCCATCCCCATCCCGCTCGGCATTCCATTCGCCTTCGTCGCCGCGATCGCCTTCACGAGCCGCATCGGACGCGCGGATCCCCGCTCGACGAAGGCCGGCGCTCCCTCCGACGATGGCTACGGCTATGTGTTCACTGACGACGTCATGCAAGCCGGGGTTCTGGGTCCGGCGGCGCCCCCGATTGCCATTGTCGTCCACGCATCGCGACAGCAGCTCATTCGACCGCGAACCGCGTTCGTCCGCGAGCTGTTGAAAACGGTGGAGAACCTGTGAAAGACCCTTACGCATCGGCCTCGTGGCGATGCGTGTGGTGCACGTCGGGGCCGTGAGCGTGCTGGTGCGTCTGCTCGTCGTGGATGTGAAAGTGGCTGTGCTGCCCGATGACCGCAGGGTCGTGAGGGTGATCGTGGTGGCCGTCGCCGTGACGGTGCGCGTGCTCGTGCGCGATCCGCGCGTGCGTATGACGATGCTGGTGCCTCTCGGTCGCGTGAAGGTAGACGCCGGAACCGAACAGGACCCCTGCAATCATGGTGGGGAGTCCTCGAGCGCGCTCTCCCAGGGCCCACGCCGCGGCCGCGCCGACGAACGGCGCCAGCGCGAACAGGGAACCCGTTCGTGCAGCCCCGATGCGACGCTGGGCAAGCAGATAGAGGCGAAGGCTCAAGCCGTATCCGACCGCACCACTGGCCAGAAGAGCGAGCGCATGGAACGCGGCCCCGAAGCCTTGCCCCAGCGCCACGGCCATGACCAGAGCGATGAGGAGTCCCAGAGCGCCCTTGGCCCGGACCACCTGGATGGGATCGAGATCCGCGAGGGGTCGGGTCAGGGCATTGTCGAACGCCCAGCCCAGCGTCGCTGCAACCACTGCGGCGGCTCCCCACGTGACAGCGCGATGACCGCCGTCGTTCAACGAGCGGGCCGCCAGCACCAGAACGGCCCCGCCGGCCGACGTGAGCGCGAGCGCCCCCAGCACGCGCGAACCGAGAGACTCGCCGTACAATCGCCATGCGATGAGCGCGGTGAAGATGGCTTCGAAGTTCAAGAGCAGCGACGCGCTCGTTCCGCCGACGCGCTGGAGCCCCCAGGCAAAGGAGGCAGGCGCCAGCGCGCCTCCGAACAGCGCGATGACGAGAAGACGGCGCGCGTGCTGCGCACGAACAGGGGCCTCACTCCGCCGCGGCCGCAGTGAAAGTGGCAACGTGGCGATCGAGGCGCCCGCGTAAAGGAGCGCGGCGGTCGGGAACGGCCCCGCATCAGTTCCGGCCCACCGGATGACGGGCGTCGCGGCCCCGAAAAGGACCGCCGCGACGACGGCCAGTAACGCGCCTTCGGCGATGGGGTCGCTATGAGGTCGTGCATCTCTCCGATTTCCGGGCACTCACGAAGCTTAAACGGGAGACCCCGAGCGAGAACCGAGAAAGTGCTTGCGAGCGGGGACGGCATGACGCAAACCTGACAAACTTAGCTTGCCAGCGCTCATCCGTTCCCGAAGGACGGCGCCTATGCACGTCACCTTCATCGCTGCGACGCTGGTCGTGGCGACGTGCATCGGTCCTGCAGCATGCGCGGGAGGCGCGTCGGGATCTTCGGCGGGCTCCTCCAGCGCGTCCAGCTCCTCGAGCGCTGGCATCGCGTTCGATGCGAGCGGTGTCGCCGATGGCGCGGCTTCGGGGAGCGACGGCAGCGCAAGCGGCGACAGCTCCGACGGCGGCCTTCGGACCAACGTCGCCCCTGGCGCAAATTTCGACCTGTCACTCTGGGAGCTGCAGTTGCCGATTGGATCGACCGGAGACCCGACCACCATCAGCCCGACGCAGCTGGAAGGCTCGAGCGGGTTCGAGGACGCGTATTTTTATACGGACCCCACCGACGGTGCGATGACCTTCTGGGATCCCGAGGACGGCGTCACGACGGCGGACTCGAGCTATCCGCGATCCGAGCTGCGGGAGATGAATGCAGACGGCACGGAAGCGAACTGGCCTATCGAGGGCACCAATACGTTGACTGCAACCCTCGCGGTTCTCGATGTCCCGGACCATGTCTGCGTCGGCCAAATCCATATCGGCTCTGCCATCGAGGCGGGCCTGGCGAGCTCGACGAAGCCGCTTCTCGAGCTCTATTATTACGATAATGGGAATATAATAGTCGGAATCGAAGATAGCCCGTCGGGCAGCCAGACCGAGAATTCCATCACCAATGTTCCGCCCGGCACTCCATTCAGCTACTCGATCCAGCTCACGGGAGATGGGACGATCACCCTGACCATCGATGGCGCGACGTCGTCCTTCCCGATGCCCGCGAGCTTCGACGGCTACGGCGAGTACTTCAAGGCCGGCGACTACGACCAGACCGCAGGCGCGGACGCCGCCGTGGGCGCCACCGTGAAGTTCTATGCGCTCCGCGTGACGCATACGTCTTCCTGATACGCGCCGTCAGGGTGCGTTGACGGTCGTGGCGCGAAACGGTCCGCTCAGGCACAGTCCCCCCCGTGAATGACTTATTTCGAAACGGCCCCCGCGTGCTGCGCTGGGCATTGGCCCCGCTTCTGACCGTCGGCTTGACCGCGTGCAACGCGAGCTCGAGCCCCACGCTGAACGAGCAATGCAGTGATACGACACCCTGCGCAGAAGGGCTCGTGTGCGGCTATCCCACGAACGCAGGTTGCGTGAGCACGGGCACGTGCGTGCCCACCGTGACCCCCAGTGCATGCACCACGGGCGTCGTCGCGTGTGGCTGCTTCGGCCCCCCCGTAGAGTACGGTTGCAACTTTTACCCCGGATACGCGCCGGCATCGATTGTGTCGCCCGACCCGTGCACCGATGCGGGCGCCGGCGGCCTTGCCGATGCGGGCGGCGGGCTCGCCGATGCGGGCGACAGCAGCATCATCGACGCGAGCGACAGCGCCCCGGAGTAGGGCTAATTGCGCGACGCGAAAGCGAGAAGCGGGTCGAAGCCGACGAGCGGACCGGTGTGTCCGAATGCCATCGCCTTGATCTCCGCCCTTCGAGGCGTCAGCCGCGTCGCCAGGCCTTTGAGGGAAGCGACGTTGAGCGCGGAGTCCTTGGAAAAGAGGCGAACGGCCTTCATCACCTCGCCGGCCTTCGAGGCGCCGGCGCTGTCGCCGAAGAAGAGGACGTTGCGGGCGAGATAGACTGCGGATCCCGGCGTGTGCCCCGGAACGGAGAACGCCTCGACACGCAGATCGCCCACGGTGGTGACGTCGCCGTCGCGCAGCGGGTGAGTCGCCGGTGCTGCGTCCCCGACGAGCGCCACGTCGGGCTCCATCGCAAACACTTGCGCCCGGGGGAAGATTCGGCAGCCAGCCACGTGGTCGGGGTGGCCGTGCGTCAGAAAGATGGCTGCGACCGAGGTCGGTGCCAGGTTGCGTCTCGCGAGCGCCGCGACCAGGGCCTTGCCCGACTTGTCGTTCCCTGCGTCCACGAGGGCAACCATCCCGGGGCTCGCGTCCACGATGAAAACGTTCACGAATCCGTCTCGCACGGCCTCGACGCCGTCGACGAACGTCCCTTCGGCGAGAGGACTGTTGTTGCCGAACGCCACGTACCAGGTCGCCGCCGCGAGCACGACCAGGAGCGCGACCACGAACCCCAGCCACTTGAGCACCCGCAGCATCGAGCGTGAGCCTCTTTACCACACGACGAAGACCTCCGGAGGTCTGGTCCGCGGCGAGCACACGAAGTCGGCGTTGCCCAGGCGTGTTAGGGTGCCGCCATGGCCTCGGGTGAGCCGCCCGCCCCCAGTCTGATCAGCCTCAGGGACTGTCGCGAGCAGGCGATCGCGCGGCTCTCGGACGCCTTCGCGAACGACGTTCTCGACGTCGAGGAGTTCGAGCGCCGGCTGACACTGGCACACCGGGCCACCTCGATCTCGGAAATCGACCAGACCGTGGCCGACCTGACGCCGCTGGTGCCCGACTCTACCCCGAGCGCGCCAATGGCGACGCCCGCACGAGCAATTCCCGTTTCTGCTGCCGGAGCCTCGAGAGACACCGTGATGGCGATCTTCGGGGGCGTCGAACGACGCGGCAGCTGGACGCTGCCGCACCGCTTGAACGCCACGGCGGTGATGGGCGGCATTCAGCTCGACTTTCGCGAAGCCGTCCTGCCGGCCGGGATCACGGAGATTCGCGTCGTCGCAGTCATGGGAGGCGTCGAGCTCATCGTCCCGCCGAATCTGCCCGTGGAGGTGACCGGGACCGCCATCTGCGGAGGTTTCGGGCACGTCGAGAGAGTCCCGGCGCAGGTGGACCCCGACCGGCCGCTGCTGCGGGTTCGTGGGGTGGCCATCTTCGGAGGCGTCGCAGTCCAGACGCGCTTGCCGGGAGAATCGGAACTGGACGCCCACCGCCGCCATGATCGCCATCGCGCACTGCCCCCCCGCGACGCTCCCCGACAGCTGCCGGCCAAGACCGTTCGTTAGGAGCCGTGCGCGGAGCCGCGGTCGTCCCAAAGGAGCATTCCGGCGAATGCGGCGACTGCCGGGGTGACGCGCAATCGCAGGGCGGCTCGCGGGACTGCAAATTCGCCACACAATCGCATTTTGCCGTGGCCAATCGTCACGCCATCGCGTCGCAACGGCCTGCGAATGGCCCTACTCGTCCGCGGCCGTGGAGCCGCGTCGTCTCGCGATCGAACATAGTTTTCTTAAACACGTGCCTTGTTTTCTAATATCCTTCTCTCGTACATGGTACCGGGCACATCGTCCGTCTTCGACTACGGCTTACCGAAGCGCAGGGATCAACCCGCACACGTACCCAGTCGCCGGCATCGTTCCTCGACGTCAGCCCCGTGGACATCCTTCCGAGAAAGACGGATCGAATCATGACGAACGAATTGCGAGTTCTCGTCATCGACGACTCCGAGAACGACGCCGTCTTGATCGCCCGGGAGCTGCAGAGAGCCAATCGCGCATCGGTCTGCCGCCGGGTGCAGGACGAGGCGACGGCGCGAACCGCCCTCGAGTCGGACGACTGGGACGTCGTCCTGTGCGACTCATCGATGCCGAACTTCGGGGCTCGCGCCGCGAGGGCCCTGCTGACCGAGAAGGGGCTCGAGATACCGCTCATTCTCGTGTCCGGAGGATGCGACGAATCGACCGCGTCAGGAATCGGTGCAAGAGATCTCGTTCGCAAGGACGAGCTGTCGCGACTGGTTCCGACGATCGAACGGCACCTTGCCGGCGCGCGCGACCTCGGCGCTCAGTCGGGGTGGGGCCTGGCCGGCAGCAACCGAGAGCTGCTCCGCGTGCGGCAGCAGTTGAGCGAGCAAGAACCCTGGGTGGCGCTCGGACGTTCGTCGGCGAGCATCGCTCACGATCTGAACAATGCGCTATCGGTGATCTTGACGCGCGCCTCTCCGTTCATGAATGACGGCCAGAGCGCCGCACTGTGGCGCGAGAACCGCGAGGAAATCGAGAATGCGGCGCGGCGAGCGGCCGGGCTCACGCACCGGATTCTCGCATTCGGCCGCGGCGACTTCTCCGCCTCGCAACTGCTCAACGTGAATTCGCTTCTTCGCGAGCTCGAGGGGACACTGCAATGCCTCGCGGGGAACAGAGTGAAGCTCACCCTGGAGCCCTCCGCTTCGTTTTCATGGATCCGCGCCGATTCGCGGCAAATCGAACGAATCGTCGTCGGTCTGGTCGTCCACGCGCGACGCGCGATGCCCCACGGCGGGTGCTTGACGATCGCGACGTCGAACCCCTCGCACGGCGACGATTTCGCGGACGATCGAACGGGCGCCTCGACGGGTCAGACCGTCACGCTGCGGGTGAGCAACACCGGCGCCGGAATCGACGAGGTGACCCGGTCACGCTTGTTCGAGCCAGCCTTCGGCGAGGAAGACCCGACCGAGACGACGAACGAGCTCCACACGGTCGCCGATCTCGTTCGTCGCTCTCGCGGTACCGTTCGCGTCGAAAGCGAGCCCGGGGCAGGAACGACTTTCTTCGTTCATCTGCCTTCGATTGAAGCGGCGGTCGCCACTTCGGATCGGCCGCCGGTGCGCAAGGATGTGCCGCTCGCGCGCGACGGCGAGACCGTCCTCTTGGTCGAAGACGACGATCGCGTCCGTGCGGCGGCTGGACTGGTGCTGCGCCGGTGCGGGTATCGGGTGCTCGAGGCGCAGAACGCCGGCGAGGCCCTGCTCATCGGCAAGCGCACCGCTTCCCGGATCGACCTTCTGATTACGGATCTCGTCTTGCCCCGTGTGGGAGGTATCGAGCTTGCCGAGGAGCTTCAATCTTCACGGCCGGAAATGAGGATTCTCTTCATTTCCGGAAGTACCGAGGATGCTTCCATACACGGCGTTCACGGCACGGGTCTCCCCTTCGTTCAAAAGCCGCTCACGCCGGAATTGCTGGCGACCAAAGTCAGGCAAGAGCTGGACCGAACGGCAGACACGATTCCTCCTCCGTGAGGAGCGGACAGAGCACCATCGGAAACGAGCGTTGCCCGCGCTTTCCGAAGTCGCATTCGACGGTTCCCCCGGAGAGCGCCAAGACCACTCCGCGGCCATAGCGCGGATGGCTCACGACCTGTCCTGGGCGGAACTGCGATCCCGAATCCGACGCTGCCGGTCTGGCCGCAAACCCCGCCGCCGGCGCTCGCCGTCCAGCCTCATCGGCCGACGGCGTGGCTTGTCGGGCGTCCGGGGTCGCTGCGCGGATGGACATCGGCTCGGGCGGGCTGGACGTCGGGGGTCCGTGCTGAAAATCCAGCAACCAGGCCGGGAGACCGCTTAGGTACCGGCTCATCTCTCCTGCCGCTCCCGCCTGATGCGGGCGCGCGTGGTACGAGACTTCGACTTCGTCCCGCGCGCGCGTCAAGCCGACGAACAGAAGTCGGCGCTCCTCCGCATCGTCGACTCGGTCGCGACGCCGTCCGAGTGGAACCAATCCGTCGTTGATGCCACTGAGGAACACACGACGAAATTCGAGTCCTTTGGCCGCGTGCAGTGTCAAAAGGCGCACGGCATCGGACGGCGGATCCTCGGACTCGACGCAGGGGACGCCCCGCTCGACGAGTGACGCTCGCAGCATTTCGCCCTGCACGCGAAGCCGGAACAGCACGGCCATCTCTCGATACGGGACGCCTTCGGCGTGGAGCGCTGCGAGACGCTCGCCCAGGTAGATCGCCTCGCTCAATGGATCGTGATGACGCCGTAGGACGACTCGCTTTCCGACGTCGCGAACGCTCGTCAGCTCGCCGCCCGTCTCGGCTTGCAGGCCCAGCACGGCTCGAGCAGCCTCCAGGATGCTCCGCGTCGAGCGGTAGCTAAACTGCAGCGCTTGCTCCCGGCATGCAAACTCCGCCTTCACCCGGGAAAAAACTTCCGGCGCGCTACCGCGCCAGCCGTAAATCGCCTGGTTCGGATCGCCGACGCCGAAGAAGCTCGTATGCTGACCCCCGAGCGTTCGCAGAAAGCGCAGCTCCCTTGGCTCGCAATCTTGCAGCTCGTCCACGACGACACAGCTCGGCGTCGGGACGATGGGCTCACATCGGTTTGCATCGCAGGGACCGAGAAGCTCCGTCGCGTGATCGATGAGATCGTCGAAATCCATGACGTTGGCGGCGCGCTTTTGCTCGGCGTAGAGAGCCGCAAGGCGCGACAGGTCGTCCCGGTGGGACCGTGCGTCTTCGGGGACGCGTAGTCGTCGGCGAACCTGTCGTCGCCGGCGGATGCGCAGGTGATGCCGCGAGATCAGCTCGTCGAGCAGCCGCTCGCACTCCTCGTCGTCGAGCACCTCGAAATCGGGCCGATAGCCGATCCGCTCGACGGGCAGCGCTTTGGACAGCAGTGCTCGCGCCACTCCGTGGAATGTGCCGACGAGCCACAGTTCGTCGGGTGCGGGGGGACGCTCGTGGTCACCGAGGGTCAGGATGCGTGCGCGGATCTCCGCAGCCGCCCGGTTCGTGAAAGTGAGCACCGCCATTTCACGGAGGGGTACTGCGCGCACGCGGTGCAGAAACTGGACCCGGTGCACGAGCACGTGCGTCTTGCCCGATCCGACCGGCGCTCGCACGAGCACCGAAGGAGAGTCGCAGAGGACCGCCGAGAGCTGCGCCTCGTCGAGCTGCGCAAGGCTTGCGTAGAGCTTCGGGTGATCCCTGCGGATACCGAGGAGCCGCTCGCCGAGATCACAGAGCGCGGGCTCTTGGACGAGGGGCGGCTCGGCGCGACCCGGCTCGCCCACACGCCGAGGCGCAGTCCCCGCCGGGGCCCATGGCGGCATCTCGCCCGATGGCGGCGTTTCGCCCGATCGTCCGTCGCGCCGCTGCTGCTGCAGCTGCCGATGCAACGTTCGCAGGTGCATCGGTTTCTAGCTCCGGGTGGAGCGAGTCCCCGTCGAGGGCAACACGTAGCCGGACGCGAGCTTGGAGTTCGCCTCCGGCTCGCTGCCGGGCCGCCCCGCAATCAGGTCGTCGTATCGCCGTTGCAGCTTGATCGCCGCGCCCAGCGCTCGTGCCCGGCCCTGGGCTGCAATCTCGATGGCGAGCGCTCCGTCGACCGGTACCTCGACCACCGCACGCAAGCTTTCCCAGAGCTGACGCTGAATGGACTCGGACCCCAGCCACTCTGCGATCCCCGGACTCGGCAATCGCAGCACGAGACGCCGGCCCTGCCGCTGTACAGCTTCCGGACCGAGCGCCGCAAGCAGCTCCGCTCCCGTCGTGCGTTCCGCGCGCAGATGCGCGACCACATCGCCCCAGCGCTCGACGACCTGGAGCCACGGCACCCGCCCGTCCACCTCCGGCGCCGCTCCGGTCTTCGTCGGCGAAGAACGTGCGCAGCGGGCTCCGGCTGGAAGGGCCACATCCTCGAACAGACTTCGCAGAGCCCAGGTGATCCAGTTCGAATCGCGACCATAGGCGCCCACACAGGCCGGACAGCCACTCCGGCAGCGGCAACGCTCGACCAGAGCCATCGCGTTGGCCAGCACCTCCTCGATGTGCTCGTACGCTTTGTACGCGTAGCCCAGCCCCCCCGGATGCGGGTCGTAGCAGACCAGCGCCGTGGCGGTCTTGCCGCTCGTCTCCTCGGTATGGTGAAAGCTCGTCGCACACAGGTCCGACCGCTCGGCCATCGTCAGCATGCGAGCGCACGCCCCGAGCGCATGGACCATCCCGGCAAGGCCGTCCTCGTGCTCGCTCGCGAGCGCCGCGAGGACGATCTCGGGTACGGTCACCCAGACGGCCTCGGTCTCGACCTCGAGCCTCAGAGGCTCGTGCAGCTTCTCGTACCCCAGATTTTGGTGGTTGTGGAACTCGAGCATCTTGTAACCGACTACTGCATCGTCGACCCGGACATCGCCGAACACCGCCTCGGTACGACCCACCGCACGCCGCTCCTGCGTGAGCAGGACGTCGATGGCCGTACGCACGTCCGGCTGGGTATAGAGGTTCTGCTCCACCTCGGTCACGACCGCGACGTGCTGCACGAGATCGAGCCGGTCGACCTGAAACTGGACGCCGTCGTGCAGGTAGACGGCACGCGGGTGAGCCTCACGGTAGACCTGAGGACGAGTCATCTCGGTGAGCGTCGTCCCCGTGTCTCGATTGACGATCTTGAAACGATCCGCGTGCACGTTGCGCAGGCCGAACTCTCCCGCCGGGAACGGACCTCCGGTCCAGTGCCAGCGCCCCAGCATGTCGCGCAGCTCGCCCGCGCGCGAAAGTACGCCGACGATTTCGCCCAGATCGGGGAAGACCGCGGCGTCATCCAGCGACAGGGGCAACTCCGCCGCCGCCGCGCGTACGTGGGCCAGTTGGATGGCCAGGTTGTCTCGATCGAGCACGGCATGCTCGGCCGGCTGGCCGACCAGCCAGTCGGGATCGTCGGCAATGAACTGGTCGACGGGAGATACGGCCAGCACCACGATTGCATGGGCCACTTCCCCGCGTCTCCCCGCCCGACCCAACTGTTGCCAAAAGCTCGCACGCGTCCCGGGGAACCCTCCCTGGACGACGACCTGCAGGGCGCCGATGTCGATCCCCAGCTCCAGGGCATTGGTGGACACCACGCCGATCACCTTGCCTTCGAGCAGATCCCGTTCGACCCGACGCCGCTCTTCGGGCGTGTAGCCGCCCCGGTATCCCGCCAGCAGATACGACTCGTCGTGCCCGGCGACGTCGCGCAGCCGATCGCGGGACTCCTTGAGCACGATCTCGAGCTCCTTCCGACTGCGACAGAACGCGATGATCCGGAGTCGCTTCTCGACCAAGAACGGCACCAGCTGCGCGAGCTCCGTTGTGATCGGACGCCGCAGGTCCTTGTCGCCCAGCGGCGGCTGCCAGAAGTGAACGATCTTGCCGGCCGAGGGTGAGCCGTCGCGGTCGATGAGACGAAACGGTCGATGGCACAGGGCCTCGGCGTGCTCCCGGGCGTTGGCGATCGTGGCCGAGGTGCAGAGAAACTGCGGCTCGCTGCCGTAGTGTCGGCACACCCGGAGCAGATGCCGCAGCAGGTTCGCCAGATGCGCGCCGAAGGCGGCGCGGTACGAGTGCAGCTCGTCGATCACGACGTGACGGACGTTGCGAAAGAGGTGCGCATAGCCGCGTTTGCCATGGTTGGGCAAGAGCGCGCTGTGCAGCATGTCCGGGTTGGTGAGCACCAGGTGAGCCTGATCTCGAATGCGACTGCGATCGGCCGGTGGAGTGTCGCCGTCGTAGATGCCGGCTCCGATGCACGGCGCTTCGAGATCTGTGCGCGCCGCGAGGTGCTCGATCAGACCCGCTGCACCACGAAACTGGTCCTGGGCGAGAGCTTTCGTCGGGAAGAGCAGCAATGTGCGAGCAGAGGGGTTCTCCAGGGTGGCTTGCAGGATCGGCAGCAGGTACGCGAGAGACTTGCCGCTCGCGGTGCCCGTGGTCAAAACGACGCTCTCGCCGCTGCGGGCTGCCTCGAAGGCGTCGGCTTGATGCGCATAGAGCCGGTCGATTCCCCGGTGCTCGAGCGCCACGCGCAACGCCGGATGGCATCCGCCCGGGATGGGGGCGTAGCTGGCGCCGCGTGCCGGAATGCGACGGGTGGCCAAGATGCGACCCGGAAAATGCGACAGATCGAGCATGTGAGCTCCCTTCGGCGACGAGAGCCGAACGGTAGCGAGATACTGAACTTATGGCCAGTTAAACGCAGAGGAGCCCGCGTTCTCGGGTAACGTCGATCGACGTGACCGCCCAGGTTCGCCGGCTCATCACTGCCCTCGCGGGCTTTGCGATCCTCGTGGCCGTGGGCACGGGGGGGTATCTCGTTCTCGGGCACGGGCGATGGCGCATCGACGAGTGCGCCTACATGACGGTGATCACGATATCGACGGTGGGGTTCGCCGAGCTGAAGCAGATGGGCGAGGTCCCCGGGGCGCGACCGCTCACGGTGGGGCTCATCGTCGCGGGGGTCGGCGTGCTCGCCTACATGCAATCGAGCTTGACCGCGCTCTTGGTCGAGGGAGCGATTGGCCAGGCACTACGGAGAAGGCGGATGCAGCGCGACATCGCACGTCTCTCCCGTCACGTCGTCGTGGCGGGCGCCGGAGGCACGGGAAAACACGTCATCGAAGAGCTCGTGGCCACCCAGACCCCCTTCGTCGCCATCGATCGCAGCGAAACCGTGCTCCACCAGGTAAGCGGAGAGATTTGCGCCGGGAAAATGCTCTACGTTCACGGCGATGCGACGCTCGATCACGTCTTGCTCGACGCGGGAGTCGATCGGGCGCGCGGCGTCGTCGCCGCGCTGACTCACGACAAGGACAATCTGTACGTCACGCTCAGCGCGCGCAGCCTCAACTCGGGCGCGCGGATCGTGAGTAAAGTGGTCGAAGCCGAGGCGGCGCCGAAGATCGTCAAGGCCGGGGCGTCCTCCATCGTCAACCCGACGATGATCGGCGCGCGACGCCTTGCGAGCGAGCTCATCCGCCCCGAGGTGAACGAGTTTTTGGACCAGATGCTTCGTGACAAGGACAAGAACTTGCGCCTCGAGGAAGTGAGCATCGCCCGCGGTTCGAGCTTCGCGGGCATGGCGCTCAAGGACACGCCGATCCGGCGCGAGACGCGTGCGCTCGTCGTGGCCGTACGGGGCAACGACCGCTCGTTCGTCTACAACCCGGACCCCGACCACGTCATCGACGAAGGTGCCACGCTCATCGTGCTCGGCGAAACCGATAGCATCGTGAAGCTGCGGCACCTCGCCGGAGCGTGACGCCGGACGCGCGAATGCGCCGGCAGCGCTCCGGACGATCCCTTGGCGCGCTGGATTGTCACCGTCGGCGCGGATCCGCGCGCCCGCTCGCGCGCCACTCGCGCCTGGGGTCGTCGTCCGGGTCAGGCGTCTCTTGACCCGGGCGGAGCCCCTCGGGCACGTGGCGCAGGTTGACGCGGATTCGCGTCCACGTCGACGACCTCCCGCGCATGCTGTCGACGAGCACGTCGTCCTCCGCCAGATGCCCGGCCGCAGGGCCGTGCCGCGCCTTCCAGCGCTCGAGCCCCTCGAGTGCGGCCTGCCGGCTCGGTGAGTTCGCGACGACGACGAGCGGCATCTTCGTGCGCGGCCCTTTCGCGACCCCCTTGGCGCGGGAGGGCGAAACGCGTGCGGGCTCGCCCTCCATCTTGCGAAAGTGCGGGGGCCATGGCGCATCGCCGAGGCCCGAGGCTTCGTCGCGCGCCGCGAGATCGAGCAGCTTGTCGAGCGACCCCGCGGCGGCATCCATTCCCGCGTGTGGATCGCCCATCGTGGCGTAGCGCACCGGCACGGTCCCGACCGTGAAATCGGCGGGAGCGCAGTCGGGCACCTCGGTCCAAAGGAGGGGAGTCGACACGCGCGCATCGGGCAGCGGGCGCACCGAGTAGGCTGAGCAGGTCGTCCGGTCCTTCGCGTTCTGGTTGTAGTCGAGAAAGACGCCATGCCGCTCTTCCTTCCACCACTTCGACGTCGCCAGACGAGGCGCTCGGCGCTCGATCTCGCGCGACAGCGCGAGCGCGGCGCGGCGGACCTCGGTGAACGTCCAGCGCGGCTCGAGGCGCACGTTGACGTGCAGCCCGCGCGAACCGCTCGTCTTGGGCCAGCCGCGGAGCCCGAGCTCCTCGAGGAGACCCTGGACTTCCACCGCGACATGTCGCACGTCGCCCCACGGCACGCCGGGACCCGGATCCAGGTCGACGCGCAGCTCGTCGGGGTGATCGAGATCACTCGCTCGAACCGGATGCGGGTGCAGCTCCATGCAGCCCAGGTTGACCACCCAGGCGAGCCCTGCGGCGTCGTCGACGACGATTTCGTCGGCCGTGCGTCCGGAGGGGAACGAGAGCGTCGTCGTGCGCACCCAGTCGGGTCGCGATTCCGGTGCCCGCTTCTGGTAGAAGACAGGCCCTTCGGCCCCCTCGACGAATCGCTTGAGGACCAGCGGCCGATTGCGAATGCCGAGCAGAGCGCCCTCGGCAACGGACAGGTAGTAGCGAACGAGCTCGATCTTGGTGAGCTTCGTCTCCTTCGCGAAGTACAGCTTGCTCGGATTGGTCACACGGACTTCGCGCCCGGCGACGAGGAGAACTTCGGCTGGCTCTTTCGTGGGCACGAAGCCAAGGCTACATGCTTAGTCGACCGTGGCCGACACGAAGCAAGACGTTCTCGACATGCTCCGCGAGCTCGCCGAGCTGACGATGCTCGAAGAGCGCGACCCGCAATCCTTTCGTGTGCGCGCGTACGAGAGCGCGGCGCAAGCCGTCGCCGCGCAAGCCACCGACCTTGGCCGACTCACGGCCAGGGAGCTGCAGCAGATCGACGGAATCGGCAAGAGCACCGCGGCCAAGATTCGCGAGCTCATCGAGGTGGGACACGTCGACAAGCTCGAGCAGCTCCGGCGCAAGCACCCCGCGAGCGTCGTCGCGCTCTTGCGTATCCCCGGCCTCGGCCCGAAGGCCGTGGCGAGGCTCCGCGTGGAGCTGGGCGTGCAGTCGATCGACGATTTGCGAAACGCGCTGCAAGAGCATCGATTGCGCTCGCTCAAGGGCTTCGGAGAGAGGTCGGAGGAGAAGCTCGCTCAGTCGCTTGCACGCCTCGAAGAACAGGGAGCCGTGGATCGGACACCGATTTCGGTGGCACTGCCCCTCGCCGAACGGATCATCACCCGGATGCAGGAAGTTCCGGGCGTGACCCACGCGTCGTACTGCGGTTCGTTGCGGCGGTTCTGCGAGACGGTCGGAGACATCGACGTCGTCGTCGCCGCGCGCGACCCGGTGGCCGCGATGCACGCGCTCACCACGATGAGCTTCGTCGATCGCGTGCTCGTCCACGGAAACGCGAAGACGAGCGTCGTTACCCGACGAGGAACGCAGATCGACCTGCGCGCCGTCGCCGACCACCAGATCGGCGCCGCGCTGCTCTATTTCACGGGCTCGAAAGGGCACAGCATCAAGCTGCGACAGCGCGCGCTTGCGCGGGGCTGGACGCTCAACGAGTACTCCCTGTCGGAGGTCGAAGGCGGAAAGCTCGTCGCGAGCGAGACCGAAGACCAGATCTACCAGGCGCTCGGATTGCCCTGGATTGCTCCGGTCTTGCGTGAGGACTGCGGCGAGATCGAGGCGGCCGACCGCGGCGCGCTACCTCGCAAGATCGGCCCGATTCTCGGGGATTTTCACGTCCACACGACGGTGTCGGGCGACGGGCGATCGTCGCTCCGGGAGATGGCCTTCGCGGCGAAGTCGCGCGGCTATCGCGTGCTCGCCATCACCGATCATGCCGAGGGAACACTTTCGGGTGCGGGGCGGCAAGCGCTGCTCGAACAGCGCGCGCATCTTCGGGACCTGCAAGCCGATGTGGGCGACTGGCCGAAGCTGTTGCACGGGGTCGAGCTCAACATCGGACCGGAAGGAGAGCTCGATTACGATCCCGAGTTTCGCGCCGGCTTCGACTTTTGCCTCGCCTCGGTGCACGACCACTTCGAGCTCGACCGCGCCGCTCAAACCAGGCGGATCGTCAAAGCGATGCAGGATCCCTGCGTGCGCATGATCGGCCATCTGTCCGCGCGGATGATCGGCGCCCGTCCCCCCATCGACCTCGATCTCGACGCGATCGCGGAAACGGCAAGGCGCACGGGAACCGCTCTCGAGGTGAACGGCGCATTGCCTCGCCTGGACATGTCCGTCGATGCATTGCAGAGGGCGCGCTCGTCGGGGGCGACGTTCGTGCTCACGAGCGATGCGCACGAATCGGGCGAGCTCGACCGACTGCGCTACGCCGCGCTCAATGCCGAGCGGGCCTGGCTGGACCCCGCACAGATCGCCAACGCCTGGAGCGCGCAGCAACTCCTGGCCTGGACGGCCCGGAAGCCGGCGGCGCTCGGTTAAGGCACTCGAAAAACCCCGACGCCTGGCGTATGACGTCCGCGTGCGGCGCCCGAATGTGACGAAGCGATTCAGCGGGACCCTGGGGACGCCAGCGGCGACGCATGCGGCGCGCACCCGCGCGCCCATGGCAGCGCTCTTGGCGAGCGGCATCCTCGTTGCGGGGTGCGGACTTCAGGAGATTCCACAAGCCTCCAATGCGGTCGACGCCGCCTGGGGAGAGGTCCAGAACCAGTACCAGCGGCGGGCAGACCTCGTTCCGAACCTGGTGGCGACCGTCAAGGGATATGCGTCGCACGAGCGGGAGACACTCGATGAAGTGACCCAAGCTCGCGCCAAGGCGACCGCCGTGAACGTCTCGGCAGCCGATCTCGATCCGGCCAAAATCAAGCAGTTCGAGGATGCGCAGGGCGCGTTGAGCGGCGCGCTCGGCCGATTGCTCGTGGTCGCGGAGCGCTACCCGGATTTGAAGGCGAGCGACAACTTCAAGGACTTGCAGACGCAGCTCGAGGGGACGGAGAACCGCATTTCCATCGCGCGGCGCCGATACATCGAGACCGTCCAGCAGTTCAACAACCTCATCACGACCCCTCCGACGTCGTTCACCAATTCGCTCGTCTACCACAAGCAGCCCAAGCCCCAGTTTTCGGCAACGGCGAGCGGCGCCGACAAGGCCCCCGAAGTGAAATTCTGAGGGCGGGCGAGGAGCGCCATGGCCGCGGTGATCCGGGCGCTCGTGGCGACGGTCGCCATCGTGCTCGGCATCTGTGGCTCCGCCCGGGCGACGGGACGCGCTGTCCCGGCGCTGACCGGCCCCGTCGTCGATGAGGCGGGACTGCTTTCGGCCGAGGACCGGGCAAGGCTCGAGGGCCTGGCGCGCGCCGCACGCGCCGAAGAGGGGGGTCAAGGAGTCGAGCTTCAGTTCTTGATCGTCCCGTCGCTCGACGGAGAGTCGATCGAGGACTTTTCCATTCGAGTGGCCGAAGCCTGGAAGATCGGCTCCCGCGGCAAGGACAACGGCGTGCTCATCGTCGTCGCACGCGATGATCGGCAAGTGCGAATCGAAGTGGGAGGCGGGCTCGAGGGCGACCTTACCGACGCGCAGGCGGGACGGATCATCCGGCAAACCATTGCGCCGGCGTTTCGTGCAGGGCACTACGGCGACGGCCTTTACGACGCGGCGGTGCAGGTTCTCGGCGCCGTGGGCGCCCTTCCGCGAAACGTCGCCGAACCGCCTGGGGCCTCGCGGCCGCGCGAAGGGCACGGTGCCATTGCCGTCGTGATTGCGAACTTGCTGTTCATCGTGTTTCTGGTGATCGTTTCTCGGCGAATGGGCTGGTCGGCGTTTTTCCTGCCCTTGTTCTTCGGCGGAGGCGGTTCTCACCGCGATGGAGATTGGGGTGGGGGCGGCGGCCGGCGAGGCGGGGG
>DASPUY010000116.1:0-5528 GCA_035622655.1 Polyangiaceae bacterium
GCATCTCGGTGGCGACGCTGCTGATGCCTTCATCGAGCTCGTTCGATTGCTGAGCTGAATGCCCCACGATCTCGAAGCCCGCGCCCTTCGGAGCGACCAGCACGAGGGGCCGGCCGGTCGTCGACTCACTGACCCGCGACAGTGTGTCGTTGAGCGGCCGACCGATCACCAGCCCGCCGATCGTCTTGCCTTGCTCGTCCCGTACCACGACGTACGACGCGAGGTATCGATCGCGCTCGTACCAGATGTCCGACCCCGATTGCCCGCTGGAAAGGGACGCCCTGAGGCCTCCGTAGACGCCCCCGAGATCATCGCCACGGCCCATGTTCGTGTTGTTGCGCCCCACGATGCGGCCCATCGTGTCGACGAGCGCGACGAGCGTGGGCACGTTGCGCTCGAAAAGCGACGTGTTCTTCATGCGGCTGACCAGCGCATCGCACTGGGTCGTCGCAGCGTCGCCTCTCGCCACGGGGGTCGCCTTGCTCAACGCATCGAGGATGGCCGGCTCGGCCGCGGCCGCAGCCAGCCACCGCTCGGCGCGCAGCCCATCGAGCTGCAAGCGGCTTGCCGCGCCGTTGACGTTGTTTTCCGCGTCGGCCAGGAGCTGATCCTTGCTGCCGGCGGCGGTACTCAGCGCCGAGCGCATGAGCAAGAACGACAGCAGAGCGACGATGACCACGATCAACGAGTTGACCGCGATGAGCTTGATTCGCATTGACCTGGGATCCTCCCCGCCTGGGGCGTCGCCGTCCGGTTCAGGCGCTCCAAAAACGCTATCATTCGCGCCGAGAGCGCGGCAACATGCGTGTGGGGAGTCCCACGGCCATGACTCCGCAACCCGAGGGCGATCACGAACGGAGCGCGTTCGGACCCGACGCCCAGGCGCTCCTGGTCGACAGCCCGCGATTCGCAGAGCACGTGCCCCTGGGACACCACCCGGAGCGCCCGGAGCGGCTGTCCGCCGCACGTGATGCGGTAGTCGGCTCCGGTGTCGGATTCCGCTCGGTGAACGTGCGACCGGCGACCGATTCGGAGCTCGCGCGCGTGCACGACCCGGCCTTCATTTCGTCCCTCGCCAAGCTGCGTGGGCGAACGGGGTACCTCGATCCCGACACGTACGTGAGCCCCGAGAGCGTGGACGTCGCCCGGCTAGCCGCCGGCTCGACGGTATCCATGATCGATGACCTGATCGCGGGGCCCATCTCGAAGGGCGTTGCGATCCTGCGGCCGCCGGGACACCACGCGCGACCGGCCCGCGCCATGGGCTTCTGTCTGCTCAACAACGTGGCAATCGGCGCGGCGCACGCGCATGCCCGCGGGCTCGAGCGCGTCGCGGTGATCGACTGGGACGTCCATCACGGCAACGGCACACAGGAGATGTTCTGGCGCGACCCGCATGTCCTCTACGTGTCGCTGCACCAGTTTCCCTTCTACCCCGGCACCGGTGACGTCGGAGAGACGGGCGACGGCGAGGGCGCGGGGTACAGCGTGAACGTGCCCCTGGCGGCGGGAGGCGGCGATGCGGTGTACCGGGCGGCGTTCGAACGAGTCGTCTTGCCCGTCGTGGATGCCTATGCGCCGGAGCTCGTCCTCGTCAGCGCGGGATTCGACGCATCGGCACGCGACCCGCTCGCCCAGATGCAGCTCTCGGCGAACGCATTCGGCTGGATGGCTCGCGAGCTCGCGCGCATTGCGGAGGCGACGGCGCGGGGTCGAATCGCCTTGGTGCTCGAGGGTGGCTACGATCTCGTCGCCCTCGAGGCGGGGCTTCGGCAGGCGATCGAAGGAATGGTTCTCGGACGGGCGACGGAGCTGCCCCGGGCCCCGGACGACGAATCGGTCGAGCGAGCCGCGCGGGCGGCGCAGCGCGCCTGGCCGGTCGTCGAATGAGCGCGGTGGACGGCTCCTCCGTCAGCGCCTGCCTTAAGGCCGCAGCACGGCACGCCCGTCAGCGGCGCACCCACACCTCGACCCGACGATTGCGTTCTCGACCGACGGGCGAGTCGTTCGATGCAACGGGCATCTCGCTGCCCATCCCTTCGATCGTGGTCGCCGTGATGCCGTACGCCTCCAGCGCATCACCGACGCGATTGGCGCGGTCTCGTGAAAGCGCAGCGTTTTCGTCCGCCGTCCCGCGCCCATCGGAAAAACCGAGAAGCTCGATCTGAGGGTCGTGCTCGGAATGAAGCAGCGCGGCCAGACGCCCGACATCGCGGCGGGCGCGACTGTCCAGCTCGCTGCTCGACGGAAGGAATCGGAAGTTGAGCGAGAGACGATGCGCGCCCTTCGTGAGCGATTCGTAGCGCGGCGAACAGTCGGTGCAGGACGTCACGTCGGCGTTTACGCCAGCCGACAGGTTGACGAACCCGACGGCCGAGACGACCGTCTGGCCTGCGGCCGACAGGGCATAGGCGACGAGGCGCGACGCCAGCGGGTGTGTGCTCGGCGTGGAAGTGTAGAGATACAGACGGCGCGAGAGCGGGTAGTCCTCGGTTCCGACCGTGAAGCGCGACGGGAGAATGGCCGCGGCTCCACCCTCGGAGATCGCGACGGGAACTGCGCCACCCACCTGCGCCATCCCGACAAAGCCGATCGCGCGAGGGTCCGCGGCAACCGCCGCGGCGACGGCGTCGGCTTCGGCAAAGCGCTTGGCGTCCGCCACGAGCTTGCGATCGCCGAGAACGAGGTTCTTGAACGTGTCGTACGTGCCGGAATGCTCGTCGCGTGCAACCACGTCGACGGGGCCTTCGATCCCGCTCGCTGCCGGCCACGACGCCGTTTCCCCATCGAACAGCCGCGCTGCATCGTCGACCGAGAGCGTGCGGGTCCGGTTGCTCGGGCCAACGATGACGGCGACGCCGTCGAGCCCGATCACGTTCTCGTTCGCTTCGGCGCGAATGTCGCCGTGCCCGGCGTTCCGAATGCGTTCCGCCTCTTCGGGAGTCACCCGGCGCGACGCCATCCCGATGTCGCATGCTCCGATGGCGAGCCCTGCGAACGCGGTCGCGGAACCCGCCGCGTCGATGTCGACCTCGACCGGGTCGGCGGAGCCCGGAATGTGGCCGGTGACGACCCACGCATGCCCGCCCGCGCCCTTCGTTCGCGTCGTGTCCGTCGAACCCAACTTCTGCAGGATGCCGACCGCGAGCGATGGCGCCAGGTCGGACCCGATCGTGTTGGAGCCGCAGAGCCGCAACGGCTTGGTCGAAACGGGAAGCACCGCCGCCTCCTCACCCTTGTCGTCGAAGCGGACGGTCGGAGTCGTGGTGGCAGCGTGAGCCTCGGGGAGAATTCCGCGAAACAGCATGAACAGCCCGCCCGACAGCAGCATCGCCGCGGGCAGCGTGAGCACCCACGCGAGCGCGATATTGCGAACCGTCGATCCTTGCAGACCCGACTTCTGCGCGACCATCGTGCCGGCGATGCCGGACGACAGCACGTGCGTCGTGCTCACCGGCAGACCGAAGGAGCCGGACAGTCCGATCGTGGTCATGGCGACGATCTCGGCCGAAGCTCCCTGAGCGTACGTGAGGTGGGTCTTGCCGATTTTCTCGCCGACGGTGACGACGATCCGCTTCCAGCCGATCATGGTCCCGACGCCGAGCGATAGCGCGATGAGACCGATGACCCATGTGGGCGCATAGTCGATCGACGCCCGGAGGGCCTTGCGGTCCTTCTTGATCGCAGCCAATCGTTCGGCAGAGAGCGAGGAGCCGTGCTTGGTCTCCAGCTCGGAAAGCTCACGGTCGACGCGCATGATGCGTGCGCGAACGTCGAACCTCGCGTCGGGCGGGATGTCGCGGATGGATTGCTTGCCGTTGAGCGCGGCGTGAATCTCGCCGAGATCGGTCACGACGTCGCCCGCTGGAGTTCTCTCGACCGCCACGTTCGCCGTGGACGCCAGGCGACCACTCTCCGCGCCGAAGGCGTCGAGCGTGTTCGTCTCCAACCGCGCGGCGATGGCCGCGGTGTCCTGGATGTCGGCCTTTGCCAGCGCGGTGTTGAGGGCGAAGTCGGCCGGCAGCAGGCCGATGAGGATCAGCATGATGAGGCCGACGCCCTTCTGCCCGTCGTTCGAGCCGTGCGCGAAACTCACCCCGCTGCACGTCGTCACGAGGATCGCGCGGATCCAGCCCGGAGGCGTCTTGTGCGGATCCGCCGGTGTGTGAAGGGCCGGAGATTTGAGCAGGTAGTTGCGCGCCAGCCAAAGGAGCAGCGCCGCAGCTCCCAGCCCGAACACCGGCGAGACGAGGAGCGACATGCCGATCTCCTGCACCTTGTGCCAGTTGACCCCGCTCCCGAAGATGTGCCCCGGCATCAGCGAATTGGCGAGACCGACGCCCACGATGGCACCGATGAGCGTGTGCGAGCTCGAAGCCGGCAGCCCGAGCCACCATGTCCCGAGGTTCCAGAGGATCGCGGCGATCAGCAAGGACAGGACCATCGCCAGCCCCGCACCGCTACCACTCTGCGTCAGAAGCTCGACGGGCAAGAGCTTGATGATGCTCATCGCCACTGCGATCCCACCGAGGTAAACGCCGAGCAGGTTCAGCGTCCCGGACAAGATCACCGCCGCCCACGGGCGCAGCGATCGGGTGTAGATGACCGTGGCCACGGCGTTTGCCGTATCGTGGAAACCGTTGACGAACTCGAACCCGCACGCAATCAGGAGCGCGAGCACGAGCAGCACCAGCTGTCCCGAGCCGATATTCGTGTCGAAAAGGTGCATCGGTGCCGCCTCCGGGGCGCGGAAAGACACCACATCTCCCGGTCCCAGCAGGTTACAAATACGAAACCGACTTGCGACGATTCGATGAAAAGGACCCGGATCCCAAGAAAACCGATCGCTCTTCCGGCTGTGCTCTTGTCCGTGTCGCTCTGCCTTACGGGATGCACGGAAACGCCCGGCGGTTTTCCGCCCTGTCTTGACCCGTACAGCGGCTTTATGAACGACTGCCCGGTCGACGCGAGCACAGACGCCGACACGGACGCGCCATTGGACGCAACGGCTCCCTTGGACACAACGGCGCCGTCGGATGCGAGCGCACAGCCCTCGAGCGAGTAGACGCGAGCGTGAGTAGACGCGAGCGTGAGTAGACGCGAGCGAGTAGACGCACATCCGTTCGCGGTGAGGGCGACTCTCGTTCGAAGAAGGCGCTCGATCGTCCCAGGACGGGGTGGGACAGGGCCGGTTCTGTCGCGGACACCGCTTGCCGCTGGCGGGTCGGTCGCGCGAGGCGGACGGGCGGGGAGGCCGTGCGAGGGGGACGCAGGGGGATCGCGGGGGCTCGGGAGGGGACGCGGCGGGGCGATCGGGGCGGAGATCATTGCCATGGCTAGCCACGGCAATGATCTTGCCCCCCTCCACGCCGCCGGCGCCCACGCAACACCCCCGGCCCCCCGCCGGACATCAGGCCGGCACGAGCGGTGCTCCTGGTCGCACCGCATGCACGCCATTGCGTTCGGCGCCAAGCGCGTCTTTCACAGCTCCTCCGCGTGACGCGCAAGCCGCTCCTCGCGTGGCCCGG
>DASPUY010000117.1:0-16046 GCA_035622655.1 Polyangiaceae bacterium
AGGCCAAGGTCGTCGCTCTGAACGTCGGCGCGACGGACATCTTCGAGCAGCACCAGTGAACCGGGTTCACGTCATGCACGCTGCGCAGGCGTTCGAGGGGATCGCTTTGGGGCTGTCTACTTGCGTCGTTTCCTGCGCGCCCGCGCTTCCCCGCTCTCTGCCGCTGCGCGAGCCGTCGCCCGTGGCCGCGGTTGACGGCGATCTGTCGAGCCTGCAGTCGTCCGTTCGGGGTCCCGCCCGGCTGGACTACAATCCGCAGTCGCTAGGCCCCGTCGGCTCCTTCGTGTCCATCCGCCTCCAGAACGTCGGACAGCGCGCTGTCGCCTTGGGACGACTGCACGCATCGTTCGAAGCGACGCGTGACGGAGTGGCGTTCGGTTGCAACTCGCACGTGGACCGGAGGGAAGGCGCCATCGAGCCGACGCAGCTCGCCCCGTCGCAGGCGTTCACGTTCGAGCGCCTGCTCGACTGCGCCATGCCGCTGCCGGGACGTTACGACGTGCGCGTCTGGATGCATCCGGGGGACCGAGAGGACTCCCGGACCTTCGTGGGCTCGCTCCAGGTCGACGTCGAGGGCAAGGACGGGAACGTGCCCCGCCCGGTCCCTCCGCGTGCGGGCCTCTATGCACTGATGATGGGCGCGCCTGCCGTTCGTCCGATGACCGAGGTCGAATGGACCCAGTGCAGTTATCGGGTCGTCCTGGCGCTCGTCAACGGCGGACACGACGTCGTTCGAGTCGGTCCTGCGTACCTCGCGGTGCTCGAGTTCCGCCGGGGCACGCCGGTTCCGTGCGCCGGGCGTCGGCAGCAGGTCGACGAGCCCGCCGTGCTCGCCCCCGGCGCCATTCACCTCGTTCGCGTCCCCGTGGCCTGCGCTCCGACGCGGGAAGGACAGTACGATCTGGTCGGACGCTTTGCCCTGGACGGCGGGCAAGAGATCGAGATCGGGCGAGTCGGACTCCTGGTGACCGAAACCCTGAATTACGTGTTCTCGACGCCCGAGCCGGCGCGGCCCTGAACGACGGGTCGACTACCGCGCTTGCGAGCAGAGACTTCAGCGCGGCGCCGCGCGGGCTTCCGGTGGCGGCCCTCTTCAGCACGCCGCCCCGAGGCCGGGCGGCCCTCGAGCTCCCGCGCCTGTGAGCGGTGCGGCCGGCCGAACACTGCGCGAAGCTCGTCCTTGGCCTTCTCGAGCGTGCGGCGGCGCTCCGGCCTGAGGTTCTTGCCTGCGCGATTGATGTAGAATACGAGCATCGAGAGCGCGGATCGAAAGGGCTCGGCCTTGCGACGCGTGCTCTGCTCGGCCGATCGCTTCAACGATTCGGCGATGGCCCTCGGACTGGCCAGGTTGAATACGTTCGGCTCGAGGTCGAGCGCATCGCTCGTATCGGTCACACGCTGCGACCAGCGACGGCCTGTCGCTGCACCGGTGGGCATGGCGCCCGGGCGCTGCAAGTCGCACGCCGGGGGGGATCCACCGGTGGGCGCGGCCGGCTGTTCCATGCGCTTTTTTTGCCGGGAAAAAAATTGGCGCTTCATTGGGCATGGGGGCCTGCGCATTTCATTGGGCACGGCGGCTGCAAGGGGGCTACAGGAAGGGGGTACAGAGGTTCCGCCATGCAGCTTCCTGTTCAGGTCACCTTTCGTGACATGCCGCGGTCCGACGCCATCGAGGCCTACGTTCGCAAACACGCGGCAAAGCTCGAGACTTTTTCCGCGCGCATCACCGCGTGCCATGTGGCGCTCGAGGCCCCGCACAGGCATCAGCAAAGCGGGCGTCACTATCGGGTGCGCATCGACCTCGCCGTCCCTCGGGGCGAAGTCGTGGTGAGTCACGCGCCGGAGGACGACGCGACGAACGAAGACGCTTACGCGGCGATCGACGAGGCGTTCGATCGTGTCGTTCGCAGGCTCGAGGAGCACGTACGGCGCCAACGAGGCGAAGTGAAGTCGCGCGAGGAGCCGTACCAGGACGGGCGTGTCTGCAAGCTATGGAGCTACGAGGGCTACGGGTTCATCGAGGCGCCGGATGGCGGCGAGATCTACTTTCACCGCAACAGCGTCCTGAACCAGGCATTCGATCGGCTCAAGGTCGGTTCGACCGTGCGCTTCATCGAAGAGGCAGGTGACAAGGGCCCGCAAGCCAGCACGGTGACTCTCGTCGGGTGAACCGACGGGGTCGGGATACCGGTCATGAGTTCAGCCGGATTCGAAGCGGTCTCGTCGGCGCCAGGGGCTTGGTGGTCTTCCCGTTGACTACACCCGCTCCGACCTACTTGACCATTTGACCAGCGACCTCCGTCGTCCATTTGGCGTATGGACTTCTCTCGTCCCTGCGAAGGGCCGAGCTCGCAAGCGCCGAGACCGGTGAGAACGAGCCCACACATGCAGACGAAGCCGGGGAGATTCCCCGCAAGTGCCGAGCCCGGTGGGGGGCGGCGCCTGAACCGGGGCCAGCAGATGAACGACAAACATTTGCAGAGCTCACTGTTCAGTCGGGCGTCGATGCCAGAGGTTGTTCGGACAAAGAAGGCGCGACGGCCTCTTACGCTTGAATCGCGTGCATGCAACACTCGGTCGTCTCGGCTCGCGCGCTGGTCCCGGCTCGCGGGAACGGGTTTCGGCAGAGAGCGCCATCTCCAGAATTTTCGATGCACCGAGCTCGAACACAGGAGTTCCGCAACTACCTACTGCCTGCTCGCGGCGTTGCGTCTGGCCGCAGCGTTAGGAGCTCCTGATGCCCGAAACGATCGACATCCTCCTGGTGGACGACGAGCCGAGAAGTCTTGACGCGCTCCAAACGGTCCTCGATGACCCCACCTACCGGTTACTTCGCGCCGGCTGCGCCGACGAGTTGTTGCGGGTTCTGGTCCAGGGCCCCGTGGCGGCAATCGTCCTCGACGTCAAGATGTCGGGTGTCGCTGGGCTGGAGCTCGCGCGGCTCATCAAGGGCTCCAAGAGGTTCCGCGAGATTCCGATCGTCTTTTTGACCGCCTGTCCGCTCGACGACGAGGACGTCTTGACGGGATATGGTGCTGGGGCCGTCGATTACCTGACGAAGCCCGTGAATCCGCGGGTTCTCAAGCACAAGGTTGCTGTCTTCGCCGACTTGTTCCGCAAAACCCGCGCGCTCGCAGAGCTCAACGAGCAGCTCGAATCGTGCGTGGAGCAACGGACCGCCGAGCTCGAAAAGTCGCAGAGCGCGCTCCGCGCGGTAGGCAAACAGAAGGACCAGTTCCTGGCGACGCTCGCTCACGAGCTGCGCAATCCGCTCGCTCCCATGCGTCTCGGGCTCGATGTGCTGTTGCGCCAGCCCGGGCAAGGCCCGACGGTCGCCCGCACGCTCGCCGCGATGAACCGGCAGCTCGAACACATGGTCCGGCTCATCGACGATTTGCTCGACGTCTCGCGCATCAGCCGCGGGACGCTGGAGATCCGCAAGGAGCAGGTCGATCTCTTCGGGGTGATCGAGCGCGCCGTGGAGGCAGCGGACCCGTCGTTCGTGCGACGTCAGCAATCGATCGCGATCGTCCGTGAGGAGCCGATGGCGGCCTGGGTCGATGCAACGCGCGTCGCCCAGATCGTCGGCAATCTGCTCACCAACGCGTCAAAACACTCGCCCTCGGGCGGACGGGTTCGCGTGGAGCTCGGGCGCGAGCGCGACAGGGCGGTCATCCGGGTGGTGGACGAGGGCGAAGGGATTCCCTCCGATCAGCTCGGGCTCGTCTTCGAGATGTTCACGAAGATCGAGCGTTCCGGGCAAAGAGCGAACGACGGTTTGGGAATCGGCTTGGCCCTGTCGCGCCAGCTCGCCGAGCTTCACGGCGGCACCCTGACCGCTTCGAGCGCAGGCGAAGGCAAGGGGGCGACGTTCACCCTTTCGTTGCCGATCGGCATCCACGCAGACGGCGCCGGAGCGCCCGCGCAGAGCACGGCACAGGTCCCGGCCCCGAAGTCCGGCCTGAACATCGTCGTGGTGGAGGACAACGAGGACACGGCGGACACGATGTCGGACTGGCTCGAGTATCTCGGCCACGAGGTGCAGGTGGCGCGCACCGGCCCGGACGGCGTTGCCCTCGTCATGCAGGCGCGTCCCGACGTCGTGCTGTGCGACATCGGCCTGCCCGGGATGGATGGGGTCGACGTGTGCCGGCGCATCGTCCACGAAATGGCAGAGCCGCCCGTGATGGTGGCGTTGACGGGGTGGGGGACGGAACGGGATCGACGCCGGACCGTGGAGGCCGGCTTTCGGCATCATCTCGTGAAGCCCGTAGCGCCGGAGCACCTGCGCGACGTCTTGCTCGGCTGTCGCCGCGTCGCTCGGTCGTGAGGCCCGCCAGGCCGGCGTCATCGACTGCCGGAGACGACGCAGCGGAACCCCAGGTGGTTCGCGCCGCTCGACGGCTCGCCCTTGCCTCGGGAGCCGACGAGGTAGCGGGTGCAGTACTGGCTTGTGCACAGGAACGAGCCGCCGCGCTGAACGCGCTTGGGGACCCCCGGCTCGCCCGGGTCGAGCGAGCTCGCCGGCCCCGACGGGTTGTGCGCCAGAAGGCCTGCGAGCTCGGCGTAGTAGTCGGGACGGTACCAGTCCGCGACCCACTCCCAGACGTTTCCGGCCATGTCGTAGAGGCCGTAGCCGTTGGGTGGGAACGATGCGACGGGAGCGAGGCCCGCCCATCCGTCGACCCCCGTGTCCTTGTCGGGGAAGTGCCCTTGGAAGATGTTGGCCATCCATCGACCGCCCGGCCGCAGCTCGTCGCCCCACGCGAAACGCCTGCCGGATAGGCCCCCGCGAGCGGCAAACTCGAATTCCGCCTCTGTCGGCAAACGCTTGCCCGCCCACTTCGCGAACGCCCGTGCGTCCTCGTAAGCCACCTGGACGACCGGGTAGAGCTCGCGGCCGCGCACATCGTCTCCTGGCCCCGCGGGATGCCTCCAGCTCGCGGCCCTCCGATAAGTCCACCACCGGAGCTGCGAATCGAGGGGTACCGGCCCGGGAGGAGGCACGAAGACGACCGAACCGGCCACGAGGCTTTCGCGCGGGGCTTGCGGGAACTCCCCCGCCGTGGGCGTGCGCTCTGCAATCGTGACGTAATGCGTCGCGTGAACGAACGCGGCGAACTGTGCATTGGTGACTTCAGTCTCGTCCATCCAGAATCCGTCGACCCGGACGCGATGGACGGGCTGAGCGTCCGCAGAGGGGTCGCTGCACCCGAGCCCGCCCGAGCTCTGAGGGTCGAACGCCCCCATCGAGAACTCGCCGCCGGCAATCCAGACCATCTTGCCGATGCCTCTCGGCGGCGAACCGGGCGGACCCGCGGGGTTCTCCACCGTGGGCTCGAAGGGCGACGGCCCCTCTGTGACGGAGGCGGCGCCCGCTGGAGCGAGCGGCCCGGACCGCCCGGGGGCGGTCGCCCCGGCGGCCCCGATGGCGCCCAGAGGAGCAGAGGGGCGCGTGTCGGAAGGATGTGTGGCGCGGGCCGTCGACCGCTCGCCTGTGCACGCGGCCGCCTCGATCGTCGACATGAGTCCCAAAAGCAAGGAAAGCCGCCGCAGCACCCTCTAAATAGAAGACGATTTGGTTGCGCGCCCAGCCCCGAGGGGGTTGAGAGACGCGCTACAGGCGTTTCTCTCCAATCGAGCTTGCGACGCGGCCCGTGGCTATCCGCAAAAGCGATCGAATTGCTCGGCCAAGACGGCTTTCACTTGGGCCAGCCGTTCGCTCGCGGCATCGACTCCGTGCTGGGTTCGGCGGAGCTCCTCGTCATCGAAGTGCACGCCCGCGCCGTCGCGAACACGCTGCCAGTCGCGTTGAGCCGCCTCGAGGGCCTCGGTGGCGCGCTGGGTGTCCAGATGTCCGTGAACCCATTCCACGCGAAACCCGTGAAGCCTGCCTTGCTCGACCCCGCTACCCACGATGCTTGCATCACACAATCGCACGACTCGCAGGAGGCGCAAGGCAAATACCAATGCCACGTACCACGGCTGAACTCGACACTTCGACGGCCAAGCCCGCTCCGCCGGTGCGCGAGACCCGATCGGGGATGAAGCCCTCGAGATCGGTATCGGATGAGTTACTGGACTCCTACATTCGTGCAAACTACCTGTGCGTTTCGCCCTCGCGCCTCGGCGCCCCAGCGCCTGCTATCCGGGGGTGAGGGGTTCGACCACACGTTCCGGATTCGGTCGCGGCTCGATCAGTCGCGGCTCGATCGGGGGTCGCTCTGTTCGATGGCCGCGAGCACCCGCCGCGCGATGTCCACGCGGCGCGACGGCGAAAGCGGCCGCCCATCGGCTTCCGTGAGCTGAAAGCGATCGCGCACGCGTCCCGCGACCGTCACGATCTCGGAATCGACGATCCGCGCCTCTGCCTCGGTGAGCGCGGATGCCACGGTGGCCAGTAGCCCCGGACGATCGCGCGCCTGGACCAGCAGGACCGAGGCTTCCTCGTCGTCGGCGAACGTGACGTCCGGGGAGCCCTGCCGGCCCGGCGGGACGGTCCGCGCATTGCGCTTCAGCAGACTGTCGGCGCCCACGTGCCCCTCGATCATCGATTCCACGGCGCGCGCGATCGGAACGACGTCGTCCGGTGCGATGGGCCCGTCGTCGCTGGCCGGCCGTTGGAGCTCGAAGAGAGCCACCGATTCGGCGGGCCGCGTGCCGCGCGCGCGCCGGTAGGCTTCGGCGACCACGATGTCGAACCCCGCCGCGGCGATCGCGGCGCTCATCATCGCCAGCCCATCGCTGCGTTCGTCGGTCACGACGACGACCACGGCACCGCGACGAATGCGCCACAGCTCGACGTGTGCGGCGGCGCTGCCGCGGCGCGCGACGATCGCGGCATGCTCCTGGATGGCGTCCAGGCCGTGGGCACGTCGATACGAGGGCGGCATCGACATGCGAAAGTCGTGAACCAGCGCGGTCGCATCGAGGGTCGAAGGCACTGGCTAGAACGATAACGCAGTGCCGAAGCCCACAAATATCCTGAATATAAAATTGACCCTGGACCCACTTCTCGGGAATGCGCTCCGCTCCTCCCACAAGGTTTCGGCGCCACAAAATTTCGGAGTTGGGACCGCACCCGTCTCGATCGCGACGGTAGAGGCTGCGACGCGCGGCGGCGCGCAAGATCTGCGCGGTAGCGCACCTCGCGCATCGCCCCTTCGTTGCGGGCCAGTCCCGGAATCGCGACGAAGCGATGACATCGTTGTGAGGAGTCCATCGGGTCGAGAAGTGAAGGTGGCTCGCGGAATGATCGGGCTCGCCACGCTCAACATGAACACGGGTCACGGGGCGCGAAGCGGGTTCCGTGACGTGGTCGATCGCGCGGCTCTGGAAGAGAACATGGCGGCCGTGGCCGACGTGCTCGCCGAAAAGGCTCCCGAGGTCGCCTGCCTGCAGGAGGTGGACATCGAATGGCGCGGGACGTGTCGCGTCAATCAGGCCCACTGGATCGCCGCCCGCGCGGGGTACCCGTTCGTCCACTTCTGTGCGCATCACGCAAGCCCGCTACCCGGGTTCGCCCGGGCGCTGCTGCGAAAGCGCGACGTCGTCCTCACGCGAAACTGCGGGACGGCCATTCTCAGTCGACGGCCGTTTCGCGAGACGTATCAGTACACCTTCGGTCAGACGCTGACTTCGAGCCCGGCGCTCAACTATTTCGCCAAGCTGCTCAACGAGTCGAAGGGCTACACGTTCGTCGTCGTCGAGGTACGTGGCGCGCGTGTGGGGATCATGAACGTTCACCTGCTGAACGACATCGTGTTCGAGATCCTCAGGGCACTCGGCAGGCAAGTGCGCGGAGAGATCTTCGCCCGGGCGTGGCAAGTCGAAAAGCTCATCGAACACGTACGCGAATGTGTCGAACGTGGCTGCCCATGATCGTCGTCGGCGATTTCAACAGCGTGCCGCGCGAGGACGTGCTCCATCCATCAAGCCGTTCCACACATACCCCGCGATCGGCCCCGATCGGACGCTCGACTACGTTTTTGCAACGCGTCCGTTTTTCTTTCACTCGTACCGTGTCATTCCGCGGGTCGTCTCCGATCATCTCGCGGTGGTCGCCGAGCTCGGGTTGACCGGCGAGACCACGGCCGCTTCACCCCATGCTCCCCAGCCGAAGGCGATCCACCCCATCACCAGGTGCGTCAGGAGAACCGCTTCACGAACGTGAGCGCCGTGTCGGCCACCTCTTTCCATCCGCTGTCGATGGTCAGCGCATGCCCCCGGTTCGGGATCTCGACGATCTCGGTCACCCCGGCGTTCCTCTTCTGGCGTTGGAACGAGCCATTGGCGATCGCCCAGGGCACCGTGGTGTCCTTCGCTCCAGAGACGATCAAGAGCGGTCCACGCTGCGGGTTTTTGGTGTCCACCTTCACCTGGGTCCACGGGTTCAGGTTCGCTGCTGCGGCCTGGAACAGAGGCGCGCCGGATGCAGGAACCGCGAACGTCGCATAGAGCTGCTTCGCCTCCTGCGGGTCGACGGCGTTGGCGAAGGCATAGCGGAACTGGTCCAACGTGAGGGTGACGGCCCGCCCTCGGTTGGCCGGGTTGCCGAGGACGGGCCAGGCGGCCTTCAGAGACGAAAACGGCAGGGCCAGCACGCCGCGAAACGGGGCGGGGTCGATGGCCACGGTGGTCTTGGACAGGCCGCGCCCGGCGAGGATCTGAACCAGCAAACCGCCGAACGAGTGGCCGACGAGGATGGGCTTCGTGCTCAAGCCCAGAATCAGCTGGGCGAGATGGTTGGCGAGCTGCCCCACGGTCTTGCGCGCGAATACGTCGGGATTCGCATTGGCCTCCTCGACGGTCGCCGGATCGTCCGGCCACGCGGGGCAGACTGCCGTATACCCGGCCTTTTCGAACAGTGTCGCCCATCGGCTCCAGCTGCTCGAAAGCAGCCAAAGGCCATGGACGAAGACGACGGGCTGGCGTCCGGCGGCGTTCGCTCGCTCCAGCTGCTGGGAGTCGACTTTCGCGATTGAGGAAGGGCCGGCGCGGGGAGTGTCGGAAGTCTCGGGGATGGGGCTCTCGGAGGTCTCGCGGACGGCCGTCATCGGCGCAGGGTGGCTCCCTGATTTCTTTCTCGCAAGACCGAATGAAGCAAGGCTGAATGAAACGAGCGCAGCGAGGCGGTCTGAATTTTCAGGCGGGCTGATCTTCCCAACGGTCGAGCTGTGCTCTATGGTGCCGCCCCAACTGACGTGGGTGGCGGATCCGCTGCGATGGGAGGCCGACTTGAAGAGCACGGGTAGGTGGAGAGGTTTCGCGATGGCCGCCCTCGGCGCCGCGATCGGCACGGCGGCCTGCAGCGGCGACTACATTTACGTCGCTCCTGCGGCGACCCCTCCTCCGCCGCCCCCCGCTGCTGAGGCTCCGCCGCCTCCCCCGCCGCCCGCTCCGCCGAAGATGTTGGGTGCTCAGCTCGATATCCAGGGACCGATCGAATTCGAGGACAAGAAGGCGACGATAAGCGACGCGCAGGGGACGCACGACACGTTGAACGAGGTTCTCAAAGGCCTGCAGAACACGCCGTCCTTGACCAAGGTCCGGGTGGAGGGACACACCGACAATGCGGGGAATGCCGCGCAAAACCGGAAGCTGAGCGAAGGGCGCGCGCAGGCCGTCGTGAAATGGCTCGTCGACAACGGGATCGTGGCGAGCCGTCTGTCGGCCGTGGGGTGCGGCTCGAAGGACCCATTGGGACCCAATGACACTGCGGAGCACCGGCAACGCAATCGCCGGATCGAGTTCGACGTGGAGGAGATCGACGGAAAGCGGCCTGACGCATACACCAAGCCATGTGCGCCGAATCCGGCGCGAGGTCACTGAGCCCGCGCAGCTTCTTCTATTGACGCTGCTCACTAACGAAAAGACGAAAGACAGGAACGGATGATGAAAAACGTGATTGCCATGACCATCGCGGCCGGCCTCTTCGCCGGCGTGCTTCCCGGGTGTTCGTACGGCATGATTGCCCCGGTGGGTGAGAAAGTCGTCATCGCGCGCCAGGACAATCTTCTGTTCGGCGCGCTTCGCAAAGTCTACGTGTGCAAGGTGAGCGACCAAGGACTCACCAACTGCAGCACCGCCGAGAGTCCGTGACGCCCGGGGGCCGGGCGGCCTCCTCGCCGCCCGGCTCGTCGGCCTCGACTCGGTTACCCACCGGGCGCGGAAGAGCGGTCCGGCTCGCTTTTTGGTTAATGGCGGGTGCCCTGGCCCTTGGGTGCAATCGAGAAACCGGCGGCGACGGAGCGGGCGCTGCGTCCTATGGCGAGGCGGTGGGAGTCGAGCTGAGCGGGCGATCGCCTGGGCCTCCGCTCGCGATCGCGTTCGCCGTGACGCGCGGTCGTGATCCCCGGCCGATGGTTCCCTCGCTGGCCAGCGCGCTCGAGACCGTTGCCCTGCAGTGTCCCGACTTCGATCGCGCCATTGCCCGGGGAGAGACGGCACGCATCGAGCTTCGTGCGACACCCTCCAGTCTGCGCTCGAAGGAGCTGTCCGCAAAGAGGGGAGGGGCCTGTGTGAGGTCGGTCCTCGAAGGCAAAACGCTCACGCTCGACGGTACGGAACCCGTCGACGTCGTGGTCGATGTTCGCCTCGCGTCTCCCGAAGCGTCGACGCCGTGGTGAAGCCGCATTGAGACCGGTCCGCGTGCGCTCCGTAGCCGCTCCCGCGGCCTTGGGGGCGCTCTTGGTCGCCTCGCCCCCGGCGCGCGCCCAGTCGGTGGGTTCGCCGTCGGCCAGTGCGCCCGCGGGCGGTGCGGCGCAGCGTCCCGCGGGGCCCTTCGTGCTCGATCAGGCCACCACCTGGGACCTCGACGTGGAAGGGGGGGTCGGTCGCTATTTCGGAAGCTCGGATCGCTGGACCGGGCTCGTTCGTGGGCGCGCCGGGATCCTGTTCGTGAGAGACCCGCGCTACGATTCGGTGGGGGTGTCGTTCGAGTATTCGTCGCTCGCCAAGGCGACGTTCGGCGTGGAAGTGGAGATCGCGCGCATCGACGCCGGTTTCTGGGCGCAGGCGGGCGCTCTGCTCGACGTGAGCGCGCGCCCGGGCGGCCTGCTTTCCGGCGGATGGTCGATTCTCGGGCTCGAGGCCCAGGTCCGTTCGTTTGCGGGTCTCGGGCTCGGTGTGACCGTTTTCGCCAAGGTGAGCGTGCCGATCGGGGTCGTCGCGCACGTGCTCGGTGCTCGGGGCTCGAAGAGCACGCCCTGAAACGGCGTTCCCCACCGCGCCCTCACTGCCATCCCTCGGAACGCCGCTCTCGACGCCGGCGTGCTATGCGGCGCCCGTGGCGGCGAAGAAGCGGGCTGGCGCTGGCGCTGGGACCGGTTTGCGCAGCCCGGGCAAGCGGCGGGCGCCGCGCAAGGCCAAGGCCGGGTCCGTCGGCCTCGAGCCGCGTGCTTGCAGCGGGGGGGACGTTGCGGATGCCCTCGCGCCGGTCCTCGAGCGCGTCGCTTCTGCCGGGGGCGTGGCGATCGGCGCGTACCGCGAGCCGCTGGGAGGCCACGATCTCGCCCTGGTGGTTTTACCGATTGACCGCGTCGAGCCCACGCCTTTCCAGCGTGATCTGTCCGAGGCGCACCACAAGCGTCTGGCCGAGGTCATCTCGAAAACCGGATACTTTCTCGACCCGATCGTGGCCGTGACGGCGCCGAACGGAGGATTCTGGACGCCCAACGGGCGTCACCGCCTCGAGGCGATGCGCCGCCTCGGAGCCAAGGCGATCACGGCGCTCGTGATCCCCGATCGAGCCATCGCCTGGCAGATTCTCGCCCTCAATACCGAGAAGGCGCACAACCTCAAGGAGAGATCGCTCGAAGCGATCCGCATCGTACGCGGCCTGCTCGCCGAGGATGGACGCCGCTCCGAGTCCAGCTTCGCTTTCTACCTCGAGGATCCGTCACTCGTGACCCTCGGCATCTGCTACGAGCGCGAGCCTCGCTTCGCGGGGGGCGCCTATGCCCCTGTGTTGCGCCGTACGGAGCGCTTCGTGGACCTTCCACTCTCCGAGGCGATCGCCGACCACGAGCGACTCGCGAGCGCCGTTCTCGAGCTCGAGCGTCACGTTGCGCTCGTCGTGGATCGGCTGAGACAGCGAGGCCTCACCAGCCCCTACCTGCGTTCCTTCGTCGTCGCCCGAATCAACCCGCTGCGGTGGATCAAAGGAGAGCCGCCTCCGGCGGCGCGTGTCGTCACCCAGATGCTTGACCGCGCCGCCAAGTTCAACGCGGAGCGCGTCAAACAGGAAGACCTGGCACGCATGGGCGGTCCTCCGGATGACGACGGATGATCTCCTTCCCGCTGCGGCGCGATCTCCGCTCAAAAGTCGACGGAGGCCGCTACGCCCCGTGGCGCCAGGCCCACCTGCCATGATGAGGTTTTCGCCGCCGATTGGCCGTGTGGGGCAGTGATCCAGACGATCAGGCCCGCAGCCATCAACGCGCCGCCCCCGGCCACGAGGCCCGTTGCAACGTTGCCCAGATTGCGCGCCGAGTTCTGGGTGTCGAGCGCTGCGAGGGTAGGGCAAACAGTCCCCCTGCACCCAGCGCCGTCGTATGAGGACTTCGCGACGAACGCGAGGATCTCGCCTGCAGCCAGCGCGCCGATCCCCACTCCTCCGATGACCCACCCTGCGGTTCGCTGATCCACTCCAGTGCGGCGCGAGAAACCACGGACGGACGTTGCCGCGGCGCCCTGTGCGCCGGTTGCGGTGGACGGCCCGACCCCGGGCCCCGGCGCGGTCGGTCCCGAAGGGGGGCTCCCGGCGAGCATGACCGTGACCGGTTGATCTTTCTGCCCCTCGCGAAGGATGACATTGAGCTCGACCGAGACCTGCCCCGATTCGAATCGGAACACGTGCTGTCCTGGATCAAGCGGCACCGCGGTCACCCGGACGGGGACGGTCGGCTGCCCGTCCACCGACACCTTCACGTCCATCACGTCATGGCCGGCAGTGTCTTTGACGTCGAACACGACGGTCGGAATGGCGGAATTGAGATCCGCCATTCGACCCCGGCACGCCCGCTGGATGGCGTCGGGGCAAGTCGCCGCCGCGCATACCGAAAGGACACGGCGGGCGTCGAGCAACTTGCCCTCCTTGCGCAGCGCGAGCGAGTCCTCGTTCGCGGCGATGCACTGCGTCACCGCGTCCGCCGAAACAGCCTTGCTCTGCCACCCGAGCACAACGCCCGCCAGGCAACCTGCCCCGAATCGGCGGAGAGTCCGATCCAACGTCCACCTCGTCATTTGCATAGTTGCATGAAGTGTTCGTTGCCGTCCTTGTCGAAGGAGGAAACGAGCCTACAGCTGGGAGGAGATGCGGCGTGGGCCGGCGCAGGAGCCGACCCCAGACCCGGGGCGAGCCCCACGGGCGCTCCCGAGCGCGCCGGACCGGGTCCATTCGCAGCCGCAAGCCCGCCAGCGTGCGCCGCAGGTGTCGCCTGCACGACGGGTCCCCCCGACGCGGGCGGTTCGGCGTGCGCGCTCACCGGACTCACCGGCGGCTTCTGCGATTCGAGCGCCGCGCCGACTGCGGACGTCTGCGCCTGCAGGATCGGCCTGCGATGGCGAACGAACCAGACCCCCGCGCCGATCACGAGACCGATCCCCACGATCCCGACGACCCGCAGGAGGGCCCGCGCGCGCGCCGGGCCCCCGGCGGACGTCGGGGCGAAGGGCGAGACGTTTGCTCGCCTGACCGACGTCGGCGGCTCCGACTCGGGCGGGAGGTTCGCTTCGAGGCCGCTATCGGAGAGCCCGGCGGCCCGAACGATCCCCGAGATGCGATCGACCGAAGCTTTGGCGCGAGCCGGCGCGAAGGGCAGAAGCGCGACGGCCAGCTCCGCCACGTTCTGGTAGCGATTCTGCCGGTCCTTCTGCAGGCACTTGAACAGGATCGCCTCGAGTCCTTCGGGCACGTCGGGGCGCAGGCCGCGGATCGAGGGCGTCGGCTCATTCGCGACCCGGAGCGCGAGCTCGGTGACCGTGTCGCCGCCGAAGGTCGGACGACCCGCCATCAGCTCGAACAGGATGATGCCGAGCGCCCAGATGTCCGCGCGTGCGTCGACGTCGCGCGCCGCCCGCATCTGCTCGGGCGACATGTAATAGGGCGAGCCCATCATCGCGGATGTGGTCGTTCCCGAAGCGATCCCGGCGGCCGTCACCGTCTTCGAGATGCCGAAGTCCAGCACCTTGATGGTCAGCTGCCCGTCCGAACGCCTGACGCAGAAGAGGTTGGCGGGCTTGAGGTCGCGATGCACGATGCCGAGGGCGTGGGCGTCGGCCACCGCCACGCATGCCTGAAGGACGAACTCCACCGCTTGCTCGATGGGCATCGCGCCCTGATGTTGGAGCCACTCTGCGAGGTCGTTGCCCTCCAGGTACTCCATCACCATGTACGGGGCGCCGTTCGGCAGGACGCCGACGTCCGCCACCCGGGCGACGTGCTCGTTCTTGATCTTCACGGCCGCCCGGGCCTCTCGGACGAAACGCGCCGTGGCGCTGGAATCGGCCATGGCCTCGGGCAAGAGAAACTTGAGCGCCACCCTTTCGTCGAGGTGGATGTGATGAGCGGCGACCACGACGCCCATGCCTCCCGCGCCGAGTACCCTCTCGATTCGGTACTTTCCGGCGACGATTTCGCCCGGACGAACGCCTGCTGCCGCTAGAGGATCGCCGCCGCCGTACGCCACCCCTTGCCCCTTCGGGCGAGCCCGCCAGTGGGCGAGACCCATCTCGCCTCGCACACCCAATCTCATCGGCTGCCGCGGCGCCCGTCAAGTTGCAGTACCTCCTCGACGCCTCGCCTCTCGCCCGTGAAATGCCCTCATTGCGGCAGGTTGTGATGCTTCCTCGCTCGAGCCCCGCTCCCGTTCGCGGGACCGGCCATGCCCGGGTCGAACAGCAGGCTCAGCCGCTCATCGTCCTCTCCGGATCCTGTCCACGCCCCCCCCACGCCCCCCCCACGCCCCCCCCGGGCGTACGGAGGCTGTGCGCATGCACGCGCGGACGCAGAGTTTGCGCGACTCGTGCACGATCGGCCGCACGCGCGGGCGCTGCGCCGATAGAGAGCCCGTTTCGAGCGGGCGTCGGCGTTCGGGCCCATGGCACGGGTGATGCGAGGACGAGGGAAAAGTCGAGGCCAACATGAGCTCTTTTCTCGCAGCCCTGGTTGCGTGCGCGTACATGGCGCTTGCATTCGTTCTGTTCGGAGTGCTTCCGACCTGGTTGCGCAAGCATCGCCGCGGGGCTCGCGTTGCGCACGCCCATGTCGCGGGCGGCGCGCAGCGACACCAGCCCTGATCGATGGGTGAGCGCGGTGCGCGCGCGCGTCCCGTGCAAGACGACGTCCCTGGTGCGCACGTCCTCGCGTTGACTGTCGAGTGCTTTCTGGGGCAGCCTAACGACCATCAGGATTCGACGTTCGGATGGTCGTGGGCAAGGGGTCGAGCATGAGTCGCGCGACCGATGACGACAGCTTGACCGACCGGATGGCCCTTGCCGACGGGGGCGGGGTCGAGAGTGCCGCGCCTCCTGACAGTGCGACGACCGTTCTCCTCGTCGATTCGGCGGGCGCTTTTCGCGAGACGTTCGGGCGGACCCTCGAGAACGCGGGGTATCTGGTCCTCGTGGCCGTGAGCGGTGACGAAGGGCTTCGTGTCGCGGCTTCGCACCGTCCCGCGGCCATCCTGGTCCATGACATGATGCCTGGGATCGACGCAACGACGGTGATCCGCAATCTCCGTCTCGACACCGCGCTTCGGTCGATTCCATGCATCTTCCTCACAGATTCGCACGAGCCGGCCGCGGAGCTCGTGGCGCTCGAAGCCGGGGCCGATGCGTTCATGCGCAAGGGCGAGGAGACCGACATCATCCTCGCCCGTCTCGCGGCCTTGCTTCGGGGGACCGAGCCGAAAGGCGAAGTCGGAGGGGCTCAGGTCGGCCCGAAGTGCGTGATGGTTTTGGACCACGATCCGTCCTTCGTTCGGAGTCTCGCGACCTGGCTGCGCGGCGACGGGTATGACGTCGTCATCGCGCATTCCGAAGAG
>DASPUY010000118.1:0-3653 GCA_035622655.1 Polyangiaceae bacterium
CCTTTTCGCGATGAGCTTCGGGATCTCCTCGGGGGGATGCTGGAGATCGCCGTCCATCTGGATGAGCCAGCGCCCGCGCGCGTTGAGGTAAAGGGCCTCGACGGCCGCCTCCTGACCGTAGTTGCGAGTGAAGCGGACCACTCGAACGCGAGGGTCGCGGGCGGCGAGGCGACGCAAAAGCTCGGGCGTTCGATCGCGCGATCCGTCGTCGACAAAGAGAAGCTCGAACGGCTCTCCCAGCCGCTCCATCGTGGCGAGGACCCGGACGGCCAGGGCATCGACATTCCCCTCCTCGTTGAAGACAGGAACGACGACGCTGTACGTCAGCTTGGGAGTAGGCGCGGGCGGGGTCAACGGGCCGGGCGGCCTACGGTAGCACGACCGAGGGAGCTCTTTGCTGGGGCCCCGCTCGAGCCGGTCCGCAGCCCTGCGCTACTCCAGCCTTCCTACCACGCGCGCGCTGTTCGATCGCGTCCCCAGCCGCGCTAGCATGGCCCTTACGGAGGGTCTCGCCTTCGATGCGTCTCCTCGAGCGCTTTGTCGAGCCACCGCGCGCGTGCGCGTATCTGCCGGACCGTCGCGCGAGCCTCGAGGTTTGCCTGATGCTCGATGTCACTGTCGGCGAGATGGAGAGCCTTCTCGAGCGCGGGTGGCGGCGTTTCGGGCCGATTTACTTCCGCCCTGCCTGCACGAGCTGCACCGAGTGTGTCAGTTTGCGCGTCGACGTCGCCCAGTTCACCCCGACCAAGAGTCAGAGGCGAGCCGCGCGCGCGTGCGCGCCACTCCGGCGAGTCGTCGGTGATCCGCAGGTCGATGACACGCGCCTGGCGCTCTACGGTCGCTGGCATGCAGCCAAAGAGCGCGCGCGTGGCTGGGCGCCGAACCCGCAGTCCCACGAGCGCTACGCGCTGGAGCTCGCGTACGCCCACCCGTGCGCCCGCGAAGCCGCGTACTACGACGACGCGGCCCACGGACGACTGGTGGGTGTCGGACTGTTCGACGCGACGCCCCGCGCCTACTCGGCCGCCTTCTTCTTCTACGATCCCGAGTACTCGCGGCTGTCGCTCGGGACGGCGAACGTCCTGGCGCTGCTCGCCGACGCTCATGCGACCGGACGCCGGCACTTGTATCTCGGCTATCGGGTCGAGGATTGCCCGTCGCTTGACTACAAGTCGGCGTTCCGCCCGCACGAGCTGCTCGTCGAGCTCCGGGGACCGCTCGGCGTGCGGCCCGAGTGGCGTCCGTCTGGCTAGCACTACTCGGTCAATTTATGGTGGCGCGAAGGCCCTCACCTTGAGGCCGCAGCGCGGGCACGGCGTAACGAGATGGAGCAGGAGCCGCCGGCGGATGGCCGGAAGGGTCAGCGGTAGGTGACCGCTCTCGTTACGCCGCTGGTTTATTTTCGCGCAGTCGCTCCTGTTGCAAGAAGGCAAACGCGATCATGGTCAACAGCGAATGGTGACGTAGACCGCGCCAGGAGCGACCTTCGAAGTGGTCGAGGCCGAGCTCTTCCTTCAGTTGCTGGTGCGCTTGCTCGCATGACCAGCGGGCCTTGATGGCCGATACGATCGTTCGGGTCGATGCGCGCTCGCCGTGGTTGGTGACGTAGTACTTGCGCTCGTTTTCTCGTTGCTCGCAGACGAGCCACACCTCACGCCCCGGCAGGACGGTGCCGGCTCGCGCTTTCCCCCCATCGCCCAGTCGCACACGCCGGACGGCAAAGACGCCGCGCAGCGGTCCTTTCGTTCCCGTACGCCAGGTCACCGTGCGAAACGCCTCAGGTCCGAGCTCTTCGATCATCTCCTCGACGCTGCGAACCGCATGGCTCGGAACCCCGTGCTTTCGCTGCCTGCCGCCGTGGGGATGCGGTCGCGGCATCCGCACCTTCACATGCGCCGGATAGGCGCGGTGGTTGGACAAGATCCCCACCGCCCACAGCCACCCCGCAGCCGACAATGCGTTCCGAAACTCCGCGCAGACCCCGAAGCCTGCATCCGCCAGCACGCTGCCAAAGCGCACGCCTGCCCGGCGCAGGCGCTTGAGCTCGTTGAGTGCGATCTTCCACTTGGGAAGAAACTCGACGGATTCAGGAACACCGACCCCTTGTCGCCGCGCAGCGTCCTGCGCCCATTCCTCGGGAAGGTACAGCCGAAGCACGACGGGGAGTGGTACGTCGTCCTTCGCGAGCGTCACAGAAACCAGACACTGGCAGTTGGCCTGCTTACCCAGAGCGCCGCAGTACTGGTGCGCCACGCCCACGGAGTGGGTGCCCTTCTTGGGCAGCGACGTGTCGTCCACGATCGCTACCGCATCATTACCGCCGAGCAGCGAATCGGCCTTTTCCCAGAGCACGCCCTCGACCGCGTCGTCGTCCCAGGCCGACTCGTTTACGAAGTGCCGCAACTCCTGCTCGTGCCCGGGCGCAACCCGCGCGGCAAGAGGCTCGATGCTCTTGCGTTCGCCAGGCATCAGAAGTGCCCGCAAATACAAGGGCGCCCAGTGCCGCCGCTTCTTCAGGCGCCAAGCCTCCAAGAACGGCCGCACAAATCGGTCGAAACGTCCTTCCCAATCGCTCGCGTCCACGTCCTTCTATTGAGCGCAAAACGCGACGGATGGAAAGAACAAAATTGACCGAGTAGTGCTAGAGCGCTTTTCCATGGCCTTGAGGCCATGGAAACCGCCTTCGGCGGGCGCGCCCTCTCAGGCGCGAAGCGCTCCAGGCGGGTCGCCGGGGCTCCGCCCCGTGCTCGCTTCGCTCGCCCCCGGACGCCGCTCCCGCGGCGTCCCTAGCGCGTTTCGCTCGACGCGATCGATGCCAAGGAAAACCGCGCTAGAGCGCGCTAGAGCGGCGTTCCAAGGGATGGCAGCGGCAAGGCGTGTGGAACGCCCTTTAGGCTCTCACTCGAGCCAGGGCAGCATTTCATGGATTCGCCCGGCGAAGAGCATCCACTCGATGGTCGCGAGGCAAAGAAACGGGCCGAACGGCATCCGCGCCGCGAGGATTCCTTCTCCGGGAGGGCTGGCGAGCGGGTCCTGCTCGAGCTCCTTCCTCGCTTCGTCGTCTCCTGCCTCGGCGGCGCTCCGAAGCGCGGCGCGCTGAGCCACCACGCTCTCCGGCTCGTCGATGCGGCCGCGGATCGTCAGAAGGACGATGGTCGCAACCGTCGCCTGGACAGCACCGGCGAACAGAGCGAACGCCGCGCCCTGCCAACCGAAGAAGCTGCCCGTGAGCATCACGAGCTTGGCGTCACCCAGCCCCATGCCCTGCCGTCGGCGAACCATCCGGTAGAGGACGACGAACGGGAGCCAGACGCCGAGGAACCCCAGCGTTGCTCCTTCGAGCGTCGTCGCCAGAGACATTCCCCGCAACCACGTCGTCGAAAGACCGATCGCGGTCCCGGCGATGGTGATGGAATCGGGTACGTACATGTGCTCGGCGTCGATGAAGCCGGCGGCGAGCAGCGCCATTGCCAGGGCATCATCGACGACGAAAACGAAAAGCGCGACGCTCGCTGACTGGTGCGGCGCCGCGCTCCCCAGGACGAGATCCGCGATGGCCACGGACAGGGCGCCTCCCAGCGCCTCGACCACGGCATAGCGGGCCGAGATGCGCGCGCCGCAGCACCGAGCCCTCGCACGCAGCAGCAGCCATG
>DASPUY010000119.1:0-13719 GCA_035622655.1 Polyangiaceae bacterium
TGCGCGATCGACGCCGGAGCAAACGAGCTGATCGGGGGTGCGGCACGCCGCCCCGGCGGTCGGCGCCGAATGACAGCTCGCTATGGCCCCGGCGGCCGCCGTGAGGACGACCAGGAGGCATCCCCCAGCGTTTCTCAACTCGCGTCGAGCCGTCGAGACGAGCCGGCGCGTGGACCAGCGAACCCAGGGACGGCCGGCCGGCCTCCCGCGCGGGTCGTCGACGTGGCCCATCACGGCGGGACTGTACCGCCCGGCGCGCTGCCGAAGGCCGCCCGAGCGCTGTCGCACACGCGTAACGACACGTCGCTTCCCCCGGGACTTGCGCGCGTTGCGAGCTTACTCTCGGCTTGCAATGCGCAGTGCCCTCAGTCTGGGATCCCTCGGGCTCATTGCCGCTGCCCTGGCCTGCTCGGGATGCGCCGCGCGATTCGCCGAGAGCGAAGGCTCCGGCACCGCGACGAGCTCCGCCCGACTCGGCGCCGCTTCAAGCCAGCCGGTGGTCGAATCCCCGACGAGCGACCAGCCGGCCTCGCAGAGGCCCATGAGCACGGAGGTTCGTGAGCCGCCTCCCCCGCGCACGCCCAATCGGACGCTCCGCACCCTCGGCTGGATCGGAATCTCGGTCGGCGCGGAAGCGGCGATCGTGGCGATCGGTACGTCCGGCATCCTGCTCCACGAAAAAAACGTGCGTGACGAGAACTGCAACGCCGAGAAGGTCTGTTCGCTCGATGGGCTCAACGCCAACAGCACCATAGCAACGCTCGTCGGCTGGAATGCCGCGGCGTGGGCCGTCACGGCGGTGGGCTTCGGCGCTGGAGCCGCCCTTCTCGCTCTAGGCTGGGAGGACGCCAGGCGAACGGTGGCCATCACCGCCGCACCGATCGGGCCGGGGGTCGGGATCGGGATGCGGAGCTCCTTTTGACGCGCGCGCCCACCTCCCCGCCGCCGCCGAGACCGCGCACAGAGGCGTGCCTCTCGGGTGGGCGAAGGCCGCGCGCTTTCGCGGTGGGTGGCGCCGTCACCTTCCTTTGCGCGGTTGCGATGGGCGGGGCGGTCGTGATGGGCGGCGCGGTTGCCGGCTGCGCGATCGCGACGAACCTGGCAACGAGCGGCTACGCGCTGGAGTCCAGCGTGTGCGACGCGTCCAACGATGCAACCTGCTCTGCTCCGGTGACGGTGCTATGCGCTTCGGGGGCGGAGTGTGGGGGCGAGATCTGCTGCCTCACGTTGTCGCTCGGGTCTCCGACGAGCCCCCCCAGTTGCCAGGAGGGCCCGTCTTGCAGCGGTTCGATGGGCGCTCAGCTCTGCCTCGATGCCGCCGACTGCGATGGAGGTCCCTGCATCACGCAACTATGCAGCTTCAGCAGCCCGCCGACGTTGATCCACACGTGCGGGATCGGGTCGGGGTTGTCGACGTTCTGCGACGCGTCGATGTGAGCCTGATGGGCGCCCTCGGGCTCGCGTCGATGCTACGCGCGCTTGCTCGCGACAAGGAGATACCCCAGCGTCTCGGAATCGTCCGGGTCGATGCGGTCCAGTACCCGAGCGGCGGCGGCGATTGCGAACATCGCGGGGGCGGCGACGGGCAGCGCCCAGTATCGCGGTTTTTCCGCCCGCGTGGCTTCGTAGCCGAGACCTCCGATTCGCTGCAGCTCTCCGCCGATGCGGATGTACTTGTGACCGATGTGCGTGGTCAGCTTTGCGCCGATGACCGTCCACAATCCTCCCCTCGGTTCCAGCACCTCGATGGCCAAGCCGAGAGAGCGTGCGTACTCCTTTAGCGCATACTGCGTGAACCGATGGAAGTCGTTCGGCACGGAGTGAATTCGGTACGAGAACGGGACCGTGACGATCAGCGTTCCCGACGGGCGCAACACGCGGACGAGATCCTTGAAGAACGCTCTCGGGTCGGGGACGTGCTCTCCGACCTGACTCGACAGGACAGTGTCGAAAGACGCATCGTCGAACGGCAGGCGATCTCCCGAGTAAACGAAGTCGGCCTTGCCCTTGCCGAAATTGGCGCTCTGGGCATACGTGTCCTGGTATTCGACCCCGACGTATTCGTCGACATGCGGTGCGAAAATGCCTTCGTACGGCTTGTCCCCGCATCCGACGTCGAGCAGTCGGCCGTGCGCGTACCGCGCACTGGTTGCGAGCGCCTTGTCGAGCGAAGCCTGCTCGAAATCGACGAAGCTTCGCGCAAGCTTGAGCCCCCGCGTGTAGAAGGCCGGGCGAGGCGTGCCGGACTCCGTTGGTGGCTCGACCTCGTGGGCCGTCGCGGCGCGCCGTGAGGCTCGAGGTGCATGCGACGAACGGCCGGTGGCGCTCAAGCGCCGCAACAACTACCAGCCGCCACGGCCTTTGTCGATTCGACGGGCGTCAGCCCCCGAGCACGGCCCTGACGCGCGCGCGCTCGGCCTCGAGGATCTCGATGGCGCGTCCGAGCCCCAGTTCGGAACCGACCGCCATGAGCAGAGACTCGGTGGCCGACGCATCGCGCGAAGCCTTCGGAGATCCCCCGTTGGCCTGCTGGGCTGCGGCGGCCTCGACCTTGCCGCTCCTCTTCTTCGCGGACGACTTGGAGGTGCTCCGGACGTTGTACACGTATCCCACGTCGAGCACGATGCCTGCCGACCTGGCCTTGGCGACCACTTCCTTCGCCGGCGTGTTGGATGGGAGGCTTCTCACGAATGCGGCCTTCGATGGTCCACGGGGGGTGCTTTTCTTCGCTGGCATTAGACGTTCCTTTGATCGTGACCGAACACACTACGATCTCGGTCATCTCGATACAAGACGAATACAGATTTGCCCCGCATGCGTCGCAGGCGAAGTCCGCCCGCCAAAAGGTTGCGCGAAAAAGCCTCCCAGCACGCGAGCGGAAAACACTCTACGGGCGCGTCCGAGATTGGGGGAGGGGGGTCCGGAGGGGGAGGCGGGTCGACAGGGGACGGCGGACAACCACGAAGTGTCCCCGGACAGCTCGAGGCTTGGAGCCAGCATCACAAAGAGCCGCTAGACCAGGCCAATCCCGCGATCGGTCGGAGGCCGGCATGCGGATCGCAAGCCCTCGTCGCAATGCTGGCTACAGCCTACAGCGGCACCCTGGTGGGTCTTCGGGCGGATCCCGTTCGCGTCGAGGTCCTGGCGACGCGCGGGCCTCCCCTCTTCGAGATGGTGGGGCTCGCGGAAGCCGCCGTTCGCGAGAGCCGGGTGCGCGTGAAGAGCGCTCTCGCCAACCTCGGCGTGGACCTCTCCGAATGCCGTGTCGTCGTGAATCTCGCGCCCGCCGACGTGAAGAAGACGGGGAGCGGATTCGACCTGGCCATCGCCGCCGCCGCGCTCGGCGCGGTCGGAGCCGCTCCACGGGAGGCGTTGCGAGGGGTCCTGCTCGTGGGCGAGCTGTCTCTCGAGGGCACCGTTCAGCCGCTCCGGGGCGTCCTCGCCCACCTCCTCGGAGCCCGGGCGCGGGGGCTCAAGCGTGCCATCATTCCACGCGCGAACGCGGCCGAATCCGCGCTCGTCGACGGGATCGACGTGCGAACGGTCGCCTCGTTGCGCGAGCTCGTGGATGCGCTTCTTGGCAGAAGGGAGCTTCCAATCCCCCGTGGGGCCTCACGCTGCGATCCCCATGAGCCGACCTGCGATCTGGCCGATGTACGAGGGCAGGCGGCGGCGAGGCGGGCCGCGGAGGTCGCCGTTGCCGGGGATCACAACCTTCTCATGATCGGACCCCCGGGCGTGGGCAAGACGATGATCGCCCGACGACTGCCTGGTCTTCTGCCACCCCTATCGACCGACGAGGCTCTCGAGGTGATGGCGGTTCACAGTGTTGCAGGGTTGCTCGCCAGGGCGGGCAGTCTCTCGCGCGCGCGGCCTTTTCGGGCCCCTCACCATACGGTGAGCGGTGTCGGACTCGTCGGCGGGGGGAGCGTACCCCGCCCGGGAGAGGTCAGTCTGGCGCACCGGGGTGTGCTCTTCCTCGATGAGCTCGCGGAGTTCCGGCGCTCGTCGCTGGAAGCACTGCGCGAACCGATCGAGGACGGTGTGGTCACCATCTCACGGGCGTCGGCGACGGCGACGTTCCCGGCGCGCTTCCTGCTCGTCTGTGCATCCAACCAGTGTGCGTGCGGTTTTCTCGGCGACGGGTCGGGGCGCTGTCGCTGCTCGGTCGAGGCCATCCGCGCGTATCGCGCGAGGATGAGTGGGCCGATTCTCGACCGGATCGACCTTCACGTCGTTCTCCCGCCCTTGGACGTGGCTTCGCTGGATGGGGTTGCCTGCGGAGAGTCGAGTGCCGCGGTCCGTGCGAGGGTGGAACGGGCCCGCGCCCTTCAGCGGGAGCGGCGAGACTGCGGCGAAGTGGCGGCCGCCACCAACGCCACCCTCGGACCCCGCGATCTCGAGCGCGTCGCAAAGCCTTGTGCCGCGGGGCTGCGCGTCCTGTCGGCGGCCGTCCAGCGTTTGGCTCTCTCTGCGCGGGCCTACGGCAAAGTGCTTCGCGTTGCGCGGACGATCGCCGACCTGGACGGTTCGAGCGCCGTCCAAGTTCCGCACGTCGCGGAGGCCATTGCCTTTCGCGTTCTCGACCGGCGCGTCGTCGCAGCCGCCGCTTAGGCAAGAAAAAGCTCGCCCCGTGGCGCCATCCCGCGACCACGAGGCGACCGAGATCCGGTGCGCATGCCAGGCCCCCCCCGGCGGCGCGTCGGAAAAAACGGTGGGCGGGGCAGAACGAAGGAGCAGATCGATGCTGGAACAGTTGACGGAGAAGATGCGCGCTCTGCGGGGCGTCATCGTGGCGGTCGAAAAGCAGTTTGGAAAAGGGGCGGTGATGACGCTCGGGGACAACGAGAATCCCGAGCCGGTCGCCACCATCTCGACCGGTTCGCTGGCGCTCGATCTGGCGACGGGCATCGGCGGATATCCGCGCGGGCGAATCGTGGAGATCTACGGTCCGGAGTCGAGCGGGAAGACGACGCTCGCGCTCCACGCGATTGCCCAGGCTCAGCGAACCGGCGGTGTGGCGGCATTCATCGACGCCGAGCACGCTCTCGACGTCGCCTATGCGCGCGCGCTCGGCGTTGCCACCGACAAGCTACTCATTTCCCAGCCGGACACGGGCGAAGAGGCGCTCGACATCACCGAGATGCTGGTGCGCTCCTCGGCGATCGACCTCGTCGTCATCGACTCGGTCGCAGCGCTCACTCCGAAGGCCGAGCTCGAGGGCGAGATGGGCGACGTCCACATGGGGCTCCAGGCTCGCTTGATGAGCCAGGCGCTTCGAAAGTTGACCGCGGCCGCGTATCGGGCTCAGACGTCGCTGATGTTCCTCAATCAGCTGCGTCAGAGGATCGGCGTGACCTTCGGCCCGCCGGAGACGACGACGGGCGGCAATGCGCTCAAGTTCTATGCGTCGATGCGCTTCGACGTCCGGCGGATCGGTCAGGTCAAGGTAGGGGAGGAGTCGGTGGGGGGTCGGACCCGGGTCAAGATCGCGAAGAACAAGTGCGCTCCCCCCTTTCAGGAAGCGGAGTTCGAGATCCGCTGGGGAACTGGCATCGATTCCGTCGGCGAGCTCCTCGACCTCGGCGTGGCCCGTGGGCTGGTGGACCGCGCCGGCAACCACCTCGCCTTCGCGGGTACTCCGCTCGGCAACGGACGGGAGCGATCGCGCGAGACGGTGGCGGCGAGCGCGGAGCTATCGAGCACGTTACGCCAGGCAATTCTCGCGTCCGGCGCCCCCCGGGGCGTGCGTCGGGTCGACGCAGATGCGTAGCGGTGGGCGGGCGGGTGCGTGAGAATTCCTTCTCGACATCGTCGTCCGTCGTCGTCAAGCTGCAGGGGTGCGCGTGTCCGGTCCTGCAGACGCAGCCGTCGCGAGCCGGGTGCATGGCCCGTTGAGATCGGGCGTCGGGGGTTACTGCGCTTGCTGATCCGCGCGCAGAATGCGGGTGCGCGTGGGTGGGGAGCTGTCCGGCGAGTCGTCCCGTCCCTTTCGAGGCGGCTCGCTGGATTTGTGGCGACCACGTAGAGAAACGATCGCATCATGGAAGGAAGGCAAGCTGTCCGATGCTTTGGTGCGCGAACATGACGCCTTGGGTCGCGGTGCGCGCCGCCGCGGCGATCGGTATTGCGTCTCTTTTTTTCCCATTTCTTGCGTGCTCGGGACAAGGCCCGTCGTCCGGCGGAGGCGGCGCCAGCGGCGGGAGCGGTGCGGTCGGCACGCATGCACCGCTTCCCCAGGTGGAAAATAACGGGGGCGGAATCCTGACCGCGCCCGAGATCGTCACGGTTACGTACGCGCCCAGCCAGTACGCGAACGTGAACCAGGCGGACGCCCCGACCTTCGTCAGTGACCTGCAAGCGTTCGACGACGGGATCACGTCGACTTCGTGGTGGACAACGGTCACCAAGGACTACTGCGGGACCGCCGGCTGCGTTGGGCAGCCCGGGCCCCACGTCTCCATCGCGGCTGCACCGCCGGGCGACGGAACGTCGACCTGTGACACGGTGAACGGCCAGTCCGTCCAGCCCTGCTACACCGACAGCGCCATCGGCGGGACCGCTTCGTTGAAGACGTACCTCACGGGGCTGTTCAACGCCGGGACGCTTCCCGCGCCGACTGCCCAGACGCTGTACGTGATTTACATGCCGAGCTCCGTCGTCATCAACGTCGACGGCGCGCTGTCGTGCGTGACGATCGGCGGCTATCACGACAGCGTTGGAGTGGGAACGCTCGACGTACCCTACGCGATCATTCCGCTGTGCGAGCCGGAAGCCGTCGCGGGCAACACTCCACAGCTCTCTCTCGAACAGACGGCCACCCTGGCGGCGAGCCACGAGATCGTCGAGGCGACGACCGATCCCCACGGCGGCGAGGTGCCTCCCGGTGGAAACCCCTACAGCACCCAGTACCTCGGTTGGTACCTGACCGACGCGGCGAGCCAGCCGTGGGCATTCTTCGCCGGCGGCGAGATCGCGGATCTGTGCGTCGACATACTCGGCTTGGGCCAGGACCGATGGACGGAGGGACAATTCACGTACCAGCGCGTCTGGTCCAACAGCCAGGCCGCGGCGAGTCAGGATCCCTGCGTCCCGACCCCCGCCGGCGACGTGTATTTCAACGCCGGTCCGACGACGGTCGAGGACGAGCAGATCGAGCTGTCACAAGGCCAATCCGCCAGCTTGCCGATAGCAGCCTTCTCGAACGGGCCCATGCCGAACTGGCTCGTGATGGGGGCCGACAATACCGACGCGGAGGGCAACCCGCTCGGCGTTCTCACGTTCACTCCGAGCATCACGGCTCCGACCGCCGTGCAAAACGGGTTGCTCCTTTCGCTGCAAGTCACCCTGGTCAAACAGCCGCCCGCGCAGGCGGGAGAACCGGCCGGGACCCCTCCGTTCGAACCCTATCTCATCCTTTCGCTTTTCGCCTCGGATGCCGGGGCCGTCACCGCCGGCCACTACTGGCCGGGGTTCGTCATCGGCTCGCAGTGACCTGTCCCCCGGCGCCGAGTTGGAGTCAGCGTCGTCGAGCGACGAGAGTGCGCAGCCAGCCGATCTCCGCGGGGCCGATCTCGCGCGTCGCGACCAGCACGATCAGGTAGGCGGCGGCGACGAACAGGGCGATGACCGGGGTGAGCAGGCGTCCCACGTGCGGGATGCACGCACCGAGCGCGAAACACGCCACGAGGGCGATGCCTACACGCAGGGCGGTCCATGCCGGAACGAAGGCTCCGGTCTGAGCCCGCACGAGCATCGCTGCGATGACGAGGGCGATCGCGAAGGCAATCGCCGTCGCTTGTGCGGATCGAACGAGCTGGGCATGCCCGAACGGGGCAGCGGGCACCAGTAGCGTGCACGCCAGCATGACGGCGACCAGGGCGCCGAGCGTCAGCCAGGCGGCGGCGCGTTCGCGTCCGATGCTGGTCAGGACCGTCGTCGCGATACCCAGCATCGCGAAGGCTCCCTGAGCGAGCGCCATCGTGCGGAGCACTTCGGCCCCGTGGTGTGCGTCGGCCGTCCCGTAGGCGAACGCCAGCATCGATTCGGGCATCGCCACGATGACGGCGACGAGCAGCCCTCCGAAGATGGCTGCGAGCCTTGCGCCGCGTGCAACGTACTCGCGAACCGCCGCAGCATCGCCCTCGGCGTGGGCGCGGGCGAGCATCGGGAAGAGCACGAGCGTCACGCTGAAGAGCAGCTGGTACGGAAGAAACGCGAAGGTCTGACACTCTTTGTAGATGGCGAGCGAGGACTTGACTGCGTCGCGCGCGCTGCTCGACATCGGCGCTGCGCTCTCGCTGAGAAAGCGGCCCAATAGCGCGATGTCGGCTTGGAGGAGCGCGTTGGTGCAGAGCTGCGCGCCCGCAATGGGCAGCAGCAGCGTGATGTACGCCTTCGGCGTAGGTACCCCGGCAGGTCGTACCCGGTCCGCGGCGGTCTTTCTGCCCCATCCCGTCGATCGCAAGGCGAGCGGAACGATGAAGAACGCAGCCGCCACCCATCCGATCGTGGTGCCCAGCACGCCGGACAGGCCGTGCGTGACGAACGCGCGGCCAAACGCGACCAGGCCGACGGTGCGCATCGTCGCGAACGTCACGTCGAGCGCCGCCTGCCGGCCGAACCGATTGCGCCCGTTGAGATACCCGATGAGCGGTGCGTACAGCCCGTAAAGAAGCGCCACGGCGGCAAGCACCAGCAGCGGCGGGATGACGTCCTCGGCGTGCTCGAAGCGCGCGTACACCGGGGCTGCGAGGGCCATCGCACCCGCGACGAAGAGCGCCATCGGACCGTGCACGCGCAAGGTCGCACGCAGGACTTCGTCCTCACGGCCCGGAGCGCTGGCCACGACGCGGCTCACCCCTTGCGTTCCGCTCGAAACGACGACGTTGTTGACCGTGTTCGCGACGACCAGCGCCTGCGCGAGGGCGCCGAAATCGTTCAGGCCGACGGCGAACCGCAAGAGCGGTTGCTGAATGAAGCCGGTCACGAGAAAAAACACCTTCGCCCCGAGCACGGCGACGCCGCCGCGCCCGGCCGCACGGGCCGTTTCGGCAGTGCCCGATGGAGAAGTCCCTGTCCGGGCGGCCGACCCCTGGAGCGTACCGTCGACTGCGGTCATGGGCCTTGCCGGCGACTCTCGACGATTACGGCCATGGGCTCGGCCAGCGGCTTACGGGCAACACGCGCGATGATGATACACTCGCGCCCCAGGCCCGTGTCGCAAACCGACCTCTCGGGGCAATCGCAAGCCGTTCTCTTCGGTCATCGCATCGCCGCAACTCGAGCGGGCGTTCGCGATTGGCAGAGGCGCGCTCTACGGGTCGCGTGGACCGCAGCGCTCTGGGTGGTGGCCCTGGCGCCGACGGCTCTCGGATGGCAGCGCTGCCCGGTCGCATGGCTTCTTCATAGACCCTGCCCCGGCTGTGGAATGACCCGCGCGGTCGAGCTTCTGGCGCGCGGTCATTTCCGCGAAGCGCTCCAGATGCACCCCGCAGTGGTACCGGCGCTGGCGGCCCTCGTGCTTCTGATCGGAGCGACCGTGAGCTCGGCGCTCGACGGATTGGCGATCGGCATTCACCGGCGTCCGCTCGGTCGCGTGGCGATTGCATGCGCTCTCTTCGCCTACACACTGATGTGCGCGGTGTGGGCGGTCCGCGCGTTCGGAGCCTTCGGGGGCCCGGTTGCCGTTGGCGTCAGTCCAGGTGGGTGGGATCGAGGAATCGGCCGTCCGTGGTGAGGCCGACCGCGCGCCACCGGGCGGCATCGTCGGGCAAGGTCGGACGCTGCGGAGCGGTTTCGTCGTGCACCTCGAGTCGCGTTTCCCGTCGGGCCGAAAGAACGTGGATCGTGAGCGTGCGGCCGGGTTTTTTTGCGACCTGCACGTGCTCGAACGTGGCGGACGCTTCCCCTTCGCGCAAGTCGCCGCCGACGAGGCGCGGCCGGAGATACTGCACGAGCGAATGTACAGGGGCCGAGCCGGACGCCAGGACCGCATCGGTGAACGAGCCTTCCACGCGAAAACCTTGAGGCAGCGTCAGGTCGAACGCACGACCGTCGCCTTCGAGGAGCTCGCCGTCGGCCAGATGATCGGTGGGTTGCGGAGCTGCGCGCACCGGGGCGGGGGCGCTCGTGGCCGTCGCCGCGTCCTCCGGAACCGTGCGGCAACCGGCCGAGGATGCAGCCCACAAGCCGATGAGGACGAAGGCTCGGCTCACTCGAGCACCGCCGCCCAGGAATTGATCAACGTCGGAGCCGTCGGCGTCGGCAGCGCGATCGAGAACGGATTCTCGCTCATTCCGTTCGACGCCGGAATGCCGCCGACGAGCCCGACAAGCGAGAACGCCCCCGGGGTGAAACTGCTGGTGACCTGGTGGGTCGTGTTTCCGATGTAGTTGTCCTGCGCTGCGGTGAGCGTGCCGCACGCCGGCGTGGCCTGAACGGCGACGCCGGGGACCACCCTGCCCGGGAACGATTGGCCGACGTCGACGAATCCACTCGGGGGGGTCTGGTTCAACGTGAACACTCCGCCGTTGCCACGGCAGGGGCTCGGATTCGCGGTGCAGAGCGGGCCCCCGGAGGGGGAGAAGGGCGTCTCGAAGTCCATGCCCCAGATTCGCGCATCGCCGTTCGTGCACGACGCCGTCGAGAGATTGCCTGCGTAGTAGGAAGCGAAGTAGAGCGAGCCGTTGAAGACCGTCATGGGCCCCGACACGCGCTCGCCCTGACGGAAGGTCGAAGATGGAGAGCCCGATGGGGCGGACTGGGGGCCGAAGTACCAGTTCACGTTGGCGGCCAGAGCGGGCGGGGAACCCTGTGGCGTCTCGGTGATCGAGTAGACGTAGTAGATGCCGCTGTTCGTGTACGACTCCGTCGTGCCCGTGGCGGCGTTGATGACGAGCTGGTTCTGCGAGTTGAGCGAGATGACGGGGGTGACCTCGAGCGGCTGGCCATCCTGCCAGGAGGTTGTGGTCGGGTTGGTGTCGACGGTCGTGTTGTAGAGGTCGAGAAAGAGCGACGCGGTCCAGTTCGACGGATTCGGATCCGACACGTTGAACCGCCAGATCCCGCCGTCGGCGTCCCCGATGAAGAACTTGGTTGTGTCGGCGCCGACGTCGCTCGGGTACACGACGGGCGTCCCCGTCATGGGGGAGTCGAACGGGACTGAGATGATGCGGCCCTTGGCCGCGAGCGTGTCGCCGGGGTACGGCGCCGTGTCGACGGCGGAGGCGAAGACGCGGACGATTTCACCCGTATCGAGACGCACGATCGCGACGGAGCGTCCACCCCCGATTGGGGTGTTCGTCGTCGGAGACGTCACGCTCGAGGGCGCCCAGCACTGCACCGCCGGTCGCGTGACGTAGGTGTTGTTCGGCGGCGTCGAAACCTGGGCCGCGGTCTTGGCTTGCCTCGTGCACTGCTGGGGGTTGGTGGGAGGCCCGTTCCAGCCTCCGGGCAGAATGGCGACGCCGATGTCGCGGGAACCGGCTCCGTCCGGGTTCATGAACAGCGTCGTGATGGCGGGCGTCGCGGCGAAGCTGCCGAAGATAGGGTAGTTTCCCGAGGGCATCGGGGGGGTCAGCTGCCAGCGGAAGACCGGGCCGCTCGCGGGGGTCTGGCCCGATGCGGTCGACCCCGTGGTGGGAGGGCACGGGTTGGTGATGTCCACCGCGTAGTAACCCGCCTGTGCGGGGCCGTACCCCGCCACCAGCATTGTGTGCCACGCGGTCGACGTGTTGGTGGAGATGGATCGATCCCACACGACGTCTTTCACGACGGGTGAGCCGTCCAGCAGCTGGATATGGTTGGACGGATAGGTCGACAGGATGTTCTGATACGCCTCGGGCATGAGCATGGCCCACTGCTCGTTGTTCTCGAGTGTGGTCTCGTCGGCCCAGAAGGCGTGGAGCAGGCCGTCGTTCGTGGCCGCGTAGACCGTCGTCGGCCGTGGCTGACCGCTGGCGGAGCCCGAGCTCGAGCTCCCCGAGGTGCTCGTCCCGCACTTCACGTTGTTGCTCCAGGCCAACTGAAACGCCTGGTACGACGGATCCTCCAGGAGCGATCCCGGAGGGCCCACGACCATGGGCGTGGCGTGGTAGATGTCGCCGAAGGCATTACCGAAGCGTGAGCTGAACGTGAAGTTCGAGGGGCCGCTGAACGCGGTCGCCGGCTGTGCAAACGCGAAGTCGAGCACCATGCTGGCGCACTGGGTGGGCGTCATGTATTGCGTTCCGAGCGCGTTGTTGGGGGTATAGGGGCACCCCTGCGTCGGGCCCGTCGCCATGTTGATCCCCTGGATCGCCGCGGGCTGAATGTTCGGAATGACGTTCGACGCGGGGCCGGCGTACGTGGTCGCCCCGAACGTGGTCACTCCGTCCGGCGGCGTCGATGCAATGAAAGGGCGAATGCTGTTCCATCCGCTGCCGCCGGGGCTGGAGAGCGTGGGCTCGAAGGCGATGAACGTCCGGGTGAAGCCCCCCTGCGAGTTGAGGTTTTGCGCGAAGTCGTCGCCCTGAAGTGCGTTGAACGCGGTCGAGCTCGAAGACGACGAAGACGACATCGACGAGGAGGCCGACGAGGACCCGGACGACCCCGACGAGCTCGGGCAGAAGAAGCGCGATCGCTGGATGTCGCCGGACCACGGCTGACCCACCGACGGCGTGAACGAGGCGTAGAAGATGTCCTGGTTCGGGGTCGTGGCGCTCGCGATGACGTTGGTGATCACCGGCGAGTAGGCGGGCACGGCGCGCGTCGTCGCGTTCTGGGTGATGCGGCCCAGGACCGACCCGAGAGCGTTCTGCAGATCTCCCGGGCTGTCGGCGAAGTACGCGTGCGTACTTCCGCCATAAACGGCGATCTGCTCGAGCTCGCAGCACGCCGCGAGGTTTGCGTCGTAGCTCGGGTTGGGCGTCGCCGAGTTCGGCAACGTGGGGCTCACGTACGGGTTGCTGGGCGCACAGGCGCTCGAGATGCTCCCGTTGCTGACGAGGCTGGAGCACGTGCCCGAGCCGCCCGGGTCGCTGTAGCTCGACAGGGCAAAACCGATGACGTAGGTCACCACGGGTGACCCGGTGGTCGTGGTGAGCAGATTCTGGGCGATTGTCCAGGGCTGCAAGAACGGACAAGTCTGGGGGCTGTTGGCGGCGCAGCTCGGCCGCATGTCCTCGTTAGGCTGTCCGTCGGTCAGGATGATGATGTTCTGCGTCCGGCATGCGCCCTGAACGTAGGCGTCCGTCTGCAAGGGACCGTTCGGGTCGGTCTGGAAGTAGTACTGCGCGTCGGTCAACATGCCGGCAAGGGGCGTCCCGCCGTACGGCCGTGATGCGAGGATGACCTCCTGCACCTCCGCGTTGGCCTGCGCCTGGGTCGTCGATCCGGTCGGAAAACCGACCATGCGGCCCTCCCAGGGAGGCGCCGCCGGGTTGCGGGCGCCGACGACGTAGAGCTGCGGCGTCGTGCAATTCTGCGGCGAGCCGGAATAGTAGGTTGCGCTCCCGCCACCGTTCCAGCCGGGGAAGTAGCTCCACATCCCGGTGAACGGCGTGGACGAGACGGCGAGGTTCGACGCAGGGCCGGTGACGCCCGTTCCCGGTCCGGGGTCGTTGTCGAAGGTCATGAGCCCGAAGCGCACGAGGTTCGTCATCGTGTCGATCGCGCCGTTCGGGAGCTGCGCGAACGTGCACGAAGACGTCGTCGTCGAAAGCTGGCTGTACTGGCGGG
>DASPUY010000120.1:0-9654 GCA_035622655.1 Polyangiaceae bacterium
GGTCGGCATCTCGGTGGCATTCCCGGGCCAGCTGCAGCCCGCGTACTCCTTGGCGCATGTCGCGCGCACGCACATGCCGGGCGTGCACGTGACCGCAGGAGGTCCCGCGATGACGCAAATGCTCCTGCGACTCGAAGGAGGCCGGCTCGAGAAGGCGCTCGGCCCGTTCTCGTCAGCGGTGATCTACGAAGGGGAGCACGCGCTGCTCGAGCTGGCGCGGGCCATCGAGCGCGGGCAGGATCCCCCATCGCAAGGGCGGGTGATTCGGGGCGTCACGATCGAGGACATGTCGGTCCTGCCCCCGCCCGACTTCGACGGCTTACCCCTCGATCGCTACATGGCGCCGGAGCTGGTGCTGCCGTACGACCCGACGCGAGGCTGCTACTGGGGCGTTTGCACCTTCTGCCACTACGGCCTCGCCGAAGTGGGGACGGCCAGATACCGGCAGCGACCGGTCGAGACGGTGCTCGATCACCTGCAATCGCTGCGAGACAAGTACGGCGCCCGGGTCTTCTACTTCTCGCAAGACGTGTTCCCGCCCCGCATGGCGACGGGCATTGCGCGCGGAATCGCACAGCGGGGCCTCGACGTGAAGTGGGCGACGGACATGCGCCCGGAGCGCTCGCTGACGGCGGAGCGGTGCCGCGAGCTGGCGGGCGGCGGGCAGCTCAGCGCAGCACTGGGGGTCGAGAGCGCGGCGCCGCGCGTAGTGTCCCTCATCGACAAGGGCATCCCCGTCGAAACCGTTCGCGACGCCATTCTGCATCTTTCGCATGCCGGAGTGGCGGTCGAGGCGATGTGCTTCACCGATTTTCCGAGCGAAACTTACGCCGAAGCGATGGAAAGCATGCGCTTCGTCGAAAACCTCGCCGACGACCTGTCGCTCTTCATTTTGGGGCGATTCGACCTCACGCACGGATCGCTCGTTGCACAGCGGCCCGGAGACTTCGGCATCAAGGAGGTATGGGGGGTCGATGGTGACGAGCTCGGGACAGGGCTCTTCTTTGCCGAACGGCGCCCGCCAAAGCGCAAAGAAGAGCAGGCGGCGCTCGAGAAAGCGCTGAACGCTCTGTCGGCGGGCTGGAGGTTACGCCGGTACCCCTGGGCGGGCGCGCTCTCGACGGCGCACACCCTCCTCTGGTACGCGCAGCATGGTAAGGACGTGTTCCGCAACCTGCGCTCCACGGCCGAGGGACGGATCCCGGGCGCCAGGACGCGCGTCGCCGTTGCACGCTTCAACGTCGCTTGCGTTACCGAGACAAGCGCCGCGCACGAAGCCGCGCTTTGGGCCGAGATGGTGCACGAGGAGCGCCGAGTCTCGCGGGCTACCTACGAGGCGCGCGCTGCAGCGTTGCCTCACGCCGAGCCGGCACGAGGGAAGTGGAGCTATGCCGCCGGGGCCACGATTGGCCGCGAGGGCGCGAGGAGCGCCAAACCGCTCCGGCGAACCACCGGCCGCCGTCCCTCGCACTCCGCGAATGCGACGAAGGGCTGAACGCCGCTCGGCCGCTCGCAGCCGATCCCGACCGGCGGCGCGCAAATTCTTCGCTCGAACGCGTACGTCCTGCGCCCGCATCGGCTGCCCTGCCGGGTATTGGCCCCCCCTTCCAGCTCGAGAGTGGAGGCGTATGGGCCGCGCGGATGGTGGCACCGGCGATGCAGCGCTGCTGCGCCGTGGCTTCCGGCACCGACGAGAACCTCGCCCGCATGCAGCACCTGGCCGACGAGATCCGCCGACACGATTACCTCTACTACGTCCTCGACCGGCCGGAGGTGACCGATGCGGAATACGACCGCCTCTATGCTGAGCTCCGGGCGCTCGAAGCCGCTTACCCGGGCCTCGCTCTTGCGGATTCTCCCACTCGGCGGGTCGCCGGCCAGCCGCTCGCCTCGTTTCGATCCGTCCGGCACCTCGCCCCGATGCTCAGCCTCGACTCCGTCGCGAGCGCGGCCGAGGTCGCGGCGTTCGGCGAGCGCGTCGCCGAGGCGCTCGGGCATCCGTGCCGCGCCTTCGTCGCCGAACCGAAGTTCGACGGCGTTTCGATCGAGGTGGTGTACGAGAGCGGCGGTCTGGTTTCCGCCTCGACGCGCGGCGACGGCGAGCGCGGCGAAGACGTCACCGCGAACGTAAAAACCATTCGTTCGCTTCCATTGCGCCTGCGAACCGAGGCGCGAAAAGCGCCTGCGCGGCTGGCGGTGCGCGGCGAGGTGCTCATGACGAAAGCGGCATTCGACGCGCTTCGCGACGAGCTCGCGCGCAAGGGCGAAGAGCCGTTCGCCAACGCTCGCAACGCGGCGGCCGGCTCCCTTCGTCAGCTCGACGCGCGGGTCACTGCAGGACGACCCCTCGACGTCGTCTTCTACGACGTTCTTGCGCGCGAAGGCATCCCCGCATTCACGACGCACACCGAAGAGCTCGTGGCGATGCGCGACCTGGGCCTGCCCGTGAGTCGGGAGAATCGCGCCGTCGGTACGCTCGACGAGGCAATCGCATTCCACGACTCGCTCGAGCGGCGACGCTCCGCGCTGCCGTACGAGATCGACGGCATCGTCGTCAAGGTCGACGACGTAGCGAGCCGCGCTCGGCTACGAGCGACCGCGCGACACCCTCGCTGGGCGATCGCCTACAAGTTTGCGCCCCGCGAGGCCACCACCGTCATGCGCCGCATCGTCGTGCAAGTGGGGCGCACCGGGGTTCTCACGCCCGTTGCGCTGCTGGATCCCGTCGAGATCGGTGGCGTCACCGTCAAACGGGCGACGCTCCACAACGCCACCGAAATCGCGCGGAAGGACCTGCGCGTCGGTGACCGTGTGTGTGTCGTACGCGCCGGAGACGTGATCCCCGACGTGCTCGCGCGGGTCCCCCGTCCGGGCGACCGTCGTGGGCCCCCCTTTCGGATGCCCGTGCGATGTCCCGCATGCGGGACACGCATTCAAGCCCACGGATCGGTCGACCGCTGCCCAGCAGGTCTTTCGTGCCCTGCGCAGCTCGTTGGAGCCATGGTCCATCTCGCATCGCGTGATGCGCTCGACATCGCCGGGCTCGGGCAGGAGACGGCCCAGCGGCTCGCGGAGAGCGGGCTCGTGAAGACGGTCGCCGACCTATTCACGCTGCGCGAAGAAGATCTCGTTCGCCTCGAGCGCTTCGCCGACATTTCCGCGAAAAACCTCGTAGCGGAGATCGTGCGCGCCAAACACATCGACCTCGAACGGTTTCTCTATGCAATCGGCATCCCCGAGGTCGGCAAGTCGACGGCACGCGACCTGGCGGAGCACTTCGGCGATCTCGATGCAATCGGCTCGGCCAGTGAGCAGCAGCTCATGGACGTCGAGGGCGTCGGACCGGCCGTCGCCCGCGCGATTGCGCAGTTCTTTCGGGAGCCGAAGAACAGAGCGGTCATCGAGGCATGCCGCGCGCGAGGCGTGGTGCTGCGCTCGGAGCGGACGCCTTCGCTCGGATCGCTCGAAGGAAAGCGGATCGTATTCACGGGCACGCTCTCGTCCTTTCCCCGCGCGGCCGCCGAGAAGCGCGTGCGGGACCTCGGCGGCACACCGTCGGCCGCCGTCGCCGCGAACACGGACTTCGTGGTCGTCGGCGCCCATCCGGGATCGAAGCTCGCTCGCGCGCGCCACCTCGGGATTCCGCTCCTCACAGAAGAGCAGTTTCGCACGCTCACCCTCCCGCCGCAGGCCCACCGTGGATAACGTCGACCTCGCACGCGTGCTCGGCGAGATCGCCGATCTTCTCGAAATCGAGAGCGGCAATCCGTTTCGCGTCCGCGCGTATCGCACCGCAGCGCGAACGATCGAGGCACTGGGAGAGCCTGCATCGGCGATCGCCGCTCGGGATCCGGCGGCCCTCGCGGAGCTACCGGGAATCGGAAAGGACCTGGCGGGCAAGATCGTGGAGATCCTCACGACGGGCGATCTCGCGCTGCGACGGGAGCTCGTGACGAAGGTCCCCGCGACCCTGGTCACGATGATGCGTGTCGACGGCGTGGGGCCGAAGCGCGCGAAGCTGTTGTACGACGAGCTCGGCCTGACGACCCTTCATGACGTCGAAGCCGCGGCAAGGGACGGCAAGCTCCACTCGGTCCGCGGGATCGGCGAAGTCCTCGAGAAACGCATCCTCCAAGGGTGCGCCGCGGAGCGCGCTCGTGCGAGTCGATTCCGCCTCGCCGAGGCCGACGCCCATGCCCGTCCGCTGGTGGCCTACCTGAAGGCGGCGCCGGAGGTCGCCGCGATCGACGTGGCCGGCAGCCTGCGGCGTCGTCGCGAAACGATCGGCGACATCGACGTGCTCGTCGCGTCGACGGAAGCGGCCGCCGTGGCGCGGCACTTCGTGAGTTACCCGGAGGTGACGAAGGTCCTCGCACACGGCGAAACCAAGTGTTCGGTCACGCTGCGATCCGGAATGCAGGTGGACCTTCGCATCGTGGCGCCGGATTCGTACGGAGCGGCCCTCCACTATTTCACCGGATCCAAGGCGCACAACATCGCGATCCGGACGCTCGGCGTGAAGCGCGATCTGAAGATCAGCGAATACGGCGTATTCCGCGGCGAGCGCCGCATCGGCGGCCGGACGGAGGAGGAGGTGTTCCGCGCCGTGGGTCTACCGTGGATCCCCCCCGAGCTCCGCGAGGACCGCGGGGAGATCGACGCCGCTCGTGAAGGGAGGCTACCCCGGCTCGTCGAGCTCGGCGATCTTCGCGGCGATCTGCACATGCATACGGACGCGACCGACGGCAAGAGCACGCTGCGCGAAATGGTCGAGGCGTGCGCCGCGCGGGGCTATGGGTACCTCGCGATCACGGACCACACCCAGGCGCTCCGCATGACCGGCGGCATGGATCGCAAGGGGTACCTGAAGCAGCGGCGACTCATCGAGGCCGTGCGCCGGGAGTTCCCCGGGATCACCATCCTGCAGGGGGCGGAGGTCGACATCCTGGCGGACGGACGCCTCGACCTCGATGAAGACACGCTTGCGGAGCTCGACGTCGTCATCGCCGCGGTGCATTCGAAGTTCGGAATGACCGAGGCGGCCATGACGGAACGCGTTCTTTCGGCGCTCGCCCACCCGCGCGTCAATGTCCTGGCGCATCCGACGGGCCGCCTGCTGGGCGAACGCGAGCCCTACGCGATCGACATGGCGAAGATTGTGAGGGCTGCGCGCGAACGTCGCGTCTTGCTCGAGATCAACGCCCAGCCGGAGCGGCTCGATCTCTCGGACACGCTCGTCCGAATGGCGCGCGACTCGGGCGCGCGACTGGTGATCGACACGGACGCTCACCGGGCTTCGGAGCTCGAGCTCATCCGCTATGGCGTCGACCAGGCACGACGTGGATGGTGCACGGCCAAGGACATCGCGAATACGCGTCCACTCGATGAGTTGCGGGAGATGCTGCGACGCGCTCCAGCCCCGCTCGAGAAGAGGCTGCCGCGCGCAGCCGAGGCTCGGTATCGGTCTTGAACGAGGCAGCGAGCATGACGCACGACACATCCGACATGACCTTCCCACGCCGCTTCCACGATCGGGCACATGCCGGGCGTGAGCTGGCAAAGCATCTCTCGCAGTTCCGGAGCCAGTTCCCCATCGTTCTGGGTCTGCCCCGCGGCGGCGTCCCCGTGGCGTACGAGGTGGCTCAAGCCCTCGATGCGCCGCTCGACGTGTGGGTCGTGCGCAAGCTCGGCGCACCCGACCAGCCGGAGCTGGGGATGGGAGCCGTCGCAGAGGGCGGCGAGATTTTCATCGACGCGCGGATTGTGCGGGAGGTCGGCGCGACCGAGCAGGAAGTGCAAGAGATCGTGGCCCGCAAAACCGCCGAGGTCGATGACCGCAGCAGGCGGCTGCGCCGTGGGCGAGGCGCGCCGGACCTCGAGGGCAAGACCGTCTTGCTCGTGGACGACGGAATCGCCACGGGAGGCACGGCTCGCGCGGCCCTGCGGGCGATCCGGCGGCGGGGGCCGCGTGCGGTCGTGCTCGCGGTTCCGGTGGGAGCAACGGCGACTCTCGAGGCGCTCGCCTCGGAGGCGGACCAGATCGTCTGTCTTTCGCCACAGGCGCACCTCTACGCGATCGGGCTCTGGTACGAAAAATTCGACCCTGTCGAGGACGAGGATGTCGTGGCGCTGCTCGATCGATCGCGGGATCACGAGGAAAAGCCCCTCGAGCGGTCGGTGCGTGTCTCGACCGCCGAAGCGGAGCTGCACGGGGATCTCGCGGTGCCTCACGGCGCAAGCGGCGTGGTGCTTTTCGCGCACGGCAGCGGCAGCAGCCGCAAAAGCCGGCGCAACCGCCTCGTGGCGAGGGTCCTGCAGCGCGCGGGGTTGGCGACGTTGCTCTTCGATCTGTTGACGGAGGACGAGGAGCGCGAAGACGCCGTCGACGCCCACCTGCGCTTCGACATCGGCCTGCTCGCGCAACGCCTCGTCGGCGCAACGGACTGGGTGACACGCCGCGACGAGACCCGCGGCCTTCGCGTCGGCTACTTCGGGGCGAGCACCGGCGCCGCCGCCGCGCTCATTGCCGCCGTCGAGCGCGCCGGCGTGGTGGACGCCGTCGTGTCCCGGGGCGGCAGGCCCGACCTCGCCGAGACATGGCTGCCGCACGTTCGCGCGCCGACGCTGCTCATCGTCGGTGGCGACGACCGCGAAGTGCTCGCGCTCAACCGGTCCGCCTTCCGGAACCTGGGAGGCCCGAAGAGCCTCGAGGTCGTCGCGCATGCCACGCACTTGTTCGAGGAACCGGGGGCGCTCGAGCGGGTCGCCGAACTGGCCGCAGGCTGGTTCGGTCAGCATCTGCAGCGCGCAGGAACCGACGCGCATGCGGCGGTGCCGGGCCACTGACGATGAGCTCACCGGCCGGGATCGACGTTCTCTTCGGGACCGCCCACGCGGCTCTGGGAGACGCAGTCGCGCGAGAGCTGAACGGCGTCGTTCTGCCGCGATCGCTCGAGCGCACGCCGGATCGGGAGATCCTCGTTCGCGTCGACGAGCGAGCACGCGGTCGGAGGGTGGCCATCGTCCAGCCCTTACAAGCCCCCGGCGGCGAGCACCTTCTCGAGCTGCTGCTGTTGGCCGATTCGTGTTGGCGGCTGGGAGCCTCGGGAATCACGGCGGTCATCCCCTACCTCGGGTACGCTCGGCAGGATCGACGCAGCCGGCCGGGCGAGGCTCTGGGCGCGAGAGTGCTTTCGGGAGCGCTGGGGAGCGCACAGCTGGACCGGATCGTCGTGGTCGATCCTCACAATCCCGCGGTCGAGGCCGGATTCTCCTTTCCCGCGGAGCTGCTGACGGCCGTGCCGTTGCTCGCACACGCGGCACGACGCCACATCTTCGACGACGGCGTGATCGTCGCGCCCGATCTGGGTGCAACGAAGCTCGCGCAACGGTACGCGCAGCTCTTGAACCTGCCCGTCGCGATCGTCGTCAAGCAGCGCCTCGGTCCGAGCGAGGTGGCGGCGGAGCACGTCGTCGGGAACGTGAGCGGCCGTCGGCCGGTGATCGTCGACGACATGATCTCGACCGGCGGTACGATCGCCGCCGCCGCGGATTTGCTGCTCGCGCGCGGCGCGAAGCCGCCTGTCGTCGTCATCGCGACCCACGGGCTCTTCGCCCCCCCGGCCGCCGATCGATTGCGGGCGCTACCCATCGCCAAAGTGATCACCACCGACAGCGTTCCACCACCCGCGGAGACGCCGCCCCATCACGAGGCGGTGCCCCTGGCGCCGCTGCTCGCAGACGCGCTCCGCGCGAACCTCCCGGCGGCGGCGCAACCATAAAGGGCCCGCGTGGGCAGGCCGCGCCCGGTCGAAGCGGAACGGCACGCTCGAACGGAGCGGCGGCGGCGCCGGACCTGGCACGCCCTCTCGCAGCACTCTGCTAAAACTGCATCATGACCGCTCTGCGAGTCCTCATCGCCCTGGGGGCGACGGCGTGGGTCGCCTGCTCCAGTCAAACGAAGAGCACGAGCCCCAGCTACTGCGGTGAGCCCGTCCAGGGGACTGCCACGCTGTACCCGACGGGGACCGATGCGGGGCTCGTCACGGAAGCAGGGCTCGGATTGCCGCCGCCGCCGCAGATCGCCTCCGATAGCTCTTGTCCCGGCTCCGTCGATCTTGCGTCCGTCAATTGCAAGGTTCCTGCGACCGACTGCACGAACTATTTCTACTGTGATGGCCTGCCCTCCCCCGATTCTTCTCAAGGCGGGGTCGGATTCTTCAATTGCGCCGGAACGCAGTGTGCGGGCACCTTGCAGTTCGCGGATTTCGGAACGATTAGCGGGACCGGCGGCGGCGTGTGCAACTACGTCGTCGCGACCTTCACGCTGTAGGCGTCCGCCCCGAGACGGGCAACGAGCCCCGTCAACGAGCCGGCGGAAGCGCTTCGGCGATCTGCACCGCGTTGAGCGCCGCCCCCTTTCGGAGGTTGTCGCCCGTCACGAACATCACCAGGCCGTGCTTGACGGTCGGGTCCCGGCGCACCCTACCTACGAACACGGGATCGCGACCGGTAGCTTCCAGCGGATTGGGCACGTCCGTCACGACCACACCCGCTGCGCTACGCAGGATCTCGAGCGCCGCGGATGGCGAAATGTCTCGTTCGAATTCTGCGTTGATCGACAGCGAGTGGCCGCAATAGACCGGAACGCGAACGCAGGTCCCGGACACCAAGAGCTTTGGAATTTCCAGGATCTTCCGGCTCTCGTCCCGAAGCTTGAGCTCTTCTTCGGTGTACCCGTCCTCCACGATCTCGTAGTTCAACGGAACGACGTTGAACGCCAGGGGAACCGCCCACTTCTTCGGCGGCTCGAAATCGCAGGCATGGCCGTCGTGGAGGAGCCTGGCCGACCCGCTGCCAGCCCGGCGGATTTGCGATTCGAGCTCCTTCACCCCGAGACCCCCTCCCCCGGAAGCCGCCTGGTAGGTGCTGACGACCATCCTGACCAATCCCGCCGCCACGTGGAGCGGCTTGAGCACGGGCATGGCCGCCATCGTGGTGCAGTTCGGGTTCGCCACGATGCCTTTCGGAATTCGGTGGAGAGCGTGAGCGTTCACCTCGGAGACGACGAGAGGCACTTCGGGGTCGGACCGCCAGGCGGACGAGTTGTCGATCACGATCGCGCCCGCCGAAGCGACGACTGGAGCCAGCTTGCGGGACGTGGAGGCGCCGGCCGCGAAAAAGACCACGTCGAGACCTCGATAGTCGGCCGTGGCGGCCTCCTCGACGAGGATCGCGCGATCCCTCCCGGGGATGCTCTTGCCTGCGGATCGGGCAGAGGCAAACAAGCGCAGCGACGCGACCGGAAACTCGCGTTCACCCAGGATCTCGCGAAGCAGGTCGCCCACGATGCCCGTGGCGCCGACGATGCCAACGTTCACACCGCCCCTTGAAGACGCACGGGCCCCGCTCATCCGGCTGCGTGTAGCACGGTTCGTCCGTCATTGGGTTGTGTCACGCTCCGTGCGGAACGCAGGACGGACGTCGGCGGGCGATGCCTACTGGTACGGCGTACAGACCTGGCTGCCGCACGCGGACGAGCAGCTGACGCCTTTGCCGAGCGGCGCGCAATCGGAGTCGCTCGCGCACGGAAGAACGCAGGCGGCCCCGCCGGAGCCGCAGAGATCGTCGGCTGCCGTTGCGGCGAACGTCATG
>DASPUY010000121.1:0-3016 GCA_035622655.1 Polyangiaceae bacterium
GCTTCGGAGCGATGGCCGATCGCGTGCCCGAACATGTGGCAGGCCGCCAGACGGCCCTGCTCCATCGACGTCGAAGCAAGCGCCGGAAAGCCAATCACGTCCCCGGCGGCGTAGATGTGGGGCACCGCAGTCTGGAACACGTCGTTGACCGCAATGCGTCCGCGGGAATCGGCCGTCAGGCCGGCTGCGTCAATGTTCAGCAGGTCGGCGTTCGTCTGGCGTCCGACAGCGTACAGAAGCGCATCGGCATGAACCTCCTTTCCACTCGCGAGGCGCGCCACGACCCGAGAGTTCTGCGCCTCGACCGACACCAGCCGCTCCCCCAGTCGGAAGACGGCCCGACGCGCGCGCATGAAATACGTCAGGCAGTCGACGAGCTCCCGGTCGACGATATCGAGCACCGTGGGGCGTGCCTCGATGACGGTGACCTGGATATGCAGCGCCGAGAGCATCGAGGCGTATTCGAGCCCAACGATGCCCGCGCCGACCACGATGATTGCCCGGGGCAATGTCTTGACGCCGACGAGCTGGTCGGAATCCAGGATCCGCTGCCCATCGATCGGCACGGTCGGACTGCGAGCCGGCCGGGTGCCGCATGCGATGAGCACGTGATCGGCGCTCAGCCGGACGGTTTCCCCCGCCGATGTGGCCTCGAGGGTGTGCGCGTCGACGAACCGCGCGGAGCCCGGGATCAGGACGACGCCGTTGCGGCCGAACTGGGTCCGCACGACCTCCATCTCTCGCTCCAGGACCTTCTGGACGCGAAACGCGAGGTCGGCGGCGGTGATCTCGTGGGAGACCGCATAGTCTCTCCCGTAGAAGCTCTTCTCACGAAATCCCGTCAAGTAGAGGATCGCCTCGCGCAGCGTCTTGGACGGAATCGTGCCCGTGTGAAGGCACGCGCCGCCCACCATTTCCCGCCGATCGACCACGGCGACTTTCTTGCCGAGCTTGGCCGCGGCGATGGCCGCCTTCTGCCCGGCCGGGCCCGAGCCGACGACCACGAGATCGTACCTCGGTGCCTCGATCGGAGCCGCCTGCGCGCCGGTCGATGTCATTCGGTCAATGCATCCAGTCGGCGCAGCGGTTGGACCACGTGGTGTGGGGAAACAGCTCGCGCACGGCGACCGAGTCTTTCAGGGCGTACCCATCCTCGAAGTCGTCCAGCCTCGAGCATCGCACCCAGCGAAGGTACATGAATTCGAAATCCGTTGCCGGCCTCGGCTCCGGTACGGCGCCGACCCGGAGGATCGGCTGCGAGAAGCCATCGCCTTCGCAAGGAGGCAGGTGTGGGCGCAGCGGGCTCCCGCCCCCGAAGCGCTCGCAGGAGTCACGGCCATTGGCGACCGCGTCGTGCTCGTGACCGCCGCTCGGAGGCACCGTTCCGAGCGCCGGCGCGTTGGCGAGGCCGGGATGCACGCTGCAACCGAGCGTGGTCACGGCGATCGCGAAAAGGGGGGACGTCCTGCGCAATCGGACGCGGTCGGGCCTCGACGTCGAGGCGTGACGTCGAGGCGACTTCGTTCGCCATCGGACAGCTTCCCGATTCGATGTCATGGCGCAACCTCCTGGCGACGCCGCTGCCACTCCCAAATTTGCCCCCGCGGATCTCGGGGCGCAAGCTCCTTGAGGTCGCCGCTCGGCCGGCAGCCTGCCGCAAAGGGCCTGCGGAACGTGTCCGAGGAGACGGGCTGAGCTCGCTTTTTGAGGGATCTCCGGTCACCCGGAGCTTCGCTTCACGGTGACGGGACCATCGGAGGCTGCCCGCGTTCGGCGGCGCGCCGCTCCATCCACTGGTGGGCGAGCACGAGCAGCGGCGGCTGCAGCACGCGGGTGAGGACGGCGAGGATGAGCGACCCGCCGATGACCACGATGGCCAGCGGTTTTTGCGTCTGCGCGCCGATCGCATTCGACAGCGCCGCAGGCAAGAGTCCGAGCATCGCGACGAGGGTCGTCATGAGCACGGGCCGGAACCGCTTTTCGGCCGCTTCGCGCGCGGCCTGCTCGATGGCGTGTCCCTCGAGCGTCCTCAGACGCTGGAAGTACGTCACGATCAGGATCGCGTCCTGGATCGCGATCCCGAAGATCGAGATGAAGCCCATGGCGGCCGACACCGAGAAGTTCACGCCCGTGATGAGGAGCGCCAGCACGCCGCCGGTGATCGCGACCGGGATGTCGACGAGCACGATGATCGTGTCCACCCAGTTGCCGACCGCGATGTAGACGACCACTCCGATGAGCAGCAGCGTCAGAGGAATGATGACCGCGAGCCTGGCCTCCACCTTCTTGAGCTCCTGGATCTCGCCTTCCCATTCGAGGTGCATGCCGTACGGCAGGCGGACCTTGCTCGCGATGCGCTGCTGCGCCTCCTCGATGGCTCCGGCGAGGTCGCGGTCGCGCACGCTGAACTTGACGGGAGCGTAGCGCTGCAGGTTCTCTCGGTAGATCGAGGTCGGTCCCATGACCTGCTTGATCTCGGCGATCTGCCCGAGGGGGATGTACGCGCCCGAAGGCGTGGAGACGGTGATCTCGCGGATGGCCTCGAGCGACGAGCGGTACGCCTCCTTCCAGCGGACGGTGAGGTCGAAGAACTTGTCGCCCTCGTAGACCTCGACGATGGGCGAGCCGTTGCCCGTGAGGCCGCCTAGCGCCGACTGCACCACGTTCGCGACGTCGCCGGTGTTGAGGCCGTAGCGCGCCAGCTCACGCCGACTGGGCGTGATCTTGACGTTCGGCTGCCCGAGGGACCGAAAGAGCCCGAGGTCCGCGATCCCGGGCACGGTTCGCATCACGTCGACCACGTGCTCGGCGTACTCCTCGTTCTGCTCGATGTCGCGCCCGAAGATCTTGACGGAGTTGGCTCCTTTGACCCCGGCGGTGGCTTCCTCGACGTTGTCGAGGATGTACTGCGAGAAGTTGAAAATGGTTCCGGGAAAGGCGTCCGAAAGCTCGGCATTCAGCGACGCCGTCAGCTTGTCCTTTGTCAGACCCCGGGGCCACTCGTCGAAGGGCTTGA
>DASPUY010000122.1:0-16781 GCA_035622655.1 Polyangiaceae bacterium
CGGCACGGAGGTTCCGTCCTGCTGGAAGTATTCCGCGTGATTGCCGCTCGATCCGGGTGCCGGATCGTTGATGACGTGCGTGCTGCCGAGGATGGAGGCCACCCCGGTGCACGAGTTGGTGACCTGGTACACGGGCGTGTATCCCGTTGCCAAGATGAGCGGCGCCAGCTTTCCGAGCAGCGGCGGGAAATTGCTCGACCCGGTCAGGACGACGACGGACGCGCGCCCGTTGTTCGGGTCGATGCAGCTCGGGAGCTCGTCGACGCCCCCGTCCTCCGCGCTTGCGGCGTCGGACGCGGTGCTGCCGGCCTCGAGCGGGGTGGGCGGCACGAGCGCGGCGTCCATGTTGTCGACGCCTCCGCACAGGCCGATCTCCTGACAGTTGTCGAAGGAGAGACACTGCGCCGTGCTGCACTGGTTCAGAAAGTCGACCGGCTGCTGCGGCGTCCCGTAGAAGCAATTTGCCGGCGAGAGCCCGGACGCCACGCAAACCCCCGACTGGCAGTATGGGTGTCCACCGAACCTCGAGCAATCGGAGTCGACGGCGCATTGCGAGGAGCTCTTGTCGACGAGCAGCGTGCACGCCGCAGAGGCGAGCAACATCGCGGCCGTCGTCGTCACAGCCAGATTGAGTCCGCTCATCCGCATCGAATCGCTCCGCAGTCGCAAGCTCGGACCGAGCCCGCGTCAAAAAGTCATTTCGAAATGGGCCGATGCCGGCCCCACCCAAACGCGGGCCGCGCCCTCGTGGGAATGCTGGTGCACCGCGGCAGAGACCGTGGAAAAAAGGGTGATGCCGCCGACCGCGATCGCCGCTGCCGTCAATGAATCGGCCAGTATCGAGTAGGTGCTCGTGAGGCGCGATTCGTTCTTCAGGACGGCTTCCGTGGTCGGATACGAATTCCTCGATTTGCTCAGCTGGCTCGCCTCCTCGAGCGCCAGCACGCCGGAGACGCCGGCTCCGACGGCGAGCACGCCGGTCGCGCTCCAGCCGACGATGCGGAGCGTCGTGCCCGAGCCCGTCTTCGACGGGACCGTCGTCGCAGCGGGTGGAAGCGTCGAGAGCTCCGGGGGAACCTCCGATGGCGTGGCCGGCAGCGACAGCTTCACCGCAACGTTGTCGGCTGCCGCCACGTCGATGAAACGCGTCACGGCCGATCGGCCGGCCATCGATGCCGTGACCTTACGGCGACCGATACTGACGAGGATCCGGTCCTCGAACGGTGTCTTACCGATGGTCTGGTCGTCGATCGCGACTTCGGCGCCGGGAGGATCCGTGGCGACGATCATGTGTCCGACGCGCGTGCGCAGCACTTCGATCGTGCTCTGGACCTCGGAGCGATGTGTTTCGTTCGGCCCAGATTCGGCGAGAAACCCCGTGAACGTCGTCAGCGCGCCCGCGTAGTCCTGCAGCTGGTACTGCGTTTCTCCGATGTTGTAGAGAACCGCAACGTTCGGCGACACGGAATAGGCGCGTTTGAACTCGACTAGCGCCGCTCGATAATCCGCCTCGCCGTAGAGGGCCACGCCGCGTTGAAAGTGCCCGGCGGCGTCGCGCGTGACGTCGGTCGGCTCCTCCGCCGAGGCGGCACGAGCAAACAGCGTGAGGGGAAGAATGACGGAGAAAAACGCAAGTCCGCAAAGAGTGGTGCTCGCGCTCATGGGGTCCCATAGGGGTTCGCGGTGACGATGGGGCGCAGCGGCGGCCGACCGCCCGCGGGGTCGAGCTCCCGCGGTACTGTCGCCGGCGCGGAAACGGGGGCGGGCGGCGCGACCGCCGGATCGGGTCCGGCCGCGACGCGAGCGCCGTCGGGCGCGACCTTGGAGGGACGGACGGGCGGCGCGGGGACCGGCGGCGGCGTGTGCGTGACCAGCACGCGCAGCGGCGGTGATCGATGATCGAGGTTGATGTCGATCATGACGTCGCCGGAGAACGAAACGTCTTCGAACTTCGGATCGTAGCCGTCCGCCTGGGCGACGATCCGGTGGGTCTTCCCGTCTCTTTCGACCCGCACGTGGTACGGGTTGCCGCGGACGGCGAGACCGTCGATCGTGATTTGTGCCGTCGCCGGGGTGACTCGGATCGACACGTCGACAAGCTCAGCCTCGACGCGCGCCGGGGCCGCGATCGAAGCCGGAGCGGATTCACCGGACGATGCCAGCACCTGGATCGACGGCGACGGACCCGGGTGACGTGTCAACGCCAGCGCCGCGGCGGTCGAGACGACGCACGCGGCCGTCGTCGCTCCGAGCCACATCAGCGGCGATCTGCCGGTGGGTGCCGTGACGCCGGCGACCCGGCGCGCGTCGGTTGCGACACGGCTCGCCGCCGCGTCCGCGAGCCGAAACGATGGGTCGCTCGAAGGCGTGTGTGCGAGCAGCGACGGAAGGCTGCCGAGATCGTCACGCTGAGCGCGAACGATGCTCACGGTCTGTGTACCCGACGTGCGGTTGGCGATCGCCAGACGGTCCGATTGCGGACTATCGCGCACGCGGACGATCGACTCCTCGATCATCGCGCTCATCTTTCGGCGCTCGGCCTCGAAGGACCGCCCGATCAGGGCACCGATCTCACGCATCGGCATCGCGTCGTGGCGGCGGGCGAGGTGCGCTTGCAGGTCCTCGACGAGCGCAGCCGCGCTGGGATACCGATCGTCGGCCTGCCGCGCCATCGCCCGCGCGCAAATGGCGTCGAGCTCTGCAGGCGCGGTGGGACATGCAGACCGCAAGGATGGAGGTCCTTCGCGCAGCACGTGCGAGAGAACCTCGACGTCCGTCATCTTCGGCCAGAGCCGCCTTCCTGCCGCCGCCTCCCAGATCATCACGCCGCCGGAATACACGTCGGCTCGACGATCGACCTTGCCGCCGCACGCCTGCTCCGGAGCCATGTAGGCGATGCGTCCCTTGAGGATCCCCGTGCGCGTCTCCAGCGACGAGTCGACGGCCTTCGCGATCCCGAAGTCGACGACCTTGGTCTGACCGTCGAAGGTCAAGAACACGTTGAGGGGGCTGACGTCGCGGTGGACGATCTGCAGCGACTGGCCGTCGAAGTCGCAAAGCTCGTGCGCATAGTGAAGGCCGATGAGCGCTTCGGCGATGATGCGCAGGTGCGCGCCCACGGGAAATCCGTCGTAGCGGGTCAGGTGCCTGGCGATCCGGTAGAGCGTCCGGCCGTCGAGGTACTCCATGATCATGAAGTGCCGGCTGCCGTCGGAGCCCACTTCGTACGTCTGCACGATGTTCGGGTGTGTCAGCCGCGCGGCGAGCCGGGCCTCCTCGAGGAACATGGCGACGTACGTCTCGTCTTCACAGAACTCGGGTTTGAGCTCCTTGACGGCGACGAGCTTGTTGAACCCTCCCGGGCCTTGGGCAATCGCCAGGTAGACGTTGCCCATCCCACCTCGTGCGAGCTCCGCGACGACCCGGTACCTGCCGATGTCGGTGGCGAGCGCCTCGCTCTCTGCAATGAAGGTCATGGGCCCAAACGCAAGAGCACGCGGTAGGCCAGCGGACGAACGCCGCACGCGCGCGCGAGCCCCCGAGCGACCATGGATCTCCGCGACCGTTGGTCACAGCCGCGGTGCGGTCGGCCGGCGTCAATGAGGCCGGACGGCATCGACGGACGGGTAGGCAGGGCGTGGCTGCTCTCGACCGCGCCCCGACACGATGAGTGATCTCGGGCGATGTGCACCCGCAACGGCGGCAACCCCACTTCGAGTTGTCGACACTTCAAGGTGCGGACGGCGACGCGAGCGAACAGCTCGGGGTGACGTCGAGCAGCAGGGTGCCCGCGCTCGATGCCACGATCCCTTCGCCGGGCCGCAGCACGACGTGGCACATGGTGCCCTCGCGCTCCACGCCGACGGCATAATGCGCCCCGGGCGCCAGCGACGCCACCAGGTGCCGCACCGCCGAGATCGGGGCGCGGTAGACGACGGGCAGCGCACGGAGCTGAACGGCGCCGCGCTCGAACACGTACGCCTCATCACCGACCGCGACGCCATCGACCCCCTCCCCTTCGATCCGCTCGGGGGAGGGCGCCCGCGCGTCGCCGCCGGCCACGACGATGGCGTGCAAGAACCTTCGTTCCACGTCCCCGGTGGGCGAGCGCACTTCCACGCGTACGCTGGTGGTCCCTTCCGGAGGGCTGTTCGCGTAGTAGGCACCATCGCCGAGTGTCGTGGGCTCGCGTACGAGCTGGTGAGACACCCCCCCGGGGACGATCGTGCTCACGATCGCTTGGCTCCGCCCGACGACGAAGCGAATCCCGCCTCCCGGAGACTCGGCCGGAACACTGCCGCCGTGCAGGAGAAACGTCGAAGCGTAGACAGGCTTCGCCAACGTCATTCGGTCGTAGACGACGGCGCGTCCCGAACCTGGGCCGAGCCCGGGCACCGCCGAACGCGAGAAGACGACCTCGCGTTCGGCCCGTGACACGGACCGCGCGGAGTGCTCCTTCGGATAACCGGCGGGATTGTACGCCGAAGCGTAATCGGCGAGCGCGTAGACCATCGAGCCGCGATCCTCGAAGCGCGCGATTTTGGCGGAGTCGCTCCACGTCCCCTGGTTGGGGGCGTAGTTGTCGTTTTCTCTCTTGTCGTCGACGGCTATCACGTTGTGGCTCAGGCTCGAGTACGAGCCGTACCCCGCGCCGTCGACGATCAGCGCATCGTCGCCGCGCACGATTTCGAAGTGGCCTGCGTCCAGGTGCTGATGGTCGGAGAGCGACGGCGCACAAGCGAGCGCGAACCAGATTGCGTCCTGGGACCAGCTCGTCCTCGCCGTCACCACCCCGGTTCCCGGCGTGAGGCGGCTCGTCGGCCCGCGGCGAGGGTCGTCCGTCGTGCGAGAGGACGGATCGCCCGCAAGGGCGGCAAGCCAAGGCCACTCTTCGTGAGGATCTGCGGCGGCGCGCGCGAGCGCCCGCGCTTGCCGTCCCAGAGGATCGGCCTGCGAAAGGACAAGCGACAGCGCGAGGAGCGCATGCGGCGGCGCCACCGCAGGCTTCGCGGACCAGTCTCCGGTATCGAGCGTGTGCTTGCCGTCGGGCAACAAGGCGTGCGTTCGGTACGCCACGAGCTCGCGCAGCCACGGGAGCTCCGCAAGCGCGGACTTGTCCTCGTTGGCTCGCGACTCGGCGTCCACGTAAATCGCGAGAATCGTGGCGACCATGTCTCCGTATTGCCAACCCTCGGGAAAGTCGCCGCCCGCGAGCTTCGCGCGGTACGTAGGGACAATCTCCGACGAGAACATTTCTTTCGTTCGACGGCGGAGCGCCGCGGCCCGCGGGTCCTCACCGTCGAGCGCGAGTCCACCGAACGCCACGGCCCCGAAATAGCCCATGTAGTAATTGGCGATGGGCTGATCGCGGTTGTACCCGGATTCGCCGAACCATCGCGTCCATGCCAAAAACCGCTCGGCGGCGTGCTCGCGGAGGTCGCGAGTCATCCCGGGGGCGTCACGCAGCCAATCGTAAGCGATGGCGCCGAAGCAGCCGTGCGTACGGATCGAATAGCCGTGGTCGTGGTGCACCACGTCGTCGCCTCCCGCCGCGTCGCCGAGCTTGTAATGATCGTCGAGTAGCGCGCGAAAATACCCGATCGCAGCGTCCGCGTACTCCGTACTGCGCGTCACCCGGTAACACAGAGCGAGAGAGAGCGCTGCGTCGGCCCAGTCCCATGCCTCGTAGCCCGATCGGAGCGGGGACTTGACGTCGCGGTCACATGCCTCCTCGAGCCGGTCCCAAGCAGGCGCCCGCGCGTCGCGCAGCCTCTGCAGCGCTGCCAGGCGTTCCGGCGTGATCAGGATGCGCGAGCGCGCGGTCGCCGACGGGTCGCCGGGAGCGTCAGCGGCCTGCGCAGTCCGCGCGTTCACGCCCCCGGGAAAAATCGGGGGCTCCGGGGCCGCGACTGCCGAGGCCTCGGGCGGCAGGGCGCCTTTGGGTCCGGGCCAGGGGTCCTCGTGTGTGCACGCGGTCGTCACCCCGATTGCACCGGCCAGCGCGGCGGCCGCGACGACGAGGCGAACCCGAACCGCGCGGCCCATGGCGTCCGCGCGAGGGTGCGAAGATCGTTCCGGTGCTCACTCGCCGGAGCTCACTCGCCCCAGCTCACTCGGCCGCGCTCGCCCGAGCCGCGGGCTCGATCGGCGCCAGCCGCTCGGCCTCGGTCCAGTCGGGCCGCAGGGCGTACTGTACGAGCCCCACCCCGAAGCCGGCCCCATGGCACGCGTGCAGCACCGGGAAGATGGCCCACACGACGGGGACCGCGGCGAGCCCCTCCGACCGTCCCACCCGTACGGCCTCCGCGCCCGTGGCGATCGCATACGCGGCGAGCGACAAACCGCCGACGTGAAACGGAAGAGTCGCCAGCAAAATGGTCTCGCCCACCAGACCGAGAAACGGAATCGCCGGCCGGATCGAAATTAGCCGCTTGTGCTTCAGCAGCGTTCGCGCCCGCCCTTTGCCGTATCGATAATACTGTCGCGCGAGCGAACTCATCGACTCGCGCGGGTAGTAATGCGACACGATGTCGCGGCTCATGAACACGCGCCCTCCGACGTCGGCCAGGCGCTGATTCAGCTCGGCGTCCTCGTTCGTGATGGCCTTCGGATCGAAAAGCCCGGCTCGCTCGAACACGCTCCGCCGGAATGCCCCGGGCCAGACACTCTCGACGAAACCTTCCGCCTCGATCCGGCGGTACTTCGATCCCCCGATGCCGAGCGGGCTTCGGAGGGCCGCCGCAACGCAGCGCTGGAAAAACGTTCTCGCCTTCGGCCGCGCGGCGCCGCCGACGTTGTCCGCTCCGGTTCGCTGCAGCGTCGCCACACACTGGCGGACGAAGTCGGCCGCATACTCGGCGTGCACGTCCATGCGAACGATGATCTCGCCGCGCGCGCGCCGGATGCACTCGTTGAGTCCGGCCGCCTGGACGCGCGCCGGATTGTCGACCAGCCGGATGCGTCCGTCCTCGGCAGCGAGCCGCCCGAGGATCTCGCGCGTCGCGTCCATGCTCATCCCGTCGGCGACCAGAATCTCGAGCCGATCGCCCGGCCAGTCCTGCAACTGGACCGAACGGATGCATGCCTCGATGTAGGGCTCCTCGTCGCGGCACGGGATGACGATGGTCACGAATGGAAACGTCATGAACCAGTCAGTATAGGCCGCCGCCCTCGGTTCGGCAGGGGGGGCGACGGACCGGAAGCTGCTACCCGCCCAACCTGTGAGCGCGGAGCCGCTGCGAGCTCTACTCGTCTCTTACAGTTTTCCCCCCGTCGGCGGCGCCGGAGTTCAACGGGTCGCCAAGCTCGTCAAGTACCTGCCGCATCACGGCGTCCGCCCAGCCGTTCTCACGGTCGCAAATCCGAGCGTCCCGGTGCGGGACGAATCGCTCTTGCGCGACGTACCCTGCGGCGTCGAAGTCACACGCGCCTGGTCGCTGGAGCCCGGCTACGCCGCCAAGCGTGCCGCATGGCGCGCTCGGGCAAGCCAAACCCCGCCTCGCAGGGTAGCTCCGAGCGGTCGGAGTCGCCCGAACGCGGCTGCGCTCCGCCGGACGAGCGCGCGAGAGATCGCGACGCATGCCGCTCGCATCGCCACCCACCTCGCTCGCGACCTACTCTTCCCCGACCCGCAGGTTCTCTGGCAGCCCGGGGCGCAGGCGGCTCTTGCCTGGCGAATCGCTTCGCGTCGCGACGACGTGGTGCTCGTCAGCGCTCCGCCGTTCTCGCAGTTCTTGCTTGCGCCGCTCGCGCGCGCCGGAGGCGTCGGCGTCGTACTCGACTATCGCGACGAGTGGAGCACGCTCCGCTCCGCTTACGAGATGAGCGCCTCGCGTCTCTCGGGCCTTCTCGGGGGAGCTCTGGAGGCATCCATGCTCCGGCGTGCCGATCGTGTCGTGACCGCGACCGAGGAGTTCCGCGCCGCGCTTCTCGAGCGCTTTCCCTTCGTCGACCCGGGTCGGGTCGTCGCCATCCCGAACGGTTTCGACCCGGACGATTTCCCGGCCGACGATGCTGCGCCGCCCACCGATCGGTTCGTGGTGACTTACGCCGGCACGATCTTTTCGTTGACGAGCGTTCGCGGTCTGCTCGGCGCCGTCCGCCGGCTGCACGATCGCGCACCCGATCGAGCGCGGCGCCTTCGGCTTCGTTTCGTGGGGCGGATCGTCGAGACCGAGCTCGACGCGTTCGAGGCGGTCGAGGGGCTCGGCGTCGAGCGGGTGGGCTACGTGCCCCACGCCGAGGTTCTGCGCGAGCTTGCCCGGAGCCACATGACCCTGTGCGTGCTCGACGATGTTCCCGGTACCGAGCGCATCTACCCCGCGAAGGTCTTCGAGCTGATGCGCCTCGGGCGCCCCGTTTTGACGCTCGCCCCCTCGGGCAGCGCGCTGGCTCGCCTCGCAGAGCGTCATCGACTCGGACCACTCGCCCAGCCACGCGACGAGGAGGCGATTGCTCTGGCGCTGCAGCGTAGCCTCGAAAACTTCGACCGAGGCGATCATGCGATCGAGCCGTGGCGAAACGCGTCGGAGATCGGCCGATACGATCGGCGGGCTCTTGCGGGCGAGTTCGCAGAGATCCTGAAGACTGCAGCGGCGGACGCAAGTCGGCGCGGCTCATGATTGTGCCCCGGCCCATGCCCATGCCCTCTTGGCGCGCGGCAGCCGCTGCCGTCCTCCTGGTCGGGTGCTCGCCCGCGCCCACGTACAACTGGAAGGCGGAGAGCGCCCTCGGGTATCGCATCGGCCCTGGCGACCTGCTCAGGGTGGTCGTCTGGAAGCACGACGAGCTCAGCACCCAGGCCGCCGTTCGACCGGACGGCGCCATCTCGTTGCCGCTCGTCGGCGACGTGCCCGCAACCGGCCGCAGCGCCCAGGAGATCGCGGCCGACATCCAAAACCGCCTCCACCGCTTCTACCAGGACGACCCTCCGGTGACGGTCCAGGTGCAAGAGGTCAAATCGTACAAGATCTACGTCGTCGGCGAAGTCAACAGGCCGGGCGAGTACGCGCCGAGCCACGAGGTGACCGTCCTCATGGGACTGTCGATCGCCGGGGGCTTCACACGATTCGCGGACCCAAGTCGTATCGTCATCGTACGCCGCGACGCCCGCGGCGAACGCCGCATTCCCTTCGACTACTCGGCCGTCGTCAGCCACGGGCAGCTCGAGGAGAACATCGCCCTCGAGCTCGGCGACACCGTCATCGTGCCCTGAGGTCGTCCATCCGTCCGGGTTCGCCGCCGTTCGCGCACTGTCGAGCCGAAGCGACGTCTCCACCCCCGAAGCCGCCATGGTAGAGCTCTTTCGATCGCCGCGAAGACTCCTGCTCTTCTGCTACGAGGGGACACTCGTCGCAGTGACCACCCTCGTGGCCGCGTGCCTGCGCCTCGGACTCCATCGAGGCCTCACGATGCCGCACGTCGCGAAGAAGGCGCTGCTGTTTGCGGTCGTCGTGCAGGCAGCCTTCTACTACTGCGGCCTCTACGATCTCGCCGCCACACGGCACGTGCGGGTCGTCTACGATCGTGCGCTGCGGGGCCTGATCCTCGGCGCGATCGTCCTCTTGCTCGCGTTCTATGCCATTCCGCCCATCGAGATCGGTCGCGGGATATTCCTCGCGGCGCTCGCGCTCTCGGCCCTGCTGATCCCCGCCTGGCGGGCGCTGTACAACGGCGTCACCGAGGGCGCCGTTTTCCTTCGCCGCACGGTCATCGTCGGCAGCGGCGAGCTCGCCCACGAGCTCGCGCGCATGGTCCGATCACGCCGTGATCTGGGTCTCGTGCTGGTCGGGATGCTGGCGCGCGACCGACCCGGGCCGAAAGAAGGCGTCATCGGGACGTATCGCGAGCTGTTGGACGTCGTGTCCCGTGAAGCGATCCAGGTCGTGCTCGTCGCATATCCGGATCGACGCGGCACTCTGCCCGTCGAACAGCTGCTCGAAGTGAAATTCCGGGGCGTCGAGGTGGAGGAAGGGGTCAGTTTCTACGAACGCGAAACGGGAAAAATCTTCGTCCGAGAGCTCAAGCCGTCGCAGCTCATTTTTGCGGACGGATTCACCGTGCGACCCGCGACGAAGCGCCTCAAGCGTCTGCTCGACCTCGTCTTCGCGGCCATCGGCCTGGTGCTCGCCGGACCGCTCATGGTCCTCACCGCCCTCGCCATCAAGCTGGACTCACAGGGGCCGATTCTTTATCGGCAGACGCGCGCGGGCGAGCTGGGACGGCCATTCACCATCTACAAGTTCCGCTCGATGCGCACCGACGCGGAGAGGCTGGGGGCGAGCTTCGCCCAGGAGAACGATCCCCGCATCACTCGGGTCGGCCGCATCATCCGCAAGACGCGCCTCGACGAGCTGCCACAACTTTGGAACGTGCTGCGCGGCGACATGAGCATGGTTGGACCTCGTCCCGAGCGACCGGTCTTCATCGAGCAACTCGAGCAGCAAGTGCCCTACTTCAGGCAGCGGCTTTACGTGAAGCCGGGCGTTACGGGTCACGCGCAAGTGCGCTGCCGTTATGGAGCCACCGCCGAGGACCATCTGGAGAAGCTCCAGTACGATCTCTATTACATCAAGAGCTATTCGATGATGTTCGACCTGTCGATCATGCTCGACACGATCAAGGTCGTTCTATTGCGAATCGGCGCTCGGTGAGCCGTATCGCTCTCGCGGATGCGGCTATGGCTGCGACGACGCTCCTCGCGTGCGCCCTCGCGCCCCGCGACGGTCGGGCCGACCCCGGCGTCTGGGTCGTCGACGACGGCGAGAAGATCCGGCGCCGGGACACGTCGAGTCCGCTCGCCCGCGGAGTCGACAACCCGGTATGGCGGCCCGGCGCCGAGGTCCGCACCTTTGCCATGCAAAATGAGTCCATCGGCCTGCAGGTCGTCGTGGAGGCCGGCGGCAGAGGGCTCGAGGCGGTGAGCGTGGACCTCGACCGTCTCGTGGCCGAAGAAGGCGCAGTCCTCGAAGCCGCGCCGCTGCCGCGCGACGAGGCCGGCGTCGTCGTCGCGCGCCCGATCGAACGGTTCGTCGAACAGTTCGTGGAAGTTCGCCGCGCCTCCGGCGGGCGGACTCCGGGCGAGTCGCTTGGCTGGGAGCCGGGGTCGGGCCCCCGTCCGAGCGCTTGGACCGGAGAGACCCCCGACGCGCTCATCCCGGTGGAGCTCGCGCCGCCCTGGGCGCCCTACCCGATGCGGATCGCCCCGCGCACGAACGGCGTCGTGTGGATCGACATCAACGTACCTCCGGAGCAACCGGCGGGGGCCTACCGCGGCACGATCCGGGTCAATGACTCGACGACTGCCCTCGCGTCGATCCCGCTCCGGCTCGACGTCGTCGATGTCCGGCTCCCCGATCGCCCCGTCGGCGCCATCGCGTACTACGATCCCGACGAGCTCGCGAAACGCGTGGGACCCGCCGCCGAAGAGCACCTCTGGAAGGTGCTGCACGCCCATCGCATCGCGGCCCTCCACGATGCGACCCAGGCCCCCGACGTGCGCCGCCAGATCGAGGCTCTCGACGGATCGCTCTATACTTCGGCTCGCGGCTACTTCGGCCCTGCACCCCGCGTCGGTGACGGCGTCCTCAGCCTCGGAGCCTTCGGGTCTCTGGGCGATCCTACCGACGGCGCCGAATCGAAGGTCGAGGCGATTGCCGACGCGGTGGCGGCGGCCGGCCTGTTCGAGCACACCGATGTCTTTCTCTACGCGATCGACGAGGACTGCGACAGTCCGCGGGGCGCCGAATGGCGCAAGCGTCTGCACGTCTCGCGCGACCCGAATCTGCGACGTGTCCGCGTCGCGTGGACGTGCTCGCGCGATCCGCGGTCGCAGCCCGTCGACATCGCCATCGTGGACGCCACCTACCGGCCGAGCAGCGCCAGAGCCGCCGAGAAGCAGGGCAAGAATGTCTGGGTGTACAACGGCAGCCTTCCACACACGGGGACGTTCTTGCTCGACTCCGACGCGGTGTCGCCGCGCGTCAACGGATGGCTCGCGGCGATCGACGACATCCCGCAGTGGTTCTATTGGGAATCGACGTACTGGTACGACCGTCACGGCCGCGTGCCGGTGGATCCCTTCGCCGAGGCCGAATCGTTCCACAACGACGATGGCGACTGGGCCGACGGGGATGGCGTTCTCCTTTACCCGGGTCGCCAGCGCGATTTCTTCGCGCAGCACTCGCTCGGTTTCGATGGAGTCGTTCCGTCGATTCGACTCAAGAACTGGCGTCGCGGCGTCGAGGACGCGGGTTACGTTCGACTGGCTCGCGCTCGCGATCCGGAGCGAACGGAGGTCATCGCCCGCGCCCTGATTCCTGCGGCGTTCGACCGGGCGCGCCGGGGTCGACACGCGGCATGGAGCGACAGAGGAAAACCCTTCTTCGACGCGCGCCGCGCCCTTCTCGACATCGTGCTTTCCTCGAAGGGTTCATCGACGGGGGAGCCCGCCGTGGGGACCAGCCATCGTCGTCTCGCCCTCGGAGCCGCACTTGCCGTGGATGCCCGGTACGTCCGTGCGGTGGGCTACGCGATGCTCGCGCTGTTGCCGGCCGCCGCCGTGGTCGCCGTCGCGATCGACCACCGACGAAAACGGCGCCGCCCCGCAAGCCGCCTTCCCCCCGCGGAGCCCCGGCGACGATGCCGCGACCCTCGATGACCGGGCCGGGTCACGTGGGCGGAGTTATCGGCGCGGCGAATGTCGTCAGCGGAAATTGCGCGCGATCGGTGGACCAATATCCGCTCAGGCCGAAAAAGACGACCGTTTGGAGGAAGGGCGGCTGGTACGTTCCGGGCGTGCTGAAAGTGGCATACCGCCCATCGAACCCCGCGAGCAAACCGAGCCAGCGATTCAACCCGTAACGCACCTGGACCCCCGCGGCATAGAGACCCAGCTTCGTCGACTCGTTCACTCCGGTGATGAGCTGCGAGTATTCGAACTGACCCGTCGCGACGAGGGCCAGGTTCTTCCACGCGCCGATGGGGCGCGGCGTTCCGATGGCCAGCACGCTCCCGCTGGCCGTGGGACCTTCGCCCAGCCTCGGGTTGACCGTCCCCCACGCGTATCCTGCGGTGGCGACCAAGCTGAAAAACGGCCTCGTCCAGTAGAACTCGCCGAGAGCTGCGGGCGCCAGGATGGGTCGCTGGTCGATGTCTCGCGGCGGAGCGGACGACAGGACTCCTCCCGCACGCGCGACAGCCGAGATCTCGGGCGAGAAGTGATAGGCGTAGCCCGCCAGGCCGGTGAGAAATGCCTGCTTGTCCGGCCCGATGTAGCGCGGTGGGGTCTGCGTGAAATCGTAGACGTAGAGCTGATAGGCGTACTGGTAGAGCAGCGTCAGATCCCCCGAGGCCCGGGGCGACAGCTCCTTCAGCAGATCGGTTTCGGCATAGGGCATCAGGTAGTCGAGGCCGCGGTGCTCGATGAGCTCCCCGCTGGCCGTCTGTGTCGGCGCCGACGAGATGGTTCCGGAGGCCATCCCGCCCACCGATTGCGTGAGCCTCCACGTTCGCGAAAGCTGCTGGACGATCGAGGCGCTGAGGTCCTCGAGCCAGTAGGAGCTCCGCACCAGCGTCGGATCGAACGCGAAGATCGTTCCGTCGGTCACGTGCGCAGCATTGAAGCTCGCCGCGGACGTCGTGTTCCGGAGCTGCAGCATCGTACGCGGGCCCAGCGCCATGGTCGAAGCGAGGGCCAGATTGACGGCTCCGTCGTCGGATTGGTTCTCTTTCTGCAGCGGCTCGTAGTGGTCCACGCGCCCCTCGACGTTGATGGTCGTCAAGTCGGTGTCGCGGCCCAAAAAGCGAAGCTCCACGTCGGCATCGACGCCCGTGAACGGGGACGGATGACGCTCGATGACGGGAAGATTCGGATCGTCCTGCGCCTGATACGTATTCGAGTTGTATCCTTCCACGATTGCCACGCGCGCCACGTCGTCCACGGTCGCGAGGGCGGTCGGAGCCAGCATGATCCCGAAGGCCGCCCAGGCTCACGAGAGAGCGCTGGCCCCCTTGGAAGGCGGGCTGCCCGACGCGGCGCCGAATGAGCGCCCGGAATCGCCGCTCCGCCCATCACGGTAGATTTGCTCGTAGTCGTCGGCCATGCGCTCGACCGAGAAGCGCTCGAACGCCTCGCGTCGAGCGCGCTCGCCCACGAGACGCGACTTGGGGGGATCGCGAACGAAGCTTTCGATTGCGGCCCGCAGCGCCTCCTGGTCTCCCGGCGGCACGAGCACGCCGCACTCGGGGCTGACTACGCTCGGAAGACCCCCGACCGCGGTCGCGACGACGGGAAGCGAGCTCGCCATCGCCTCCGGCACCGCCAGAGGCAACCCTTCCGTACGCGATGACAGCGCGAACAGATCGAACGAGGCGAGAAGCTCGGGCACGTCGCGCCTCTCGCCGGTGAGCGTCACGTAGGCCGCGAGCTGGGGCGGAATGGCGGCCTCGATTTCCCGACGCGCCTCGCCTTCCCCGACAAGCACCAGGCGAACCCGCTCGGACAGGCTCGGAGCGAGCGCCGCAACGAGCGTGGGGTAATCTTTCTCCTTCGCGAGCCGTCCCACCGAGCCGACGACGAACGCATTCATGGCGATCCCGAGCTCCCGCCGGACGACCGCGCGCGAGTCGGCGGCGGGACGTGCGAACGGGCTCAGCGGAATCCCGTTCGGTACGACGTGCAGTCGGCGCTCCGGCACCCGCTCTTTCCACCGAGCCACCTCGGCGGTCTGCGGCGAGACGGCGACGACGGCGTGAAGCGCGCGCACCGCGACGCGGGCGGCCCACAACCCCCTGGGGCCGTAGATGTTCGCGCCGTGTTTGGTATGGATGCGCCGTCGAACTCGAGCAAGAACTGCGGCCGGAACGGCGTGCAGCATCGGCGCGGGGTTGTGCGTGTGGACGACGTCCGCCCGCAATGAACGCAGCAGCCAGGCGAGGCGAGCGACGAGCGACGCGTCGGCGCCATCTGCGCGCGTCACGTCGTACACGCGAATGCCGTTCGCTTCCTCGCGGAGCGCCCCACCGCGCGACAGGCTGACGATGCTGGCTTCGTGCCCGCGCGACGCGAGCTCACGCGAAAGGTAGACGACGAGACGTTCCTGACCTCCGATGCCCAGCCCTTGAACGACGTGGACGATGCGCATTTCGAGACCGGCCTTACGCTGCATGCAGCATGCGCGTTGCGGTCGTCACCAAGATCTTCCCGAGCTCGCTCGAGCCGCTGAGCGCGCCATTCAACCGCCAGCAACTCTCGGAGCTCGCGCGGCAGTGCGAGCTCGAGGTGCTCGAAGCGATCCCTTACGTGCCGTTCTCACGGTTGACGTCGACCCCGGCGCGCGCAGCGCGCCTCTCGGCCCTGCCCGCGGGCGAGCGCATCCACGGGATCGACGTCACGTACGTCCGACAGCTTTACGTCCCCCGCGTGGGACTCCCGATCGCCGTCCCGCTGTACCTGGTGTCCCTTTTGCCTCACCGCGAGCGCCTGAGCGCGGCGGACGTGGTGCTCGCCACGTGGGCCTATCCCGACGGCTGCGCATCCGCTCTCGCCGCGCGCGCTCTCGGAAAACCGTGCGTCGTCAAGGTGCACGGCTCCGACGTCAACGTCGTTCTGCAAAAGCGGGCCCCGCGTGCCGTCGCCGCCCGAATCCTGCCGACGGCCGACGCCGTCGTGGCCGTCTCGCGGCCGCTGGCCGACGAGCTCGTGCGATTGGGAGTGCCGGGCGAGAGGGTGCACATCGTGGCGAACGGCGTCGATGCCTCACTCTTTTTTCCGCGAGACCGCACGTCCTCGAGGAAAGCGCTCGGGGTGCCGGGGGACGCTCGGGTTCTTCTCTTTGTCGGCCGCCTCGAGGCCGAAAAAGGCATACTGGACTTGCTCGATGCATTCGATGAAGTGTGCGCGCGCGTGCCGAGCGCGGTTCTCGCCGTCGTGGGTGACGGCGTCTCGATGGAGCAAGTGCGCGCCCGGGCGTCACGCTTCCGGCCGGATGCCGTTCGCGTGCTCGGCGCTCTGCCCCACCAGGACGTGGCGGAGTGGATCGGAGCTTGTGACGCACTGACACTTCCGAGCTGGGCGGAAGGAACGCCGAACGTCATCCTGGAAGCGCTCGCGAGCGGCCGACCGGTCGTCGGCACGAACGTCGGAGGAATTCCCCACGTGATCGCCGATCCGGGGTGCGGATTGGTGGTCGCGCCGCGAAGTCCTCACGCGCTCGCCGAAGCGCTGACCATCGCGCTGCATCGCCCCTGGGACGCGGACGTCATCCGGAGATTCGGCCCGGGCTCGTGGCGACAAAGTGCGGACGACCTGCGGGGGGTGCTCGACTTCGTGGTCCGACGCGCGCGCGAGAGCGGTCTGTAGGTGCAGGTTCGATCTTGTGCGGCATCGAGGTCCGGCGTAGGCGACCTAAAATGTCGCGGCGAGCGCGCCGTTCTTTTCTAAGAAGGCCTCCGATTTTTCCCAGGCCGCAGAAGATGTTGACACGCCGAGAGCACGGGCCGCCGGACGGCAGCGAGGACCGAGCCGCCATTGCGGATCCCCTGGCGGCGGCGAGCCTGCTTTTGGCTGAAACTCCCCACTATGCGATCGAAGGCAAAGGCCACACGCAAACGACGAAAAGCAGGTAGGGTTCGTCGCGCGGGTCCAGCGAACGGTTGCCCGATTCGCGCGAGCTCGCCCTTCGGGATCGATTAGGGCGACGTCCTTCCCTCGTCGCCCATGAGGAGCTCATTGTTGGTACGGCGCGGCCTGGTCGTCTTGGTGGTGTCGGGAGCGATTCCGG
>DASPUY010000123.1:0-12572 GCA_035622655.1 Polyangiaceae bacterium
GGGGGCATGGGCGGCGGCATGGATGACTTCGATATGGATTGAGGGGCACCGCTCTGCGCTGAGGCCGGCCTTGTGGTCGGAAGATTGCCGCGAAGGCGGCCAATGTCGTTGCAAGTGCGGCCTGGGTCGCGCGCGAGGGCCCGGCCGCGGCCCCGGGCGTGGCCTTTCCCCACCTCGCCAGCGTGGATCGCGCGTCCGCCCCGGGGCCATGACTCTGGCGGCGCGGGGCAACTCTTTTTCGTGGTTACAATGCTACCCGCGTGAGCATTCCGCCCCCGCATCCGGACGAAAGGGTTCCGAAACCGCCGGCAGCTTCGCCGGGGATCAGCGAGACGTCGTCGCTGCGCGATGCGCTCGAGCGTCATCGCGACAGGCTCATCGCGCGCCTGACCGCCGGGGACGACGGTGTCGACCTGGGCCGCGCGAATGCCGAGTTCTTGGAATCCTGCGTTCTGTCGCGCTATGCGGCTGCCGCGCAGCGTGTCGGACACGACGCCCGTCTGGCCCTGGCTGCGGTCGGAAGCTTCGGCCGTGGTGCGGTCGCCCTGTGGAGTGACGCCGATCTCGTCCTCATCGTGGAACCGTCATGCAGCGAGGTGGCGCCCGTCTTCGCCGACGCCTTGCTGTATCCCCTGTGGGACGCCGGCATCCCCGTCGGCCACCAGGTGCTCGGTGCAGCCGACGCCATTGCGCTGGCGCAAAGCGATCTGGCGACGGCGACGGCGCTTCTCGATTTGCGTTTCCTCGCGGGAGACGGACGGCTCGTGCGCGACCTCGTGGCTCACGCCAGCGAAGGTCTTTTCGGCGAGGAGGATCTAGGGGCGTTCATCGATCGCCTCGAGGCCGAAGGGAGAGCGCGGCACGAGCGCTTCGGCGGGTCGGTGTATTTGCTGGAGCCGGACGTCAAAGGAGGGCCCGGGGGCCTGCGCGATCTGGACTGCGCGCGCTGGGCGGCGCGTGCGCGGTACCGGGTGGACGAGGCTCCGGGTGAGACGGGCTTCTGGGGGGCGCTCGTCCGGCTCGGCATTCTCGTCGGGCGCGAGGCCCACGACATTGCCGCGTCGGAACGGTTTCTGTGGCGGATTCGCAATCGGCTTCACGCGCGCGCACGGCGCAAGGCGGACCGACTCGGCTTCGAGGACCAGGAGATGCTCGGCGTGAGCATGGGCTACGGCGACGACAGACCGCGCGCCGCAGAGAGGCTCATGCAGAACTACTACTTGCACGCGCGCGCCGTCACGCGTGCGCGTACCAGCCTGCTCGAGAGGCTGCGGCCGTCGCGACGGCGAGGAAAGCCGAGCATCGCGGCCGATCTGGGTGGCGGCGTACAGCTCTTCGAGGGGCAGGTGACCATCGAGAGCACGGGGGCGCTCCAGCAAGATCCCGCGCTGGCGATTCGAGTTTTCGTGGCATGCGTGCGCCATCAGGCGCCTCTGCTGCCGTTCGCACGCGACGCGATTGCGCGGACCGCGGCCGACCCCGACTGGTGCGAACGCCTGCGAGCGAGCCCGGAGGCGGGGCCGTCTTTCGTCGAGCTCGTCTGCACCGTGCCGGAAGCGCGGACACCGCGAGGCTCGATCGTCGCCGAGCTTCATGAAGTCGGCTTGCTGCTCGCGATGGTCCCCGAGTTCCTTCCGGTCACGGGGCGCGTGCACCACGACGTCTACCACGTCTACACCGTAGACGTTCATTCGGTCGCGGCCGTCGATCGCCTGCGCCAGATCGCTCGCGGCGAGCTGCCGCAGGAGTTTGCGCTCGCGTCGCGTCTCGCCGCGGAAATCGCGCGACCGGAGCCGCTCTTTCTTGCGACGCTGCTGCACGACGTCGGCAAAGGTTGGCCTGACGAGCAGGGATCGCTGCGCCAGCACTCCAAGGTGGGGGCAGACCTCTGCGAGCGAATCCTTCCGAGGCTCGGTGTCTCGGCAGAGGACTGCGAGGAGGCGCGGCAGTTGATCCTCGATCACCTGCTCATGTACCGCGTCGCCACCCGACGCGATCTCGACGACGTGGCGACGATTGCGGAATTCTGTCGCAGTCTTCGAGGGCGGGAAGGTTTGCGCAACCTGTACCTCCTGACCGTCGCGGACCTGAGCACGACCTCGCCAACCGCGATGACGTCCTGGAAGGCGCGCATGCTCGATGAGCTCTACTTCGCTGCCGAAGCCTACTTGGCGGGACACCAGCCACGCGCCGACGACGAGCGGATCGCGCGTGTGCGAGATGCCGTGCGCGCCGCGTGGTCCGGTCCATCACGGGGTGCGCTCGACACGCTCCTTGCGTCGATGCCCGACCGATACTTGCTCGCGAACGTCCCGAAGTCGATCGTCCAACACGCGCGGGTGGTGCTCGAGCGGGGCGAGCAGGCTGCCCATGTCGCACGGGTGCAGTCGCGACATCCCGAGGCGGCTGAGCTCTGTGTGGTGGCTGACGACCGACCGGGTCTTCTTGCGCGGATCGCCGCCGCAATCACGGCCAACCGCCTCGAGGTTCTCGCGGCTCAGGTCTACTCGCGCCCGGCCGGCGATCATGTCGAGGCGGTCGACATTTTTTGGGTGCGCGATCGTGAGGGCGGGACCGGCGGCGTCGAGCAAGCTCTCTCTCGACTGGCGCGTGACCTGGAGGACGTTTGCTCCGGCCGCGTGCGTCCGGACGACCTCATTGCCGAGCGGATCGGACCGAGGTCGCCGTGGCGCGAGCGTCCGAGCCCCGCGGTGCCCACCGAGATCCTCCTCGATGATCGCGCTTCACCTCGGCACACGATTGTCGAGGTGTTCGCCAAGGATCGCCCAGGCCTACTCTACCGACTGGCGCGCGCTCTGCACGGTCTCGGGCTGTCGATCGCCCTCTCGAAGATCAACACCGAGGGGATGCGGGTCGCCGACGTCTTCTACGTGAGCGAGCTCGATGGGAACAAGGTAGCGCGCGGACCTCGATACAAGGAGATTCAGGACGCGCTCGTGCGGGCGGTCGACGGGTGAAACGGTTCCGCGCGCATGCCTGGTGGCTGTGCGAGGATGCCGCCCATGAATGCCTTCACCCTGGCTCTCGGATCGTGTCTCGTGACGGCGCTCGCGGCGTGCGGCGGCGCATCACCTCCTCCCCAGTCGACCGCGACGCAGGCCGTACCCGCCGGCGTCTCGAGCGCCGAGACCACGACCTCGTCCGAACCGGCGGCCTCGGCCGAGCTTGCCACCGGCATCAAGGCATTCGACGCGGGCAACTACGCCGACGCACGATCGTCGTTCGAAGCCGCCCTCAAGAAGAATCCTCGCGATTATCAGGCACTGTTCGACCTGGGCATGGCCTGCGAAAAGCTCCAGGACAAGTCGGCGGCCGAACGCGCCTACAGGGCTGCGCTCGAGGCAAAGCCGGATCTCGATGCGGCCTCGGCTGAGCTCAGCGCGCTGTTGATCGACGAGGGAAGGGCCGACGAGGCCATCGCCGTGGCCCGCGCCGGTCTCGCCAAGCGGCCCGGGAGCGCTGCGCTGCACGAGAATCTCGGCGTCGCGACGGCCGCCAAAGGAGACCAGGATCAAGCGGTGCGCGAGCTCCAGCTGGCGGTGCAGGCGGCGCCCGACCAAGCGATGTTTCACCTCACGCTGGCGCATTGGCTCGACGTCTGGCACGTGCGAGGTGCGACTCCCCACCTCGAGGAAGCGCGCCGTCTCGCGAAGGACGACTACGGGATGGTCGCGTCGGTAGGGCACGAATACCGAATGGCGGGCGAGTTCGAGGCTTGCGTCAAGACCTTCGATGAGGCGATTGCCATCAGGGACGGGGGCGAAGTCCGCACGGAACGAGCTTTGTGCCGTTTGGGTCTCAAGGACGACCGCGCCACGTTCGAGGACCTCTCGGCGGCGGTCGCGAACGATCCCACGTATGCGCCCGCTCATTATTATCTCGCCGGCCGACTCGCGACGGCAAAGCGCTTCAAGGAAGCCGCGGCCGAATATGCAAAGTACCTCGATCTCGATCCGAACGGGTCGCTTTCGCAGCAGGCCCGAGAGCGGCTTGGCGCGGCCAAAGAAGCCATGGCGAAGGATCGGAGCTCGTCGGCCAAGAAAAAGTAGCCGCTCAGCGACCTGCGAAGCCTCGGATCACCCGCCCGCGGCCGTCGGCATCGATCTCCCCGATGGCCACCAGCGTGCCGCTCTCGTCCAGCCAGGCGGACGGCCCCGGTGCTTCGGCCGCGATGTCCGCAGCGCGAACGGCCCTTCCGTGGTGGGCGTCGCGCGCGCCGTTGGCACTGAGTCGTGCGATGCGAAGAACGCGTGCGGCCACCGAGGCAATTGGTTGAATGCGGGCGAGAGCCTCCTCGCGGTCGATGTCCGCACCCACCGCTTCCTCGAGCGTGAAGGGTCCCGATCGCGTTCGACGGAGGCTGGTCAAGTGGCCGCACGTCCCCAGGGCCTCGGCCAGGTCTCGACCCAGGGCCCGTACGTAGTAGCCCTTGCTCGCGACGACCGAGACCGTGAGCGAAGGTGGGTCATCGTCGTAGCCGATGAGCTCGAGCCTGTGGACGGCCACCTGGCGCGCAGGCAGGGGAGTGCACTCGCCACGGCGCGCCCTGGCGAACGCGCGTCGGCCATTCGTTCGAATGGCCGAGAACTGCGGGGGCACCTGCATCGTGCGCGCTCGCTCCGCGTCCAGCGCTGCTGCGACGGCAGGATCCAGCTGCGGTCCGCCCGCGCTCCGCAGCGCTTTTCTCAGGTCGGCGCCGAGAGGTCGACGGTCGACTTCGACCCCTTCGGCGTCCAGCGTGTCCGTCGCCGAGCCCAGCCCGATCGTCGCTTCGTACGATTTTTCGTGAGCCGTCAGCCAAAAGACGAGCTTCGTCGCTTCTCCGACTGCAAGCACGAGCACACCGGACGCCATCGGATCGAGCGTTCCCGCATGGCCGATCGCATCGGCGCGCAGGGTGCGGCGCATTCGGTACACGATGTCGTGGCTGGTCGGTCCCTGCGGCTTGTCGACGACGAGCAAACCCGAGAGCGGATGTGAGCCGCCGCAAGACGCTCCGGAGGTCAATGTGTCCACCACGATTAAAAGCCCATGTTAAGCTGACGGGAATCGATGACGACCTCGTCCTCCCCGGCACCTCTGCGCCTCGGGCCGTACGAGTTGCTTCGGCGGATCGCTACGGGTGGGATGGCGGAGGTCTACCTTGCCCGTCGGGGGGGTCCACACGGCTTTCAGAAATTCGTCGCCGTCAAACGAATCCTGCCCCAGTACGTCCGGGACCCCGACTTCGTCGCCATGTTCATCGACGAGGCGCGCGTCTGCGCCCGCCTCGGACACCCGAATATCGTTCAGGTCTTCGATTTTGGCGAGCAGGACGGCGAGCTCTACATGGCGATGGAATACGTCGACGGCACGACCGGCGCTCGCCTGATTCGGGCGGCGGCGGCACAGAGCGAGGACATCCCCCTCGACGTGTGCCTTCACACGGCCCTGTCGCTGGTTCGCGCGCTCGACTACGCGCACGGGGCCCGCGACGACGCAGGGCGGCCACTCTCGCTCGTCCACCGCGACGTGTCCCCGGGCAACGTCCTCATCGATCGTTCGGGTGCAGTGAAGCTTACGGACTTCGGAATCGCGCGTGCGGCCGAGATCGAACGGCGTACGGATGCGGGACAGCTGAAGGGCAAGCTCGGTTACATGTCCCCCGAGCAGGTCGTCGGCCGCGACCTCGATGCGCGCAGTGACATCTTCACGGTCGGCATCGTCCTCGCGGAGATGCTGACGCTCAAGCCCCTCTTTAGCGGCGGGAAAGAGCTGGACGTGCTCCTCCGGATTCGGGATGCCGACGTCTCGGCGATCGACCGTGCCGGCGGCCGTGTGCCCGATGACGTCCGCGCCGTGCTCTTCCGCGCTCTTGCCCGCGATCCCATGCTCAGGTGGCCGTCCGCCGCGGCCTTCGCCGAGGCCATCGAGGAAATCGTTCGACGACGACGGCTGCAGGTGGGTCCTTCGCGACTGGCGGGCTTCGTCGAGAAGCTGGGGCTCGTGGCTGCGCCCGAAGAGGGAGCCGACGACGCCGACACCGCGGCCGGATCGTCCGATGAGCCGGACACGGGAGCTCGGCCGGTGGTGCACGAGATCGACGCCACGACCCAGCGGCCGAGCGCACCGCCGAGTCAGCCGCATGCGCTCGCCCCCAGCATCTACAGGGTACAGCGGCACGACGGCGGCTTGCTCGGGCCCATGGGCTTGCCTCGCCTTGTCGAGCTGTTCGCGACCGGAGAGCTCGGAGCCCGATGCTCCATCGCGCGCGAGGATGGGCCTTTCAAGCCGGCGGCGGAGTACGCGGAGCTCGAGCGCTTCATGGCCAGCCCTGCGCTCCGCTGGGACTCGGATTTCCCCGCCGACGCCGTCGATTCGGGACGGCTCGACCCCGCCCGCCTGCCGACCCGGATGTTTCACATCGCCGTGCGTCGTGAGACCGGTGCCCTCGTTCTGCGCAACGGCGCGTTCAGGAAGCGGGTCTTCTTCGTGGAGGGATCTCCGGAGCACGTCAGCTCCACCGACAAGAGCGAGCTTCTCGGCGAGTTTCTCATTCGGCGCGGTCAGGTCCTGCGCATGGAGCTCGAAATGGCGCTGGCCATGCTTCCGCGCTTCGGCGGACGGCTCGGCGACGCGCTCGTTGGCATCGGGGTTCTCCGACCCATCGAGCTCTTTCGCGCGATCCATGACCAGACGCAGGCACGACTCGTCGAGGTCTTTCGCTGGAAGGAAGGCGCGATCGCGTTTGCCCGTGGGGTGCGATCGCAGGAAGAAACGTTTCCGTTGGGAGTAGATACCTACGAGCTCATCGGACGTGGCATCCGGGGTGGATACGATTCCGAAGAGCTTCAGGCCATGCTCGCGCCGGTGCACGAAGAGGTTCTCGAGCCCGTTGCAGCCCCCCCGGTGAGGCTAGAGATGTTCCGCCTGCCGGAGCGCGAGGCCGCAGTGATCGAGTCGGTCACCGGAAAGACCACGCTCGCCAAGCTGACCGCGGAGCGAACGCAGTCCGGCGCCTCGGACCCCGAGGAGGTGCTGCGCGCGGTCTTTCTGGGTCTGGCGTGCGAGCTGCTAAAAAGTCCAAAGTGGATCGTCCCGCCGAGCTTCATCAAAGCAAAGTGATCCGTCGCGTCGAAAGACGGGCAGGCGCCGTCTGATGGGCCGGCTTCGCGTCCGGCTCTTCGGAGTCTCGGCTGTGCTCATCGCGGTCGCCGGGCCCCTCGCGTACGCGGGTGTGACGAGGGCCGTCGCCATGCACGCCAGCGCGAGCGAAATCTTGCGCGCGGTCTGGCTCGGCGTGGCCGTCTCGCTCGTGCTTGCATGGATCGCGTCGACCGTCGTCGCGAACCGCGTGTCGGCACTGACGGCGGAATTGATGCAAGCGATCCGAAAAATGATCGCCGGCGACCTTGCGGTGCGCACGCGCCTTTCCGGCCGTGACGAGCTATCGGAGCTCGGTCAAACCCTCGATCGGCTGGCGAGCACGCTCGAGACATCGCTCGGCGATCTAAGGGCCGAGCGCGATCTGCAGACGAGGATTCTCGAGGCCATGCACGACGGCGTTGCCGTCGTGGACGCCCACGGGCGTGTCGTTCTCGTCAACGCTGCGCTGCGCTCGATGCTCCTGCTCGGCACCGACGCCGTCGGGAAGTTGCTGATGGAGACCGTTCGCCATGCGCAGCTATCGACGATGCTCGAACGGGCGCGCGCAGAGCATGACGACCATCCGGTCGAGATCGAAGTCCCCGGCCTCAAGCCCCGGCGCATCCTCGTGCAGGTCGCTTCGTTGTCGGGGGGCGACGAAGGAATGCTCTTTGTCTTCGTCGATGTGACGGAGCTTCGCCGTCTGGAATCGCTACGCCGGGACTTCGTGGCCAATGCCTCCCATGAGCTGCGCACGCCGATTGCGGCCGTCCGGTCGGCCACCGAAACGCTTCGAACTCGCGCCCTCGAAGATCGAACGGCCGCGAACCGCTTCGTCGACATCATCGACCGCAATGCACAACGGCTGCAAAGCCTGGTCGAGGACATGCTCGAGCTGTCCAAGCTCGAGTCGAATGAGTTCAAGCTCAAGCGTGAGCGCGTGGAGCTGCAGCGGGTGGTGCCGATCGTGCTGGCCTTGTTCCGCGAGCGCGCGGAGAAAAAGGGCGTGCGTCTGTTTGCCGAGTTGTCGCCGACCCTCGCGCCGATCGAAGGCGACGCGAGAGCCCTCGAGCATGTCTTGTCGAATCTCGTCGACAATGCCGTCAAGTATTGTCCGGCGGGGTCGCGCATCCTCGTGGGCGCGTCCGAGTGGAGCGGCCGCGTTCGTCTGGCGGTCTCGGATACCGGCCCCGGCATCGCGCCCGAGCACCTCGACCGTGTGTTCGAGCGTTTCTACAGAGTCGATGCCGGGCGCTCGCGCGAGCTGGGCGGGACCGGGCTCGGCCTGTCGATCGTCAAGCACATGGTCGAGGCCATGCGCGGGAGGGTTTCCGTCGAGAGCGTCGTCGGGCAAGGGTCCACGTTTTCGGTTCTGCTTCCGCGATCGGACACGGCGCTGCCTCGAGCGGAGGCCATGGGGGAGGCCCGAAATCCGTACGACGTCACGTAGAGTTCACGAATTTGCCATGGCGGTGCGATGGCGGGTCGGTGAGCCTGCAGGGGCGCAATGGTTCAGGTGGCAGTCGCGCTGACGCTCACGTCGTTCGCGCTCTACGCAGCGATGATGGGGTTCTTCACGTGGGCCGCGTATCGTCGTCGTCGCGGCTTGCCGGTCGCGGCAGAGACGGGTCCCCGTGTGACCATCTTCAAGCCGCTGGCGGGGTGCGACGACGATCTGGAAGACAATCTCGAATCGTTCGCGCGACTTGAGTATCCATCGTTCGAGGTTCTTCTCGGAATCGCTCGACGAAACGACCCCGCGCTCGAAGTTGCGTGTCGCTTCTTGGCGCGGCACCCGGCCCTCGATGCGCGCGTCGTGTTCACCGATCCGCACGCCGCCGTCAACCCCAAGGTGGCGCAGCTCATCGGGCTCGAGCGCGAGGCAACGGGGGAAGTGTACGTCATCTCGGATTCGAACGTGCGCGTCAGGCCGACCTATCTGTGGTCGATGGTCAACGAGCTGGCCGACGGCAAGGCGGGCATCGTGACGAGCCTCTTCTCCGGTACGGGCGAGCAGTCGTTGGGCGCGGCGCTCGAGAACCTGCAGATCTGCGCTTCGACCGCGCCCGGGATTGCGTCGATGGACGTGGCGACCGGAAGGGCCTTCACTGTCGGCAAGTCGCTGGCGGTGCGGCGTCGCGACCTGCAGCGCCTCGGTGGATTCGCCCCGGTAGGGGGAGTGCTGGCCGAGGATCACCTGCTCGGCCGCCGGTTCCAAGAGGCCGGATTCGAGACCCGTCTGTCGATGGAGGTCGTCGAAAACCGCAACGTCCGCTGCTCGATCGCTCGCACGTTCGAGCGTCATACGCGATGGGCGAAGATGCGACGATCGCTCTTCCCGATCGCGTTTTGCGTCGAGCCGGTGCTGACCCCGATTGGCGTTGCGTCGGTAGCGCTCCTCCTCTCCCCCACGCGGGTCATGCTCGCGCTGTTCGCATGCGTCACCCTCGCGCAAATGGCGTGGGCATCGCTTGCCGTCCGGCTACTGCGAGGGCGGTTCGTCTGGTGGTACGCGCCGCTCGAGATCGTTCGCTCGTACGTCGCCCTCGGTTGCTGGGGCTGTGCTTGCCTGAGCCGCCGCATCTCCTGGCGGGGCCACCTGTTCTGGCTGTTGCGGGGCACCGCGATCGTTCCCGTGGACCCACCCTCGGATCAGCCTCCGAGCCGGGAGCGACTGCCGGCATGAGCCCGAAGGAGAACGGTGCGACGTCACAGGATCGTCACGCCGGTGACGTCAAACGACCGAGCGGGCGCGAAAAGGTCCCGGTCATGGCGACCGCGGCGGCACCTGCAACACAAGAGGACGCGCAGCTCAAGATGCGCGCTCGCGAGCTGACCGTCAGATATTCCGAGAAAGTCGCGATTCAGAACGTGACCATCGACGTCTATGCAAAGCAGGTTCTTGCTCTCATCGGACCGAGCGGCTGCGGCAAAAGCACGTTCTTACGGTCGCTGAATCGAATGAACGACACCGTGCCTGGAGTTTCAGTCAGCGGCTACGTCGAGCTCGACTCCGAGCCCATTTACGGCCCCATGGTCGATCCGGTGCTCGTGCGCCGGCGCGTCGGAATGGTTTTTCAAAAGTCGAACCCATTTCCGAAATCGATCTTCGAGAATGTGGCTTACGGGCTGCGGATCGCCGGAGTCCGCGAGCGAGGCGTTCTGGCCGAGCGCGTCGAGCGCGCGCTTCGTCACGCGGCACTGTGGGAAGAAGTCAAAGATCGCCTCGAGGAATCCGGGCTCGGGCTTTCCGGTGGGCAGCAGCAGCGCCTCTGCATCGCCCGGGCTCTGGCCGTCGAGCCCGAAGTGCTCCTGATGGACGAACCCGCCAGTGCGCTCGATCCCATTGCAACGGCGAAGATCGAGGATCTCGTCTCGGAGCTGCGCGACGATCTGACGATCGTGATCGTCACCCACAACATGCAGCAGGCGGCGCGCGTTTCGCAGCGCACCGGTTTCTTCTACATGGGTCGCCTCGTGGAGGTCGCCGACACGACGACGATATTCACCCGTCCGCGCGAGCGCGAGACGGAGGATTACATCACCGGGAGATTCGGTTGAGATGATTTCCCCTTCGGGCCGGATCCGGTCGGCGCGGACGTTCCCGGCGCTGCATCCTCCCCAAAGCGCGGTCGTGAGATGACCCACGGGGCGCACACCAGTCGCGACTTCGAGTCGGAGCTGCGCGAGCTGCGGGCACATTCGCTGGCCATGGGAGCGCGCTGCGAGCGAGCATTGCAGCTGGCGCTCAAGGCGTTCTGGGAAGGGTCTTCGCAGCTTGCTGCGGAGGTCGAGGAGCTCGATCGGCACATCGATCGAGACGAGATGGATATCGACGCCCTGGCATTGCGGGTCCTCGCTCTGCGCCAGCCGGTGGCCTACGACCTGCGTTTCCTTGCGGGAGCCCTACGGCTGGTGACCGACCTCGAACGGGTCGGCGACGAAGCGGTCAACATCGCCGAGCGTGCGAAAGAGGAACAGGGCAGCGCCAAAGAAAAGGTGCGCGGCGAGCTGAAGGCCATGGGGGAGCAAGCGCAGGAGATGCTGCGCGATGCGCTCGACGCCTTCGTGCAGGGCGAGCCCACGCGCGCGGAGCAAGTGCTCGCGCGCGACGATGCGGTGGACGATCTCTACAGCCGCATCATTCGCGCGATGACCGACTTCATGACCGAGCACACGACCGACGTTGCCGAGGCCATTCGCGTCATCCACGTCGCGAAGTATCTTGAGCGCGTCGCGGATCACGCGACCAACATCGCCGAAGAGGTGATCTTCATGGTTCGCGGTGAGGACGTGCGGCACTTACGGACACATCCCCCGCCTCGCGTCGACGGCGGCTGACTGAATTTGTGTCGGCCTTGTCACGATCGCGACACGGAGAGCGCGCACCGTGGCGCCGGACGTGTGCCAAACGAAAGAAGGCTGCCACCGTGAAGCGAACGCTCTCGACTTCTTCTGCAGTAATCACATTGCTGTTCACGCTGTCGCCTGCGGCTCTCGCGCAGTCTGCTGAGCCCCCGCCGCCGCCCGAACCGGCCCCGCTGGCCCAGGGCCAGACGCCCCCGCCTGCCGAAGTGGCGCCCCCTCCGCCGGCGCCGCCAGCGACGCCGGGTCCGGCGCAAGCGGCCCCTCCGCCGGCTCCGCCTCCGCCGGCGCCGCCTCCGCCTGCGGCGCCTCCGTCGGAGTCCTCACCACCTCCTCCCTCGGTGGTTCCTCCGCCGCCGCCTCCGGCGACGGTGACGCCGCCCTCGAACGGCGTGCAGATCCAGCTCGTCACCCTCCAGATCATGCGGGACAAGGGCATCATCTCGCAGGCTGAATACGACAGCGCGGTCAAGGACATGAGCGACAGCGTCGGATCGCGGGCCGGCGCGCAGGAAAGCGTGGTCGTCGGAAAATGGGCATCGACCCTCTACGGCTTCGTCGAAGCCGATTCGATCATCGATTCGACCCGTAGCCTCAACGACACCGCGGGCAACAGTCTCATTGCTCGCGGAGGCTCGGCGGCAGGGGACAACGCCCGCGTGACCTTCGGCGCCCGCAACTCACGCATCGGCTTCCGCCTCAAGGCGCCCGAGTACCACGAGGTGCGTGCCAGCGCGATGCTCGAGATGGACTTTCTCGGCACGCAGCTCCCGATTGAAACCGGTCCGTACCCCCCCGTCGTGTCTCCGTCGCCGTACGGCACCGAGGCGGCGTTCTTCACGAACCCGACGTTCCGAGTCAGGCACATGAACCTGAAGATCGAGACGCCGATCGTCGACATTCTCTTCGGCCAGTACTGGCAACTCTTCGGCTGGCAGCCGCTCTACAACCCGAACACCGTGCAGATCCAAGGCATTGTCGGCGAGGTTTTTTCGCGCACTCCGCAGTTTCGCATCAGCAAGACGGTCAAGGCCTATCCGGTCACCTTCGAGATGGCGGTT
>DASPUY010000124.1:0-5263 GCA_035622655.1 Polyangiaceae bacterium
TAATCGATATTCACCGTCGCGTTCTTCCACTCGCCCCACTCAAAACGCTTCTCGGGCAGCGGCAACAGAGCCGGACGATCGAGCCGCTCGAAGAGCTCGCGCCGGCTCGCGCCGTACACGCGCATCTTCCGATCGTTGAGCTCGACCACCAGTTCGGCGATGCGTTCGTTGAGCTCGTCGAGTGAGAAGAAGGTCTGGTTGCGAAGGCGCGCCAGGATCCATCGCTGTGCGATCCGCACGCCCGCTTCGACCTTCGCCTTGTCGCGCGCATGCGCCGGGCGCGCCGGCAAGATCACCGTCCCGTAGTGGGCCGCCATCTCGGCGTACGAGCGCTGGATCCCGGGCTCGTAGCGGCACGGCACTGTCACCCCGCTCCGGAGTTGATCGGGAACCATCGCCCGCGCAACGCCCTGCATGTCCTCGAAGGCGCGCACGTGGCTGCCGATCCAGTCGCCCACGCGTTGGGTACGCGTCGCCTCCGCGTAGGTGTAATTCGAGGCGCCGAGCACGGCGACGAAGAGCTCGTATCCGCTCGGCGGCCCCCGTCTCTGAGGCGGAGCAGGGATAGGGCACGTTCGCGCGCATGGAACGAAGTACGGAAGACATGTGGCGCGAGCGGCTGGGGGAATTCGAGGCGAGTGGGTTGACCGCGACGGAGTTCGGTCGGCGGAGTGGAATCCACCCAACGACGATCTCTCGCTGGAAGCGCGTGCTGGCGGCGAAGGCGAAGGCGCCGACGAGCTCGATGAGCCTGGCACGGCTGCGTCCGGGGTCTCGGACGGTCGTCGTCACGCCGCGCGAAAACGTCGATCCGATCGAGCTCGTAGTGGGCCGGGTGACGGTTCGGGTAGGTCGCGGATTCGATCCCGAAGCCCTTCGCGCGGTGGTGACCGCATTGCTGGAGATGACCTGATGGTCCCCTCGGACGTGCCGATCTACTTGGCGACCGAGACGATCGATCTGCGCTGGTCGTTCGACATCCTAGCCGGCATCGTCCGTGAGCGGCTCGGCGAGGAGCCGCGCAGCGGCGCCTTGTTCGTTTTCTTCGGCCGCCGTTTTGACCGGCTCAAGATCCTGTTCTTCGATCAGACGGGCTACTGTGTCCTGTACAAAAGGCTCGATCGCGGCACCTTCCGCGTTCCGGGCGCCGCCGCAGGCGATGCGTGCCTCGTCGTCGACGAAGAAGAGCTTGCCCTGCTGCTCGAGGGGCTGGAGCTACCCGAGCGTGTACGCAAGAAGCGGCGCGCCGTGCACTGAGCGACAAACCCACAGCGTGGGAGAAAACTGCGCCTGCCGCGTCGATCGGGGATCGACAGCGGGCTCACATGCACAGTACAAGGCCGGGCGTGCACGACGCGGCGGCCGCGACGACGGAGGCGACACTCGAAGAGTTTCGTGTCCGGCTCGCGTCGATCACCCGCGAGCGTGACGAGTACCGCAAAGCCTACGAGCTGGCGCAGCTGGAGCTCGAGCGGCTGCGCCGCGGGCTGTTCGGGCGCAAAGCCGAGAAGGTCGACCCCGCCCAGGTGGCTCTCGCCTTTGCCGAGTTCGAAAAGCAGATCGCCGCTCTCGCGCCAGCCGGCTACGCCACGGTCGATCCGGGGGCTCTTGCGGCGGATCCGCCGCCTGCGCCGCCCCCGCGCGGCCACATGCCGCACGGACGGCGCAATCTCGCCGAGGAGGACTTGCCGCAAGAAGTCATCCGCATCGGCCCGCCCGATTCGCTCGCGCAAGACGCGGCGACCCTCGGCGTCGACGTCAGCTTCCGCGTCGAGTACAGGAAGGGACACTTCGTGCGCGTCCGCTACGAGCGCGCCCGATGCGTCGTGCCGACCGACCCCGAGACCGCCGCCCGGACCGGAAGCCCTACGACAATCGTCGTGGCCGACATGCCCGACGAGATGATCCCGGGCTGCATCGCGGCGCCCGGCGCACTCGCGCACGTCATCAACGCGAAGTTTGCCGATCACATCCCCTTTCACCGCCTCGAGCAGATGATGGAGCGCGACGGGTTTCGCGTCTCGCGAGGAACCATGTGCGGGTGGGCCGCGGGCTGTCACGAGCTCAGTCGCCTGGTGGTCGACGCGATGATGAAGGACGCGATCGAAAACGCTCACGTCATCGCCACCGACGCCACGGGTGTGCTCGTGCAAGCCCCCGAGCAGTGCCGGCGTGGCCACTTCTGGGTCTGCATCGCCGACCACGACCACGTGTTTTTCCGCTATACACCCCGCCAGACGCGCGAGGAGCCCAAGGCACTGTTCGCGGGATTCCGCGGCTACGTGCAGGCCGACGCCGCCGGCGTCTACGACGCCATGTTCCGGCAAGACGGTGGACCCACCGAGGTGGCGTGCTGGAGCCATGCGAGACGCAAGTACTTCGAGAGCGTCCGCAGCGACCGCGACCGCGCCCTGGTCGGCATCGGCTTCATCGGAAAGCTGTTCGAGATCGACCGGGGGCTCAAAGACCTGCCGCCATCCAAGAGAACCGCTCTGCGACTCGCCCGCGCGGGTCCCGTGCTCGAAGTCTTTCGCGAGTGGAAGGACAAGCTGCTGGCCGATCGAGACCTCGAGCCCCGCTCGCCCATCGCGCGCGCCTTGCGTTACACCGACCGGCACTGGACGGCTCTCACGCGATTCGTCCACGACGGCCGGCTGCGCCTGGACAACAATCCCAGTGAGCTCGAGTTGCGCCGGCTGGTTCTGGGTCGGAAAAACTGGCTCTTTGTCGGAAGCGACGAGACCGCCCCGGTGACCGCCACCTTCGTGTCGCTCATCGCCTCCTGCGCCCTGCACGGTCTCAACTCCGAGCAGTACCTCCGAGACTTGTTCCGGGTCCTGCCAAGCTGGCCGCACTCCCGCGTCCTGGAGCTCGCGCCCAAGTACTGGCCGGCCACCCGCGAACGCATCGACCCCGCCCAGCTGGCGATGATCCTCGGACCGCTCGCGGTCCCCCCGCCGCCGATGGACAAGCCCCAAAACCAGTCGCGCGCTCAGTAGCTCGCTCGCCACGACCCCAACGTAAGCCTCCCGACCCTACGTCTCGAGACGGGGGGCGCCGAGCGGATACAAGAGCTCGACCTCGATCACCTCTCCGGTCTTGCGATCGACGATGACCGGCTTCTTGCCCGAGTAGTCCACGAAGAGCTTCGCGCCCCCGTGGTGGACCTGGCGCATCGTCGGACTGCGCGTCGCCAACCAGCGGCTGTAGTGCTCACAGAACGCCGTGTAGCGGTAGCCGTTCGGGTTGCTCTCCAAGTACTCCAGATGGAGCAGCTGCAAGGTCACGCCCGTCTTGCGCAGCCCCAGGTGCAGCTGCGCCGGATCGGGCAACGGCGCCCGATCCGTCCGGCGGCCTCCGCGCGCGCCGTACAGCCGCTCCTCGAGCGCGTCGTCGCCGAGCTGCTCGACCTGCTCCCAGTCCAGCCCCACGGTGTGCGCCCGCGACAGCGCGGTCGCCACCGCGCCCAGGCTGACCCCGACGCTCTGCGCGATCGCGCGGTGCGCCAGTCCCAGCACCAACTTCTGCCGAAAAATCTCTCTCAGATGCCGCATCGGTAGCCTCGTCGTCGCCATCGCGCCTCCAGGGGGAGGCGCCACGGTCGCTCAAGACTCCCGGCGTCGCTGCGCTGTCCGCCGCCCCCGGCCCGGCCGCCCTCACGCTCCGCGAAACGAGCGTTCACGATGCGCGAAATGGCCGTTCACGATGTCCGAAACGAGCGTTCACGATGGAGCGAAACGACCGTTCACGATGCCGCGAAATCGGCGTTCACGATGCGGCGAAGCATGCATTGAACGTCATTGCGCCAGAATGCCGTTACGCCAGCCATACCTTGGGGACGTGCTTCCCGGTGGTCGCCCGCTCGGCTCGTTTTTCTCGTCGAGTCATCTCAGCCGCTTGGGGGGAGACGGCGACACGGACGGGTCGGCGCCCGGAGAAGTGCCCCGCAACAGGAATGCCGGAAGTGACGTTTCAGAGGCGTCGCTGGGAACAATCGTAGACATTCCATCGCGAACTATCGGCTCGCTCACTTTAGAGGGCGACCCTTTACGCCTCACGCAGAGGTCGCCTAGATTCACCGCCCGTGGGATGACGCGTACGCGGGTGCAGCGATGGGTCGGAGACGTGCGGCTGGTCGTACGCTGCGCAGCACGGCCGGTCACCGCGGAATTCGACGAGCACGTGGCGGAAGCCCGCGCGATGTTGGACCGGACGCGGGTGGTGCTTGTCTCGATTGTCGGGGACGGCGCGGACTATCAATTCGACTTCGAGCAACGGGCAAAGCTCTATCGGGCCGGTCTTTTCGCGAAACCTCACGCCATCCTGGCCCCGCGAATCCGGCCCGAGCACGTCACATCACTGAAATGGCTGGGAGCGGAGATCCGCTCGTTTTCGCCCGACGCCTTCGAAGATGCGTGCGACTTTCTCGCGATTGCGCCATCAGAGCGGCCGTCACTGCGCGACGCCGTCGCAAACGCGACGCACCAGCTCGGTCACCCCGCACTCGACCTCCGATCGAGTCACGGAGTTCGCGTGATCGCGAAAGCGCCAAGCGCCTAGGGCGGTTGGCGGACGCGGCCCGTGACCACAAGCGGCATCCCGAAGAAGGCTGCGCAAACCGCGAGAAGCCCAACGAGGCAGCGGCAAATCCAAGGCCCCATCAAACCGGGAATGGTCATCCCGTAAAAAAGGACCATGCTGATGAGTACGAGGACCAAGCCCACGAGTCGATCCATCCAGGGCCACGGCGGCTGCCCGGTCGACGTCGACGGCCCCGTCGACCTTGATGAGGTGCTCCCTGACGACACTCCGCAGAATCGGTCGAACTGTTCGGCAAGCACCGCTCCGATTTGATCGAGCCGCTGGCGTGCTCGTTCGACGCCCTCCTGGGCGCGACGGAGGTCTATGGCGCTTGCCGGCGCGACTGCCGCATCAGCCGACGTGCGTTGCCACAGGCGCTGCGCCTGCTCGAGGCTCTCGGCCGCACGTTGGTAATCGAGATGGCCGCGGATCCATTCGGTGCGGAAGCGATCGAGCGGGTTATCGTGAATCGGGTGGCTTGCCATCCCCCTGCGATCATGAGGCTCGCACCTTGGGCCCGAGCCGCAAGTGGATTTGCGCGAGGGCCCAAGGCCGCCTCAGCCGGGCGGTGCGACGTCGGCACTGGACCGCGCGCGGCGAGGCATGACGCAACGAGGCGAACCGATGGTGGCAGTGAGATCGCGAGACGGGCACGAAACTCACTCGAAAAGCTCGAGCCATG
>DASPUY010000125.1:0-16819 GCA_035622655.1 Polyangiaceae bacterium
CGCGCGAGGCGCAGGAGCCCGTCCTCTTCCAGCACCGGATCGTGCGCGATGCTCACACGACCGCGCCAGCGACCGGGGCGAGTCGAGGTCGTTTCCCACCGGGTGGTGCGGCCATATTGACTATCGGCGGCATCCAGCCGCGCGAAGGCCTCGGCCGGCTGGGAGGTGCCTCGAAGCAAGCGCACCCAGACGCCGAGGTTGTCGGGTTCGACGAGGTAGCTCGTCACACGCGCGATGGCATCGCGCGAGGCCAGATCGGCGAAGACAGCCAGGGCCCGATGAAGGGCGGTCAATGGAATCTGACGCGTCTCGTCCAGAATGTCGTCGCGCTCCATGCGGATCGCACGAAGCCAAGTGTCCGCGGTTCCCGCTCCCTTTTCGACTGCAAGAGCGCGAAACAGCGCCTTGAGCATGGCGGTGTTGGCTTGCCCGGTTGGAAAGCTTCGATGATTCATCGGCCGGAGAGGGGGTCCCCCTCATGGTATCGCAAGCAAAACGTACGCACCGCCCTCAAGTAGCCGGAGAAAAGAGCTCGCGGCGGATGCGTACTGTTTCTACCCTCTTTCGTCCAAGGTTCCCGCCTCGTGCGCCTCGCCGAAGTCATCGGTCGCTGGATCGGAAAAGTCGAAGTCGTCCTCGCGGGCGCCGACGAGGATCTTCGCGAGGGGGAAGACGCGCTTTCCGCGGGAGATCCGATGCGGGCCCGGTCCGCTGCTCATCGGGTGCTGGAGCGGGCGCCCGATTCGCCGCTAGGCCTCGCGCTCCTGGCGGATGCTTGCGAGGCCGCTCACCTCGACGCCGAGCTTGCGATGACGCTCGAGCGGCTCGCGCACCTGGCCCCATCCCGGGCGGAGGTGTGGGTCCGGCTCGCGCGCGCACGGGGCGCGACCCAGGCTCCGCTCGAGGAGGTCCGCGATGCTCTCGCGCGCGCTCTGGGCGCCGCCGAGTCGGGCAGCGAAGAGCGGATGGAAGCGCTCCTGGGGCTGGCAGACCTCGATCTGCAGCAGGGAGAAGGAATTCGCGCCGAACTGTGGCTCGAGCGCGCCGCCCGGAGCGAAGACCCCCGCGTGGTCGTCCGGCGCGCCGAAGCGCGCCTGCTCCGAGGCGATCCCGGGGGCGCGATGAAGCTCCTGGATTCGGCTCCCACGTCGCCGGCCGACGGACGGGCAGCATTCGCGCGGGGCCGCGCCCTTGCGGCGCTCGACGATCCTCGAACCTTCGCGCCGCTCATACGCGCCATGGTTCTCGACGTACCCGGTGCGAGCGAAGCACTGTCGTCCGCGCTCGCTCGCATTCCGAGCGACCTGCAAGCACGCACACACGTTCGGTCGGTCGTGGACGCCAAGGGTGAGCAGGAGCTTGCGCGCTGGCGGGCCGCCTTCGCCCGCGTCGAGGGCGCACGCGAAAATGCCCGGGAGGCACTGCGCGAGGCCGTCGCCGGCGGCGATCGCGCGGCCGTTGGTCAACTGCTCGACGCCGCGGCCGACGACCGCGATCCGATCGCGCTTCGCACGGCTCTTGCGGCGTCATCCTCCGACGATCCGGGGTCCATGGCGCCCGACGCCCGCCTCGTCGCCGAGGCGCTGGACCACGCCGGGGAGCGCGATGCTCTGGATGCCCTCGGCCGTATCGAGCATCCCCGACTCCGAGCCTGGGCCCGAGCGCTGGTGGAAGACGTCGCTCTAGCCTGGATACCCTCGTCGGGGGCGCCCGCCGCGTGGACGGCGCTCGTCGCCAGGCTCGACGCTCTGGCTCACGCGGTGGGCGATCTCGAGACGGCATCGCGGGTGGCCGACTTGGCTGCGGAGCGATCGCGACCCGTGAGGCTGGCAATCGTGGGCGAGTTCAATGCCGGAAAGAGCACGTTCATCAACGCGCTCATCGGTGCCGAGGTCGCACCGACGGGTGTCTTGCCAACGACCGCCACCTTGCACCATCTGCGCTGGGCGCCGGATGCATTCGCAAAAATACTTTTCGCTCCCGGCAGCGAACCGGCTGAGCGGATCGTCGCGCCGGGGGACCTGCGTCCAACGCTGGAATCTCTCAGGGCCGCACCCGTGGCTCGGGTCGAGATCCGCTTGCCGCTCGCAGCCCTGGTCCGCGTCGAGATTCTCGACACCCCCGGTTTCAACGCGCTCGATCCACGTCACGAGACGGTAGCTCGCCGCGCGTTCGACGAGGCGGACATCGCTCTCTGGCTCCTCGATGCCACGCAACCCTTGAAGCAGAGCGAGCTCGCCGTGATTCGTGAGGCGAAACAGACCGGGATTCCGGTGCAGATCGTCGTCAACAAGATCGATCGAGTCGCGGCGAACGATCTGCCAAAGATCGTCGGACGCCTCGACGAATGCCTGGCCGAGGCTCGTCTGTCGTCATGGCGATCTCCGGTCGCGTTCTCGGCCAAGCGCGCTCTGGCCGCGAAGATCGGCGACATCGGCGCGCTTCGCGATTCGGGGTGGCCGGCCGTCGAGGCGCTGCTCGAGCAAGAAATCGTCGGCCGAAGCGACGAGCTCAAAGAGAGGGCGCTCCGGCGTCGAGCGGCCGGGGTCGTTTCGATTCTGCTGGTGGAGTGGTCCGAGCGCGCCGCGAAGGAGGAGGCCGCCCGGTCCAAGGCAATCGAACGAGCTCGAGAAGTCACGCACGCCGCAGGAGCACTCGAGGCGCGAAGCGACGATATCGCGGCCAGTCTCTCCGAATCGCTCGAGCCAGTCGCGACCGCATGGGCGCGCGACGCGGATCTCGTGCTGCTCGGCCGAGGGCGTGAGGCGTCGCATGACGCAGTGCTCATGCGTTATCGAGTCGACCGGGCACTGGCCTCGCTCGCTCCTCCCTTGTCGCGCGCGCTCTCTTCACTTGCGCCAGAGGCCGCACTTGCGCCGGCCGACCTTCTTCCCAGCGCTCGCGCGATCGTTCGCGCAGCGGTCGAGAGCTCTCCCTTCGACTCCAGCGCCATCGTGCGAGCGATCGCCCGTGCGGGCATCGCGACGCTCACCGAGCGCCTGTTTGCGGCGTCGAGCGCAACGCCCCCCACCCTGTCGGCCACCGGAATCGTTCGCGAGCTTGGCGCGTTCGCCGCGGCGCTGGCCGTTTCGCGAAGTTGAAGCCGGGCGTGCCGACCCGCCGATTCCGCCGCGCGTGCCCCACGCCCGCGATGGTGTACTGGTTAATCCGATGCCCTCGGGAGCCCCATGCGTCGTTGGACATTTCTTTCCGTATTTCTCTTGTGCGCCACCCTCGTGATGTTCGCTGCCGCGCAGTTGGCGCGCGCGGAGATCTTGGGCATGGCCGGAGAGGCCGTTGTGCTGCAGGCCGACGAGCTCGAGATTGACCTGATGGCGGGCGAGGCCACGTTGACGGGCAAGGTGAGCCTCACGAGAGGCGACTTGGTCGTCAACTGCCCTCGAGTCGACCTGCGTTTCGATCATGCCCCGCACGTGACCTGGGCGCGCGGCTCCGGAGGGGTGTCGGCGGATGTCCGCGGGGTGCATGCCGAGGCCCCATCGGTCGAGCTCGACCTGGCCCGGCAGACCCTCGATTTGAGCGGCGGGGTGAGGCTCGCACGGGGCCAGGGATGGCTCACGGCCGACAGCGCTCGCATCGACATCGCTACCGCCAAAGTCTCGCTCGCTCAGGTGAAGGGCTCGATCCCCGTGGCGAAGGGGCCGTGAATGGGGGCGATCCTCGAGGCGCGTGGACTCCGGGTCACGCGAGGAGGCAAGGCGATCCTGCGCGGCGTGGACCTGGACGTCGGCGCCGGCGAGGTCGTCGGCGTGCTCGGCCCGTCGGGCGCGGGCAAGTCGACGTTGTTCAGAGCACTCACAGGGGACGAGCCCCCGGATTCAGGCACGGTGTCCCTGGGGGACCAGAACGTGACGCAGTGGCCTCTGTGGCGCCGGGCACGAGTCGGAATCGGTTACGTGCCGCAGGGCCCGAGCGTTCTCTGGGACCTGACCGTGATCGAGAACCTCGATGCATTCGCGCGCATCGCGCAGCAGCCCGCTCGTGAATCCCGGGCCGTCGCGCGGCACGTTGGCTTGGAGCACCGCCTCGATGTGCGGGCCGGCGAGCTGTCGGCGGGCGAACGTCGGCGCCTCGAGCTCGCCCGGGCGCTCACGCGCCCGCCTCGTGTCCTCGTCTGCGACGAGCCGTTCGCGGGGGTAGATCCCGCCGGCGCTCAACGCCTCGGCGACCTGCTGCGAGCGCTGGCCGGCGCCGGGTCGGCGGTTCTCCTTGCCGATCATCACGTCGCCGAGGCGCTGCGCGTTTGCACTCGCGCCGTACTGCTTCTCGACGGCGCCATCGCGGTAGCCGCGCCAGCGGGACAGTTCATCCAGCATCCGCTGGTTCGCGGTCGCTACCTCGGGTCCTGGGATCCGGAGTCACCGGCCGAAGCGCCATGCCCCGCGACGAGCAGCGCGGAATCCACCGCGGTCACCGAAAGACACGACGCCTCGCGGTGACGCCCAGGGATGGCAGCACCCGCGGCACCACCCGGGGCGCGCCTGCGAAGGGGGCTCGTGTAGGACCACCCGGGCGCAAACCACCAAAGTAACACCACGACCTTCCCCTCCCTTAGCAAATTCAACCGCTGGCACGAAAATCGCCAAAACGGAATGCGGGGGCATCCGGTCGGTGTTACTCCTATGCGCGCAGCGGACGCGGTCGCACGCGCTACCGCGGCACGGCTGAGGGGCCGCGAGTAGCGAATTCTCAAGGAAAATCGACAGTTTCCCGGGGTCTTCGGGGAAAGCCATGGAGATAAAGCAGCAGCTCAAGCTCAGTCAGCAGCTCGTCATGACCCCGCAGCTGCAGCAGGCGATTCGCCTGCTCCAGCTGTCGCGTCTTGAGCTCATCGACGAGATCCGAAAGGAGCTCGACGCCAACCCTGTGCTGGCCGACGAAGAGGTCGATCCGCGCGCACGCGCCAAGGCCGATGGCAAGAACGGCGAGGCGGCCGTGGAGCCGCCTGCGCCCGACTCACCGGCTCTGGCCGCCGAGAAGCTCGACGTTGCCGACCTCAGCAAGAGGACGGAGGAAAAGCGAGTCCAGGAAATCGACTGGGAGCAATTTCTCGAGAACCGGACGTTGCAACAGCCGCTGCCCGCCAGCCGAGGGGGCTTCGAGGAACTGCCGCCGATCGAGCAAAACCTCACCAAAAGCCAGTCCCTCGTGGATCACCTGCGCTGGCAGCTTCAGCTCAGCGACTTCGCCGAGGACGAGAAGAAGTTTGCCGAGCTCGTCATCGGAAACCTGGACGAAAATGGCTTTCTCGACCTACGCGGGACCGAGCGCGATGGCGGAGAGAAAACCCCCGACCTGACAATCAACGACCTTGCGCAGGAGGTTCCAATCGACCCGGAGGACGCCGAGTGCGTCCTTCGCGAGATGCAAGAGTGGGAGCCGGTCGGCGTCTGTGCGCGTTCGCTCCAGGAGTGCCTTCACGTACAGGCGGAAGTCTTCGGCTACGACGACCTCGAACTGGAGATCATCGACAAGCACCTCGCCAACCTGGAAAAACACAATTACCAGGCGATTGCGCGGGATCTGAAGGTGAGCGTCGAAGACGTCTACGAAGCCGTCAAGCAGATCCAGAAGCTCGAAAGCCGCCCCGCCCGCAACTACAGCGACACGGACGACAAGACGATCGCCATTACGCCGGACGTTTACGTCATCAAGGACGGCGACAAGTTCGTCGTCACCGACAACGATCGAGGGGTCCAGCGGCTCTACATCAACGAGACGCTGACCAAGCAGCTGCTTCGGGATCCCCAGGCGAAGGAGTTCATCGGCGAGAAGCTCCGCAACGCCCAGTGGCTCATTCGGGCGATCGAGCAGCGGCGCAAGACGATCATCCGCGTCACCGAGTGCATCGTCGAAAAACAGCGCGACTTCTTCGAGAAGGGTGTCGCTTACCTCAAGCCCATGATCTTGCGCGACGTCGCCGAGACCGTCGGCATGCACGAATCGACCATCAGTCGCGTGACGACCAACAAGTACGTTCACACGCCGCAGGGGCTGTTCGAGCTCAAATATTTCTTCAATTCGTCCATTCGACGGATGGCTGACGAAGACATCGCGAGCGAGAGCGTCAAACAGGCGATAAAGAAGATCATCGACGGCGAGGACAAGAGCAATCCTCTGTCCGATCAGCAGATCGTCGAGCTTCTCGCCAAGCGCGACGGGATACAAATCGCGCGGCGCACGGTTGCGAAGTACAGGGAGATGCTGGGCATCCTTTCGTCGAGCAAGCGTAAAAAGCTCTTCTAGCCCGTGTCGCTTGCCGGGCAGGGGAAACGGCTCCGGCGGCCACTCCGGCATCGAACTCGCAGGTCCCCGTTCGCTGCCGGCGGCCGCGGCGCGGGGCTGCCTTCATTTCCATGTGGATCGTTCGACTCGCACTGCGGCGGCCCTTCACCGTCGCAGCGTTTTGCCTCGTGGTGCTCCTGCTGGGTGCCCTTTCGTCCGCGTCGATGCCTGCGGACATCTTTCCGGCGATCGACATCCCGGTCGTCATCGTCGTCTGGAACTACCCGGGCATGTCGGCCGAGGACATGGAGAGCCGGATTACGTTCATCAGCGAGCGGAGCATTTCGACCTCGGTGAGCGGCATCTCCCGCATCGACTCTCAAACAATCGATGGTACCGCCGTCCTGCGCGTGTACTTCGAGCAGCACGCAGACATCGGGAGCGCCATCGCGCAGATTACCTCGGCATCGCTATCGGCCTCGCGGGTGATGCCGCCGGGCATCCAGCCTCCCGTCGTTCTCCAGTTCAACGCCTCGAACGTTCCGGTGGCTCAGCTCACCGTGTCCGGGACGGCAACCGAACAGCAGCTCTTCGACTGGGGGCTCAACTTCCTGCGGGTTCGTCTGTTCACCGTTCCAGGACTGTCGACGCCTGCTCCCTACGGGGGAAAGCAGCGTGAGGTGATGGTCCAAATCGACCCGGCGCGTGCACAGGCGACCGGGCTCTCGCCGCAAGACATCGTCGACTCGGTCCTCCGCCAGAACGTGATTCTGCCCGCAGGAACCGCACGCTTCGGCGACACCGACTACGACGTCCTCATCAACGGCAGCCCCACGAGCACCGACGAGTTCAACAAACTTCCGATCAAGGTCGTCAACGGCGCCACGGTCTACCTGGGGAGCGTAGCTCGCGTCTACGACGGATACGCGCTTCAGACCAACGTCGTGCGCGTCGACGGCCGGCGAGCAACTTACCTCGCTATTCTCAAGAAATCCGACGCGTCGACGGTCGCGGTCGTCGACACGGTCAGAGAGATGCTCCCCTCTCTCCGGGCCATCGCACCTCACGGGGTCGAGCTCAACCTCGAGTTCGATCAATCCAAGTTCGTGCGTGCGGCGGTCAGCAGCGTGATTCGCGAGGCGGTCATCGCCGCGGCTCTTGTCGCCGTCATGGTCCTGGCGTTCATCGGAAGCTGGCGGAGCACGCTGATCGTCTGCTTCTCGATTCCGCTCAGCATCGTCGTGGGCATCTGCGGGCTCAAGCTCGCGGGTCAGACGTTCAACCTCATGACCCTGGGCGGCCTGTCCTTGGTCATCGGAATGCTCGTCGACGATGCCACGGTCGAAATCGAGAACATCAACCGCAATCGCGGTGAAGGCAAGAGGATGCTGGTCGCGATTCTCGACGGCGCGCGACAGGTCGCGCTTCCGGCTCTCGCCGCGACACTCTCCATTTGCATCGTCTTCGCTCCGGTGATCCTCCTCACCGGGCCCGCGCAGTATCTGTTCTTTCCACTCGCGCTCGCGGTCAGTTTCTCGATGCTGGCCTCCTACTTGCTGTCGCGTACTCTCGTTCCGACGCTGGCCTCGATGCTTCTTCCGCACGAGAAGCCGGAGGACCTGCGCTGCCACGAGGAGCCTGGCGTGCGACGCACGTTCTGGAGCCGCGTGGACCTATCGCGACGTCGAGCCTTCGATGCCTTGCTGCAAGTCTACGTGCGACTGCTGGCCGCGGCGATGACCAGGATGAAAGCCGTTCTCGGATTGACGGCCGCATTCGTGGTCGTGTCCTGCCTGCTCGTCACCCACGTCGGGCTCGACTTTTTCCCCTCCGTCGACGCAGGGCTGATGCGCTTTCATTTCCGCGCGCCCGGGGGCTCGCGCATCGAGCACACCGAGCGCATCGTCGACGAGGTGGAGCGCAGGATACGCGCGATCGTCCCGAAGGAGGAGCTCGAGCTCATCGACGACAACATCGGAGTCCCGCTTTTTTACAATCTGGGCTTCGTCCCCAGCGAAAACGCCGCGGAAGAGGACGTCGAGGTGACCGTGGCGCTGAAGCCGAAGCACCACCCGGTCATCCGTTACCAAGATCGGATCCGCCGAGAAATCGCCCAAGAATTTCCCGGCTCGACGCTGTACTTCGAACAGGCCGACATCATCAGTCAGGTGCTCAACTTCGGAATGCCCTCTCAGGTGGACATCGAGGTCGAGGCTCGCGATTACACGCAGGCCGTGCCGCTCGCCCTGAAGCTCGAACGAGGCCTGCGCACCATCCCCGGCGCCGTCGACGTCCGCCTCGGCGAGGTGCTCGATCACCCTTCGCTGCGACTGAACGCCAACCGCGAGAGGGCGATTGAGTTCGGCCTGACGGAACAGAACGTCGCCAGCAGCGTGCTGACTGCGCTCACGTCGAGCACGCTTTCCAGCCCCAACTTCTGGGTCGATCCGAAGAGCCGGGTCAATTACAGCGTCGTCGCCCAGACGCCGTACTATCACGTGCACGACGTTCCCTCGCTCATGGCGACGCCGATCACGGCGGGGCTCGGTGCGCCCACGAGCTCGATGTTGAACGGCTACGAGCCGACCCCGCAGCAGCCTCCGCCGCTGGCCACTCCGATCGCGCCGTATCTCGGCGCCCTCGCCACCCTCGAGCCGGCGGTCACGCGATCGGCGATCCACCACGAAACGTTGCAGCCCACGATCGACGTCGAGTGTGGGGTGCAAGGACGCGACCTCGGCGGCGTGGCCGGAGACATCGAAGCGCTTGTCCGCAAGCTGGGCACGCTGCCGCCGGGCGTGAGCATCGTCGTTTCCGGTCAGCCGCAGACGATGTTTCACGCATTCGGACGCCTCGGTCTCGGCATGCTCGTCGCGATGGCGCTCGTCTACTTGCTGCTCGTCGTTCTCTTCCAGTCCTGGATCGATCCGCTCATCATCATGCTCGCCATCCCGGCATCGCTCAGTGGAGCGCTCTGGATGCTGACGCTGACCGGCACGACTCTCAACGTCGAGTCGCTGATGGGAGCCATCATGGCCATCGGGATCGCGGCGTCCAACAGCATCCTGCTCATCCATTTCGCGAACGATTCACGCATCGAGGACGAGGCGATCGACCCGGTCACGGCCGCCATCCACGCCGGACGCACCCGATTTCGCCCCGTGCTCATGACGGCCCTCGCCATGATCTTGGGCATGCTGCCCATGGCGCTGGGCCTCGGCGAGGGTGGAGAGCAAAATGCTCCCCTGGGCCGCGCCGTCATCGGTGGTCTGTCGGTTTCGACGTTGGCGACGCTCGTGGCCATCCCGTGTGCCTACGGCCTGCTCCGCCGGAGGACCCCCGTCATGGGGCGGCGGGACAGAGCCGTCGCCGAGGCGGATCGAGCGCACGGCAAAGCGGACGGAGCTCGCCCGCCGACGGGCGAGAAGTCTCCGGGGAAACCCGGGGAAGAGGGCTCGTGACCGCGTCTCCCCAAGCGGGCCGCGGGATCGTCGCCGGCGGCATCGCGCTCGTCGTGGCGGCCGCCGCCTTCGTCCTGCTGCTGCACCTGCGACGCGTCGCTTCGGAAGGCAGCCAACGGGCCGCGCTCGAAAAGCAGCAAGCACGCGGCATGCGGATGTCGGTCAGAACGGTTCAGACGACGCCGATGGATAGGACGATGTCCCTGCCCGGCGACGTCTTCGGGTACTCGCAGGCGACAATCTACGCGAAGCTCAGCGGATACGTCCGAGAAGTGCGGGTCCAGCGAGGGCAGCGCGTGCATCGAGGCGACGTTCTCGCCACGATCGAGTCTCCAGAAAACGAGAAAGACGTCGTGACCGCGGGGCACGACTTCAGCATCGCGCAGATCAACGCACTGCGCGCTCTTCGTCTCGCGCCGAGCGGCGTCGTGACGGAGCAAGATCGAGACAACGCCGTCGCCCAGCAGCACGTCGCCCGTTCGATTTTGGCCCGGGCACGTGACGTCCTCGCCTACACGGTCGTTCGAGCGCCCTTCGATGGCTCGGTCGTGGCGCGCTACGTCGATCCCGGAGCGCTCGTTCCGGCCGCCACGGGAAGCACGACGAGCGCGTTGCCGATCGTCGACCTGGCCAGCGTCGATGTGCTTCGGATCATCCTGTACGTGGGTCAGGACACGGCGCCCTTCATCCATCCCGGCGACCGGGCGATCGTCTGGCAGGACGAGCTGCCGGAGCGCCGGATCGAAGCGCGCGTGTCTTATTCCGCAGGTGGCCTCGATTCTCGGACCCGGACGATGCAAGTGGAAATCGACGTGGACAATCGACCGTATGGCATGCTGCCGGGGACGTTCGCTCACGTCGACTTGCATCTCGAGCAACCCCCGTCGCCGCAGATCCCGGACGAGGGTATCGTCTTTCGCGACCGAAGAACCCAGGTCTGCACGGTCTCCGACGGCAAGGCGCATTACGTCACGGTCGACCTCGGTTACAACGACGGCGCCAACGTTCGGGTCCTTCAGGGGCTGAACGGCGGCGAAACGATCGGAATCAACGTTCCGGTCGAGGTCCAGGAAGGCGACCCCGTCCAGGCAGTGCCCATGCCGGAAGCGGTGCACTGAAGGTGGCGGGCTGGCACCCCGGCTCAACGTCGGACTCACGCGGCGATCGACCCACACGGCGATAGGTTTTTCCGCGAAAATCGCCCTGTTTCGTGGACTCCCATGTCCGGAACCGGCACTGGGCGCTGGACCTGCCGACCGTGTGCCTGGACCCGTCGAACCGCGCGGCGTCCCCCCCACCGGAGCGCTAACGCGAGGAGCGAATCGGGCTGGGGGGCGTGGGGTGGAGCGGCCGCGCTCCCCCCACCGGAGCGCTATCGCGGCAGCGATAGCGCGAAGAGTAACACCACGAGAAAAGCCCGAAACGCGTGCGAAACGCCGGGCCATTTATGTGCTCCCTCACACTTGAGGTGGTACGCTCTTAGCCGACGCGTGCGGGAAGAAGGCGCGCCGCTTGTCCGTAGGAGCTTCTGAACGCGGACTGCAGAAGCAGGGAGGCAAGCCCTTCATGAACATTGCGATAACGTTTCGGCACATGGTTGCCACGGACGCGGTCAAGGACTATTCGACGGAGAAGGTCGGGAAAATGCAGCGGTTCCTGCGGGCGCCGCTGAAGGCCCAGGTCACTCTGAGCTGCCAGCACGATCGTCTCCATCGCGTGGAAGTCGACATCCACGCAGGCCCGGACCATTTCCATGCGCACGAGACGAGCGAGGATATGTACGCCTCGATCGACAAGGTCATCGACAAGATCGAGCGGCAGATCGCGTCGGCAAAGGGGTCGGTGACGGCAAAGAAGAAGGGCGCAGAGCGCGCCTCGCAGCGGCTGCCGGTGGGCCGGCCGGCCGACGACTGACCCAGCTTCGCCTTGGCGGCCTCCGCGAGCGGCCGAGACGTCGGCAAAATCGAAGCAGGCACGCCGGGAAGTGTTGCAATTGCGCGTGTCGAGGACCGATCTCGATCTAGAGTCTTGTCAGACTCCCCATGCGACTCACGGATCTTCTGACCCCCGACCGTGTGGCCGTTCGTCATAACGGCACGGCCCATCCGCTGGACAAAGCGGCCGCGCTGAGCGCGCTGGCCGAAATGCTGACCGTGGGTACCCAAGTCGAGGCGAGCCGCGCCGAACGCGTGCTCGTCGAAAGAGAGCAGCTCCAGTCGACCGGAATCGGCGAAGGAGTCGCCATCCCGCACGGCGCGCTCCCGCAGCTCGACACGCAGCACGCCGCGCTGCTCATCGTGCCCGAGGGAATCGAATTCGCTGCAATCGACGGTCTCGCAGTGAACATACTGTTTGCGGTCATCGGGCCCAAGCGAGCGACGGGCGAGCACCTCAAGACGCTTGCGCGCGTATCACGTCTGCTCCGCAACAGGGAGTTCCGGGACAGTCTCCTGCACGTGCCCGACGCTCGCGCGGCTTTCGACCTGATCGAGGCAAGCGAAGCGAGCGAGCGGCCATGAGTCGCATTCGGGCGAGAGCGGCTCCTCGGGGCGGGGCGGCGCCGTCATCCGGCGGGGCGGGGCATGACTGAGCAAGCGCCCCGATTGCAAGAAGGCGCGATGCAGCTGACCGTAGGTCAGCTCGTCGCCGATCCAAACCTCGAGATCGAGCTGCGCCGGCTCGCCGGCGAGGCCGGGCTCGACCGGCCGCTCCGGCATCCGCGCGTGCAGAAGAACGGTCTCGCGCTCGCCGGACACTACCAAGGCGTCGTCCCGACTCGGGTTCAGCTCCTGGGCGAGACCGAGCTCTCGTACATCGATGCGCTGAGCCCGGAAGCGCGGAGCGTCGCCGCGCGCGGCTTCTTCTCGCTCGGGCTTTCGTGCGTGATCGTTACCGGCGGTAGAGAGCCGCCGCGGACCTTCATATCGGGCGCGGAGGCGACGAGCACTCCACTTTTCGTATCCAACGCTCGATCCAGCCGCACGATCAATGCTTTGCATGCGCTGCTGGACGATCGACTCGCGCCTCAGCTCCAGCTTCACGGCGTGCTCGTCGACGTCTATGGCGTCGGCGTTCTCTTGCTCGGAAAGAGCGGGATTGGCAAGAGCGAATGCGCGCTCGAGCTGGTGATACGCGGACATCGCCTCGTCGCGGACGACGTCGTGCGCTGCGACTGGAGGCCGCCGGGCCTCGTATTCGGCCGCCCCGCGGAGCTTCTGCGCCACCACGTCGAGATCCGCGGCCTGGGCATTCTCGACATCCGGGAGCTCTTCGGCGTGACCGCGATCTGCGACCGGAAGCAGATCGATCTCGTCGTGCGTCTTTGTGAATGGGACGAGGAGATCGAGTTCGACCGATTGGGTGTCGAGCAGCGGCACTACTCGATTCTCGGAACGCCCGTTCGCGAAGTACGCGTACCGGTCCGACCCGGGCGTGACATGGGCAGCATCATCGAGATGGCGGCCCGCAACGAGCTTCTCAGGCGTGGCGGCCGTCGCACGGCCGAAGAATTTCTGGAGCGGATCGAAGGGCACCTGGCGTCTCGCCCGGCGCTCGACAGTGACACCGGCTCGAGCGTCTCCGGAACGGAGGTCGGACAATCCAAAACGGCGAAGTCTTCGTGGTCGATGCTGTCCCCAGGCGCGGGAGGCACGGAGAGCTCCGCGTGGATTCCCGCGGTTCGTGGGGACAAGGAGGGGAAAGGATGAACGACCGCGGTTCGGCCCGCTCGACCGGAACGCACGTCCGCCCGACCGTCGTGGTCGTCAGCGGCCTGTCCGGCGCGGGCAAATCGCAGGTCTTGCACGCGCTCGAGGATCTCGGCTTCTTCTGCGTGGACAACCTTCCGACGTTGCTCGCCCCCCAGGCCGTGACGCTGTGCGAGCGTGGAGGGATGGCCTTGGTCGCCCTCGGGATCGACGTCCGCGTGCGCGCGTTTCTCGGCGAGTTCGGCAACGTGCTGCAGCAGCTCGAGTCTGGTGGACAGCGGGACCTGCACGTTCTCTTCCTCGATGCGAGCGACGAGACGCTTCTGCGCCGCTTCAGCGAATCACGCCGTCCTCATCCGCTGTCGTCCGAGGGGTCGGAGGGGGCTCTGGCGGTCCTCGACGGCGTGCGCGTCGAACGCGAGCGTCTCGCCCCGCTCCGGGCGAGCGCGACGCGCATCATCGACACGACGAACACCAGCGTGCACGAGCTGCGGCGCATCGTCATTGCTCACTTCGGCCCTGCGTCCGGGGGAGTCGGGCGGATGGTCACGCGAATCGTGTCCTTCGGATTCAAGTACGGCGCACCGGTAGACGCGGACATCGTGCTCGACGTGCGCTTTCTCGACAATCCTTACTTCGTTCCGGAGCTCAGGCCGATGACGGGACTGGACGAGCCGACGTCCCGGTACGTGCTCGCTTCACCGGAAACGCAAGAGTTCATGATCCGCGCGCGCGCTCTTCTCGAGTACGTGATTCCCAAGTACGAGCGTGAAGGAAAAAGCTATTTGACCATTGCGATCGGGTGCACGGGCGGCCGCCATCGCTCCGTTGCGATCGCGGATGCGCTCGCCCGCGAGCTCTTGCCGAGTTCCGCGACTCCGGTCGCAGTCGTGCATCGAGACGTCGCGCGAGGGCAGCTCTCCACCGCACCCCCGTCGCCTGCCCTTCTGACGGACGAGGGAGCCCAGGACGAGCGATCGAGTGTTCTCGAGCTCAAGGGCGTTTCGTCTCCTCCACCCGCACCTGCGGTCCGCGAGGACGGCCCCCCGGCCGAACCCATGGCGCGGCCGAAGGCATCGGGAGGCCGCTCGTGACGGAAGCGAGCGGCCGCTTCATGATCGTCAATCAGCTCGGACTTCATGCCAGAGCGGCGACGAAGCTCGTGGAGCTCGCGTCCAAGTTCCCCTGCGATGTCGAGATCAGCCGCGAGGACCAGGTCGCGAACGGCAAGAGCGTCATGGGCGTGCTGCTGCTTTGCGGTTCGATCGGCACGGTCCTCGACGTCCACGCTCGTGGGGAGCGTGCCGAGGACTGCGTACGCGCCATCGGTGAGCTCATAGCCAATCGCTTTGGTGAGTCGCGATGAGCGGCAACATTCCCTCACCTCCGCCGGGAACGCGACCGCCCCCGAGCAGCGACGCAGGCGTGCCGCGCGAAGTCGTGATCAGAGGCATCGCCGGCAGCCCTGGGGTGGCCGTAGGTCCGGCGCTCGTGGTTGGCGATACGCGAGTCGGATACGTGCGCCGTCACGTTTCGGCCGGACAGGTCGACGGCGAGATCGAGCGGCTTCTCCACGCCGTGGACGCCGCAAAGGCTCACATTCGCGAAGTGAGCGCGCGACTGCCCTCTGGACCGCTCGATACAAACGCGATTCTCGATGCCTATTCCGCGATGGTCGGCGACCCCATGTTGCTCGACCGGATCGAGAATAAGATCCGAGGGGATCGCCGGTGCGCCGAGTGGGCCGTGGCGCAGTCGTGCGAAGAGATCGCCAAGCTTTTCTCGCCGGCCGATCCGAACGAGCGCGACGCGTACATCGTGGAGCGACGCCACGACATCGAGTTCGTGTGCGATCGCTTGCTGCGCGAGTTGACGGGCGACGTCAAGCTGCTCGTGCCGCGGCTCGATCAGCCGATGGTCGTCATCGCGCGCGACCTGTCCCCCGCGGATACGGCGGGCATGGTGCGCGAACCCGTCATCGGCTTCATCACCGAGATCGGCACGCGCACGAGCCACACGGCAATCATGGCGCGCGCCCTCGAGATCCCAGCGGTGGTGGGCGTGGCCGACGCGCTTTCCATAGTGCGTACCGGGGACACCATCATTGTCGATGGCCTCAAGGGGGAGGTGACGATAAACCCTCGGGAGAGCACGATCGAGGACGCGCGCGGTCGAGGGGCCCGACATCTGGCGTTCGCCCGCGGTCTTCTCAGTGCGCGCAACCAGCCGTGCGTGACGCGCGACGGTGAGCCGGTGAGCCTCAAGGCCAACGTCGAGCTGCCCGCCGAGGCCATTCTCGCGCTCGACCACGGCGCCGAGGGAATCGGGCTCTATCGCACCGAATTCATCTACATCGATCGAACTCAGATGCCGACGGAGGAAGAGCAGTACGAGCTCTATCGCGCCGTGGTCGAAGCCGTGGCGCCGCGTCCGGTCACTCTCCGAACGTTCGACATCGGGGGCGACAAGTTCGCCTCGAGCTTCCAGCTTCCTGCTGAGATGAATCCTGCTCTCGGGCTTCGCGCCGTGCGCCTCGCACTGTCGCGCCCCGACGTGTTCTTGACTCAGCTCCGCGCCATGATTCGCGCGAGCCACCATGGCGATCTTCGCATCATGGTCCCGATGGTCGCAAGCGTGCAAGAGCTGCGTGAGGTGCGCCGCCTTCTCGGCCGGGCGATGCAAGAAGTCGATCTCGCGGGTCATCCGTTCGCGAAGCACATTCCTCTCGGAATCATGATCGAGGTGCCGAGCGCCGTCGTGATGGCCGACGTGCTCGCGAGGGAGGCCGAGTTCTTCAGCATCGGCACGAACGACCTCATCCAGTACACGCTCGCCATCGATCGGGGCAACCGATCGCTCGCTCCCCTGGCATCGCCCTTTCACCCTGCGATCTTGCGCATGGTGCGGCAAGTGACGGTCGCCGCGAACATGCGCGGAGTGCCCGTGGCGCTTTGCGGAGCCATGGCCAGCGATCCGCTCGCCGCCGTGCTCCTCGTCGGACTGGGGCTGCGGGAGCTTTCGATGGAAGCGGCAGCGGTTCCCGAGATCAAGGAGGCCCTACGGCGGGTCACTACGGCCGACTGCGAGCGCGCTGCGGAAGCGGCCCTCGCGCTCGACTCTCCCGAGGCCGTCGAGGAGCTCATTGCCGGCACCTTCGCGCCGGTCCTGTTCGATCTCTTGACGGGAAGCGCCGACGAGCCGTTCGCCCGCAGCGAGGGAGTGCAGCCCGCGCGCGAGGCGTTCAAGACCATTCCGGATCAGTGAGCCGCGAGGCCGGGAGGGAACCGTCGTTGACGGGGCCAGCCTGCCGCCTATACTGCTCGCCCCCGCCTCCCCCGAATCACCGCCCATGCCGCTCAACACCGAAAAGAAAGCCGAAGTCGTTTCCAGATTTCGCACCCACGC
>DASPUY010000126.1:0-20056 GCA_035622655.1 Polyangiaceae bacterium
CGCCTCATCGACGACATCCTCGACCTCTCGAGCATCGAGGTCGGCAAGGTCTCCATCTCGGTCGAATCGGTCGCGGTGACTCCGGTGCTCGCGGAAATCCGGACGACCCTCGAAACGATCGCGGCGCGCCAGGGGATTCACGTCGACGTCGTGCCCCCTCCTGCCGACCTTCCCGCGATCGATGCGGATCGGACACGGTTTTCACAGATCCTGATGAACTTCGCCTCGAATGCCATCAAGTACAATCGCCCTTTTGGAACGGTGACTCTCCACGTTTCGGTCCCGCGCCACGGCGTCGTCCGCGTTGCGGTGAAAGACACGGGGGTGGGAATTCCGGCCGACCGGCAACACGCGATCTTTCAACCCTTCCAGAGGGCAGGGCAAGAGGCGGGCCCCATTCAGGGGACCGGGATCGGGCTTGTCATCAGCAAACGGCTCGCCCAGATCATGGGGGGTGACGTCGGGTTTCGGAGCGTCCCGGGCGAGGGCTCGGAATTCTGGGTCGACATGCCCGCTTGCGTATCGCGCCCGGACCCGACCGCGCTGCTGCCCCCAGCCAAAGGGGGCTCGGCGTCGGTCGCGCCCCCGCGGCACCGTCTTGTGCTTTACGTGGAAGACAACGCCGATAGCGTGGCCTTGATGGCGGATCTGGTGGGGACGTTCGAGAACATCGAACTGATCACGACGCCGAGCGCAGAGACGGGAATCGCCTTGGCGCGCGAGCGCCGTCCGGACGTCATCTTCATGGACCTGAACATGCCGGGCATGAGCGGCGTCGAAGCCCTTGGCGTCCTGCGGCTCGCGCAGGAGACGCGCAACACTCCGATCATCGCGGTCACCGCCGCCGCCTCGCACCTCGATCGGCAGCGCGGCGTTGAGTCCGGGTTCTACCGCTACCTCACGAAGCCCATTCAGGTGGACGAGGTCGTCCACGTCTTCGAGTCGTTGTTCAGCGCGCCGGGCTCCGATGCCCCTCCGACCGTCGTCTCCTGAAATTTCTCGCCGGCGATCTCCGCAGGCCGTCCGACGCGCACGACGTCGACGCGGGGCGGCGGCCTGCCGTCGGAGCCGGCCGGACGACCACCGCCCGAGAACGCGCGCGCCGGGTCCTCGCCGCTGCGCAGCGGTGCAATTTTTGCCGCAGCGTTGCCATTCGGGCCCCCGCATCCAGCGGATGCATCGATTTCGCATCCCGCGTTTTGATTTCGCCCCGCACCACTCGCTCAATCACCGGATTTTGGCGCGCAGGAGGGCTCCGCGCGACGCGTGGATCGCTCCTTGCTCGTTGCGGGACATGAGGCGCATCGAGGTGGAGTCCAGGCGGTCCGAGCTCGCCGGCATTGGCCGGCCGATCTGCGTCGGCGACTACCGACGACCCCGTTGCGGAAGACGATGAACGTTCCAGGTGCGGCCAAACTGCTCGTCGGATCGGTGCTCGTTTACGGTGTCGCGGCCGGGGTGCCGATCGGCGCGACGTTCCGAGCGGACCTGGCCGGTGGCGACGCGTCAGGGGCTTTGCGGTTCGCGAGAGCCGATGCCGAGCGAGGTGGACGGCGACTTCGTGCCACGTACTTGAAAGGTGACGATGGCTCGCGCGAGGTCGTTGGATGGTTCGACGCAGCGCTCGAAGTGGATTGCTCATTCGCCGCCGCCGCCGATGGAGCCTGGCGATGTCTTCCCGGCGGAGCCGAAGCCGGCCGATTCTTTGCCGACGCGGCTTGCACGCAGCGGTTGGCGACGTTGCCCAGGGGCTGCAGCAGCCCCGCCTATGCCGTATTGAACGACACGTCCGCTTGCGCTTCGCGCCCGACCAAGCACGTGTTCTCACTGGGTGCCCGGTATACCGGGCCGATCGCGTATTCGTTCCTGGCGGGCGCCTGCTCGGCTGTCACGAGTGCGGATCTCGTCCTCGTCGATCTTTACCTCGTGGAAGAGGAAGCGTCGCCGGGGTCATTCGTCGGGGCAACTCTTGAGCGAGAGCCTTGAGGCGGCGCCGCTTCTTTCCCTGACAGGGCGCGCCGGCGCGCTCGCGCCCTCCGAATGAGCGCGGCATGGCAGGTCACGGCAAGCGACCCGTTGATCAGCAGCGCCGTCCGGACCCCCCAGTGGGTTGCCACGATCCCGGTCAGAAGGTTGCCGAGAGGAGCGCCGCCGCGCAGGGCAAGGGTGTACATGCTCGAGACTCGGCCGCGGATGCGTCCGTCGATGGAGCTCTGAAGGATCGCGTTTGCCGCCGTGTTGCTCGCGACCATGGCGGCGCCCGCGCCGAACACGAGCGCCAACAGCACGCCGAAGATTCGATCGAGGGCCATTGCGAGGACGAGTGCGCCCAAGCCTAGTGCGGCGAGGTTGGAAAGGATCTGCCGGTGGCGGTTGGTCTTGAGCGGGAGCACGAGGGTGGCCCCGAGCAGCCCCCCGAAGCCGAAGACGGAGAGCGTTCCACCGAACTCCGCGCTGCCGAGATGGAACGCGTCGCGGACGAGCACCGGCATGAACGTGATCATCGGCATGCCGAGCAGGCTGGTGATCGTCACCGTCAGGAATGCTCGGCGCAGCCGCCGTTTTCTCGCGATAGCTCGCAGCGCCTCGATCAGCGAGGCGCGAGCCCGCGCCCTCCTCGACCCCTCTATCCGGCGCGGTGGTGGTGCCGTGGATGGAAGGCGAAGCAAGTAGATCGCGAGGAGGTAAGGAGCGTACGAGGAGGCGTTCAGCGCGAAGCAGACGATGGGACCGAGCGTCGCCATGACCGAGCCGGCGAAGAACGGCCCGAGCACACGCGAGAGGTTGAACTGGGCCGAGTTGAGCGCGACTGCGCTGGGCACGTCCTCCTCCCGCACCGACGAGGGCACGAGCGCGTTGGTGGAGGGGCCCGACAGTGCATCGGTGACGCCGACGACGAGCGATAGAGCGATGATCATCCAGACGCGGATGCGCCCCGTGACCAGCAGCGCCACGATGATCACCGGGCAAAGGACCTGGATGCCCTGGAAGAAGAGCGCCGTTCGCCGCCGATCTGCCCGGTCGGCCAGCACGCCGCCCGCGAGGGTGAGCACCCAGACCGGGGCGTCCGTCATGAAAGAGTCGAGACCGACCAGGAACGGTGAGCCCGAGAGGCGCAAGACGAGCCACGGTTCGGCCACGTTCTGCATCCACGTGCCGGTGTTGGACAGCAGGTTGCCGAACCATAGGAGCGCGAAGTTTCTGGATCGAAGCGCTCGAAGCGCGCCTCCCTCGGGAGAGGGCGGTGGATCGGACCTTCGCGGCGCGTCGTTCACCAGGGACCCACGCTAGGGCCATGCTATCCGGCGATCTGCCGCGGCACGAAACGTTCCGGAGCGTCTCGCGAGTCGTCACTCTCCTGCTCCCCCGCCTTTCCCATCCCCGTTCCCTTCCCCCTCGCCTCCGCCCTCGCCCCCGCCGCCTTTCCCTTGCTCCCCCGCGCCGTTGTCGGCCGGCGCTCCGGGAGCGTCTGCATTGCCCGCCCCGGGGTCCGCCGCGGCCGCATCCGGCGACGCCGCCGGCGTCGGGATGGCGGCGGGATCGACGGGCGCCGCGTCCGCATTCGTCGAGCCACCGGGGGCGGGCGAGCTCGCGGCCACGACTGCCCCACCGGTCGAGGGAGGCGCCGCGCCCGCATCCGCCGCTGCGCCGTTGGCCGCAACGGTCGTACGCGCCATTGCTGCGGAAGGGCTGCCCATGCTCGCCGAGGCGTTCGCTGCGGGTCCCGCGCTCCCGCCGTCCGATCCCCGTTCCGGGGCTCCCGCGTCTTCGGTCGCGCCATTTCCGGCTGTCGCTGCGGGCGCACCCGAACCGCTCGACGCGGCGGGCGCGCTCGGAGCGCTCGCTGGATCGCTCGCGTTCGGTGCAGCGCTCGGAGCGGGGCTCGCCGGCGGTTCGGTGCCGGGGTCCGTGCCCACGATCGCCTCGCAGCCTACGAGGCCGAGGGCGCTCCAGCCCATCGCCGTGATGAACGCGATTGTGTGGTGGACGTGCATCGGCGTTCTCATGAGTCTCTCGGTCAGGACCGTCCCGAAAGCGTCAGTCAAAATCGAACCAGCAAGCCCGCGCCGCCTGCGTGCGGGCCGATCAGCGGCGCCGGCGTGACCGAACCGGCGCGCGGCGGGGCTTCCGCGCGGACCGTCTTCGACAGAGCGGTGGCGGTCGGCTCGAGCTCCTGTTTCGGATTGCCCTCACCCATCACGAAGAGGACGAGGCTGGCCCCGCCGAGCGCGAACGCGTTGCCGAACGCGATGTCCGACATCAGCGCATGCTCGTTGCGGGTGGCCGCATTCTGGGGCGTGCTGCGGGCGTCGAACGTGGCCTTGTCACCGAGGGCAATGATTCCGAACGCGGTCCCGACGCCGGCAGCCGCCAGAGCCGCGCCGGCCGTGATGTACGCGGGCAGCCGGCTTCGTCGGTCTGCAGATCGAGGCGCTGCTGGAGGGATTCGCAGGACATCGCCGGGCGTTCCGCTCGATCCGCCGGCACGCAGCACTCCGGTCGACGCGCCGATCGTCGTTGGATCGCTGGGGCTTCCCCTCGGCGCCTCCGTCACGACGGAAGGCGTCCCGGCAGACACCGGGACGACCGGCGTCGCGCCGGCCGAAGTTGCCGCGGTCTCGCGGTCCTCTCCCCCGGTCTGATGAACGTCGATGGTGTCGATGTCGACGATCGCTGGCTCCGTCGAGCGAGCGGGGTGGCGGTTCGAGCCGTCGGCTGCGCTCGGACCGAGGGCGCCGGCGCCTGCTTGCCCTCCGGGTCCGGGTCCCGATCGGGCGCCCGCGGCTCGGATTTCGGCAACGCGCGCGCGTGTTCTCTCCGCCTGCGCCCTCATCTTGGCCGGAACGTGCGCGAGAAACTTCTCGTACCACTCGACGGCTCCGGGATACTGGCCCATCGCGTCGAGGCATCGACCGATGTACCGCTGTGCCTGCGCAGTCGCCTTGACGTCGTTCGCGATCTCGAAGTCAGCCAGGGCTCCGGCAAAGTCCCCCGCCTGAAATTTCGTCTGGCCGTCCCTGTAATGCTTCTTGGCCGAGGCGAGATCACCGGCTGCACCCCGCGCGGGGTTCGCCGAAGTGGGGGAAGGGAGCGCCGCCCCCGTGCCCTCACCGATGAGGCCAATGGTACCGGCAACCATCGCCGCCAGAATCGTGCATCGCCATGCGCTGCGTCGATGCCTCAAGACCGCCTTCCGCTCTCCCCTCGCTCATAGAGACGTGGGAGCGCGCCGCGGTTGCAAGAAATCGCCGGCTCGCACGAGTGCCGGGCGAACGGCGATGGCCCGGCCGCTGGGACTGTTACGCGACCGTGCCAGCGGCTCGGGTCGCTGTCCCCAGAGCGGCGTGACGATCCGCTACGTCGCACGCGATTCCCTGGGCGTCACAGCCGAGCTCACGCAGGCGCGCGACCGTGTCGCTCAGGCCGGCTTCGTTCACGTCGACGAGCCCGATCCGTGATCCTTTCGCGAGAGCGTGCTCGCGATGGCGCGTCCTGTGCCTGAAGCTCCACCGGTGATCAGAACGGATCGACCACGACAGGCGCGCGCCGGATCACCCATCGTCGCGCAGGGCGAGCGGGGGAGTGCGCTCGTGCAACTCGCGAAGCGTGTCAGCGCCCGATGGATGCCGCGGGCTGGCCGAGACGTGGGCGCGCAGAGCGACGCCGCGATGTGCCACCGGCTTCTGGGGGAGGTGTCGCGCACTTTTGCGCTCTCGATCGACATGCTGCCGAAGCGGCTGCGCGATGCGGTGGGCGACGCCTACCTGCTCTGCCGCATCGTCGACTGCATCGAGGACGACGCGCGCTTGCCTCTCGAACGACGCCTCGCGCTCTTCGACACGTTCGACGCCGTGGTCGGCGATGACTCCATCGACGCGAACGGGTTCGAGCGGCAGGCGCGCGCGGCCGGCGTCGGCGAAACGCCAGGGGAGAAGGATCTGTGTGCGCACGCCGGTGCCGTCCTGAGAAGTTTCCGCTCGCTCGATCCCACGAGGCGGGAGGCGATTCGACCGCGCGTGCTCGAGATGTCGATGGGCATGCGCGAGTACGCGACGCGGGCCGCTCGTGCCGGCGGAATGCGCATCAAGGACGTCGCCGATCTGGAGCGATACTGTTATTTCGTCGCCGGCAGCGTCGGCGGTCTGCTGACGGACCTGTTCCGCCTCGATCTGCCAGGCATCGAGGATGACAAGCTGGCCGAGCTGCACCGACTCGGGGTCGGCTTCGGCGTTGGCTTGCAGCTCGTGAACATCGCCAGGGACATTGCAGCCGATCTCGCCCGCGGAGCATGCTTTTTGCCCACGAGCCTTCTCGAGCGCCACGGTCTCGCAGTCCCGGAACTGCTCGATCCGGGGCGACGCGCGCAGGTCTCGGCCGTCGTTGCCGCCGTTTGCGATCTCGCCGCCGAAAAGCTGCGCGACGCGCGCGCGTACACGCTGGCGTGGCCCGCCGGAGAGCGCACGACCGCCATCCGGGTCTTCTGTTCCGTACCGCTCGTCCTGGCGTTCGCATCGCTCCGCGTCGTGCGCGAGAGCACCCTCGCTCGCGACAGCTCGCCGAAGGTGAGCCGAGCGGACGTTCTCTTCGCCGTCCATGACGTCCTCGCGTCCGCGAGCGACGACGGCGCGCTGGCCGCGCTGTTCGAGCGTCACTCGCAACCGAACCCGCCTGCGCCGCGGCGAGTCGACCTCGACCTGCGCCAGTGCGCGGAACTTGCCATCTCTCCGGCTCGCGAGTGGATGCTCGGACAGCACGGCCTGGACGGCTACGGGAAGGCCGAGCTCCGGACGAACGTGACGATGAACGCGGAGGATCTCTTGCTGCGGGAGTTTCTCGGCGTGCGCACCGAAGAACACACGCGCCGGAGCGCGGCGTGGATCCGCGCGCTGCAGCGAGAGGATGGAACGTGGGGCAACGTGCACGGCGGTCAAGCGGATCTCTCGGCGACCGTCGAGTCCTACGTCGCCTTGCGTCTCGCCGGTGACGCGGAGGAGCTGCCGCACATGCGGCGCGCGGCAAGCTACGTTCGCGCGGCCGGGGGCATCGCCGCGACGCGCGTGGTCACGCGTGTGTGGCTCGCGCTCTTCGGATTGTGGAACTGGACAGAGCTCCCTGTCCTGCCGCCGGAGCTGATCCTCCTGCCCCCGTGGGTACCGCTCAACATCTACGATCTCGGGTGCTGGGCCCGACAGACGATGGTTCCGCTCAGCATCGTCATGGCCCACAGGCCCGTGCGTCGCATTGCAGGTCTCTCGCTCGACGAGCTCGTCTCAACGTCCGCGTCACCTCCGCAAGGGCGGACCTGGAGCGCCCAGGCGCTCTTTTTGGCGGATCGTTTGCTTTGCGCCTACGAGGAGCGGTCGGTGTTGCCCTTGCGCGAGCATGCGCTGCGCGAAGCCGAACGCTGGATCATCCGGCGCCAGGAAGCGGATGGCTCGTGGGGCGGCATCCAGCCGCCATGGGTGCATTCGCTCATTGCGCTCTCGCTTCGGGGCTACCCCCCACAGCATCCGGTGATGCGTGCGGGGCTCGACGGACTCGACCTCCTCACGATCCACGCGACCGACGAGCGCAGTCCAGCTCGCCAGGGGGGCCGCGCCGTGACCGCACGTTGAGAGAGCAGGCAACGAGCCATGACCCGCACTTCGAGACTCCGGGGTTTCCACAAGCTCACGGTCGAGCAGCGACGCGTGCTCGTCGGTGGTGCGGCGGGATTGCTGCCACCCGCACGCGGCAGCCCGAGACCTCCTTTCGGCGAGGGCGGAGCTTCTCGCGATCGCAAACGCGGCCGTCCCGAGTCTCGTCGAGCGTGGAGGCGGCGCGCGCGACGTGGTAGTGCGTTCGCTCGGCACCGACGGCGACGCGATGCTCGTCGTTCATGTCCTCGTGGACTGCTGCGACGCGATGGGTGCAAACCTCGTCAATGGGGTTGCCGAGCGCATTGCCGAGCGCGTGGCCCAAATCGGCGGGGGCGTCGTAGGGCTGCGCATCCTCTCGAACCTCTGCGATCGGCGCTGCGTACGCGTGGAGTGCCATGTACCGGCGACCGCGCTCGCATGCGAATCGATGGACGGGAGGGCCGTCATCGACGGGATCGTCAGTGCCTCGCGCTTCGCGGAGCTCGATCCTTATCGAGCCGCGACCCCACAACAAGGGCATCATGAACGGCATCGACGCCGTCGTCCTCGCGACCGGTAACGACTGGCGCGCGGTCGAAGCCGGGGCACACGCTTTCGCGGCGCGCACGGGTCGCTACTCCCCACTCGCGACGTGGCGGCGTTCGGCCGATTCACTCACCGGCAAGCTGTAGCTCCCCATGGCGCTCGGCACGGTCGGTGGCACGCTGCGAGTGCACCGCGGGGCCCGTCTGTCGCTGCGCCTGCTCGATGTGTCGAGCGCCCGGGAGCTCGCCGCGATCGTCGCATCCGTCGGTCTCGCGTCCAATCTCGCTGCGGTGCGCGCGCTCGCGACCGACGGCATCCAGCGCGGCTACATGGCTTTGCACGCCCGCGCGGTCGCCCTCGCCGCCGGGGCCGTCGGCGACGAGGTGGAGCAGGTGGCGATGATGATCGTCGACGCGCGCGACATCACGCCCGGCTGCGCCGAGGAGTCGTTGGTCGCGCTTCGCGAGCCGCCGCGCAACGGGATTGCAGCTCGGCGATGAAGCCCGCCTTTTCGGCGCCCTTCCAGGCGTCGAGCACCGCCTGGCCCACCTTGCGCGTCTCGGCGAGCGCGATGACGCATCCTCCGCCCCCCGCTCCGGTGAGCTTCGCGCCGAGCGCGCCGGCGGCGCGGGCGGAATGGCACATCGACTCGATTTCAGGGGTGGACAGGCGCAAGTCAGCCAACAGGTCCTGGTTCGAGTCAAGGAGCCTCCCGAGCGTGCACAGATCGCCCTTCTCGATCGCGCGCTGCGCACCGCGGACCACTGCGTGGATCGCATTGAAGGTCCGTCTCACTCTCTCGGGCTGCTTGTCGCGCAAGCGTGCCACGGAATCGACCATCGCCTTCGTGCTCGACGAACACCCCGAGTGGCCGATGGCGAGCAGGAGAGGCGTCGTCGTCGTCACCGGCCGGACGACGCCGTGGCGACCGTTTCGCCTGAACAGCAGAGTTCCGCCGAGGCCCGCCGCGGCCGCATCGACACCCGAGGGTGTTCCGTGGAACACGCGCTCCCACGCTGCCGCGTGGGCGAGCGCTTCCGCGTCGCCGATGCCCCCGCACAGCCCGCACACGCCACGTGCGATGGCTACGCCGAGCGCGGCGGAGCAGCCGAGACCCGCTCCCGCCGGCAAATTGGTCTGTGCGTCGACTTCGACGGCGCGCAGGTCATGGCATCTGCGCACCGACGTCATGAGCGCGGCGAGCGCGCGACCTGCGGGGTCGCCGGGCGCTCCCGCCTCGACGCAAATCGGCACGCCTGGACCCAGGCGCAACCGAAGAATGCTCGGGCCATCGGCCTCGCGCACATGTGCAGTGGCTCCGCGGTCGATGGCTGCGGCGAGCGCAGGCATGCCGTACACGACTGCATGCTCCCCGGCGAGAATGACTTTTCCGGATCCGGATCCGAATCCTGTCGAGAGACCGCGCAATCCTGAAAGACGGTGCAACGCTCGTTCCCGCACGTTCGTCCGCGACGTCGACCACGGACGTCGACCGGGTCACGCGCACGCGGTGTGCATCCCCGAGCCTCGCGTGGTCTTCGAAGCCCTCGGCGCGTTCGTCTTTCGATGGCGCTGGGCTGTGCTCGTCGTGTCAGCGCTCTTTCTGGCGTTCGCCGTGGCTGGTCTCGTCCCCGGCGGAACGCTGACCTCCGGCGTGATCCACGGGCTCGAGGCCGAGCGGGCCCAGCACATCATCGACGAGACGACCGGACGCCCGGCGGACACGACACTCCTGCTCGTGCTGCACGCCGACGGTCTCGACGCCCATTCGCCGGAATTCGTGTCGGCTGCGCACGCGGCGCTCGACCCGCTGCACAGCGATCCACGTGTACTCTCCGTGGCTGCGCCCGACTCATTTCCCCCGCCCCTCGCCGAAGGCATGATCGACGGACCGGGCGGTGCCGAGCTCGCCTACGTCACCCTGCGAGGTAATCTGGCCCAGGCGCGCCGCGCGTACGCCGGCGTTCGCGATCGTCTGAAGTCGAATCGGTTGAAGATCGACTGCACCGGACGCGTCGCGTTCATTCACGATCTCGACCGGACGCTCGAGCGCGACTTGCTCCGCGCCGAGCTCGTCTCGGTCCCGCTGTCGCTGTTCGTGCTGATGTTCGTGTTCCGCACCATCGCCGCCGCGACCCTGCCGGTCGGTATCGGCGGGCTTGCCGTCGTGGGCGGACTCGCCATCGTCACGGCGACGTCGCACGTGGCCGACATTGCACAGTACACGATCAACGTCTGCTCGCTCATCGGCACGGGCGTCGCCATCGACTACTCGCTCTTCATCGTCAGCCGGCATCGCGAGGAGCTCGCCTCGGGCAAGTCGGTCCGCGACGCGATCGTCGCGGCGATGGGCACCGCGGGGCGCGTCGTGTGCTTCTCGGGCGTGGCCGTGGCGACAGGGCTCGCAGGTCTCCTCTTCTTCGAGCGCTCGTACCTGTTCGCCATGGGCATCGGCGGGGTGTTGGTAGTGACACTCGCAGTCGTCTTCGCACTGACCTTTCTCCCGGCCTTGCTCGCCGTGCTTGGACACGGGGTCAACGCGGGGAAACTGCCGTTGCGTCGCAGCCGTACCGAAGGACGGCTCTGGCGGGCCATGGCCGTCCGCGTCATGCGCCGCCCGTGGCTCTTCGTTCTTCCCACGATCGCGCTCCTGCTCTTCATGGGTATTCCCTTCCTCCATCTGCGGCTCGCGTCGGCCGACGTGCGCGTCCTCCCGCACGAGGTCGAGGCCCGCCGAGGCTACGAGCTGCTGCGACGGCACTTTCCGGATCAGGCCGCAAACCGTATCGCGATTGCCGTGCAGTTCCCCCCGCCCGAGGGTCTGACGCCCGATCGCCTTGCAGCCCTTCAGGGGCTCGAACGACGAGTCGCGGCCTTGCCCGCAGTCCGCAAGGTGCAGAGCGCGGGCCCCGTCCTCTACGCGATCAGCGACGCGCGTCCCGAGAGCGACGAGGCCCGGGCCGTCGTGCGCGCCATCCGCAGCGACCGGGACGTCGCCGACGGTACCCTGTGGGTCGGAGGCCCGACCGCTCATGACGTCGACGCGACGAGCTACGTCGTCGAGCGCATTCCCGCCGCGGTGTCGCTCGTCGTGGGGGCGACCGTGCTCGTGGTCTTTCTCCTGCTCGGATCGGTGGTCTTGCCGCTCAAGGCGGTCGTCATGAACGTGCTGTCGATCGCGGGCTCTTTCGGAGCGCTGGTCTGGGTCTTCCAGGACGGTCACCTCTTCGTGCGCGAGCCCCGCCCCGTCGAACCGTCTTTGCCCATCCTGCTCTTCTGCACCGTCTTCGGCCTATCGATGGACTACGAGGTTCTGATGCTCTCGCGCATGAAGGAGTCGTGGGAGCGCACGCACGACAACACCGAAGCCGTCGCGGACGGGCTCGCACGTACCGCGGGCCTCATCACGAGCGCGGCGACGATCATGGTGTCGGTATTCGGTGCGTTCGCGCTTGCCCGCGTCGTCCTCATCAAGGCGGTGGGCTTCGGGATGGCGCTTGCCGTCGCAGTCGACGCGACGCTCGTTCGCGTTCTCCTCGTGCCCGCGACGATGCGCCTTCTCGGTCATCTGAACTGGTGGTCGCCGGCGTTCCTCGTGCGTGCGCGCCGGAGGCTTGGCTTCGACCGACCCGTGCCCTGACGGCGGCCCTCGTTCTTCGGCTGCCGGAGCCCGGGGCGTGGGCGGGCGGGCTCGCCCTGCCCGCTTCGGGTGGTAGCCTGGCGGAGAGTGGCCGGTCCCCGCGTTCTCTTGGTCCTCTCCGCGCACGCGAGCTGGTCGCGAGGGATCCTCCGCGGGTTCAGCCCCGTGGCTCACGAGCTGGGCTGGGACCTGCTTCACTACTATCCCGGAACGAGCCTTGAATGGCTGGGCCGGACGTGGAAACCTGCGGTGACAGTCCTCGGTCCGGAAGTCCAGGGGGACTGGTCCGCGTCCGGCGATTCCGGAATCGTCCTGTCCGTCAACGACGATCGGACTTGCGGGGGAATCCCTTCGGTCTGTCTGGACGAGGTGCGGATTGCACGGGCCGCTCTCGAGCACCTGCAGGACAGAGGGCTGCGGCAAGTCACGACGTTCCGGTACGACCAGTCACCCTTCGCGGTTGCGCGGGAGCAAGCGTTCCGCGAAGCGGCCACGGCGTCGGGGTTGCGCGTCTCGCCGGGCTGGCGCGCGAACGGCGCCTCGGCTCCGTGTGCGCATGAGGATCCGGCCACGATCTCGTCCTGGCTCGACCGATTGCCGCGCCCTTGCGGCGTGTTCGCGTGCTGCGACGCGTGGGCGCTCGTCGTGGCTCGCTACGCCCGTGCTGGTAACCTTCGTGTGCCCGAGGACCTTGCCGTCCTCGGCGTCGACAACGACGCGACGGCGTGCGAGCTGACCGTCCCTCCGCTGTCGAGCGTGAGCGTGCCGTGGCAGCGCGTGGGCCGCCAGGCCGCGGAGCTCGCGCGCCTGGCGCTGTCGCGCGAGCCGATCGCCGGACGACGCGTCGTGATCGGCCCCGGTCCGGTGGTGACCAGGCGATCGACCGATGCCCTCGCGATCGAAGACAGTCTCGTGGCGCGTGCTGTGCGCTGGATCCACGAGCATGCGGACCGCGCGCTCACCGTCCCCTCGGTGGCGCGGGCCGTGGCGACCAGTCGGCGGAGGCTGGAGCGGCGCTTTCACGCCGTCCTAGGTCGCACCGTCCTTCAGGAGATTCGTCGGGTTCGCGTGGAAACCGCAAAGCGGCTTCTCTCGACGACGCACTACCGCCTGCCCCACGTCGCCAAGCTGAGCGGCTTCACGAGCGCCGCTCTGCTGAGCGTCGCGTTTCACAAGGAGCTCGGGCTACCGCCTGGGGCCTACCGCCGTCACGTTCGAGGCTCACCGCAGGATGACGACTGAACCAGCTCTCGCACCAGGCGGTCGCCGGGGTCCGAACTCCCGAATCGAAGGACACGCGCGCTCAGCGCGGTCGATGGCGTTTGCGCTGGCGCCGGGGACGCTGCTTGCCGGGGTCGCCGGCGGAATCGCTTTTCCAATCTTGCCCCTCGTCGCGCTCCACGAGGGGCTGCCGCTGGCGTTCATCGGGGTGATCCTGGCAGCCAATCGGGCGATGCGCGTCGTCTCGAGCCCGTGGATCGGTGTCTGCGCCGATCGCTTTGGCGGGCGGCGCACGCTCCTCGTCGGTCTGGTCGTCCAGACGATCGTGCTCGCTTTGTACGCACTCGGCATCGTAACCCATTGCGTGGGGCCGTTCTTCCTCGCCGGGCGGCTGCTGCACGGGCCCGGCTCGGCGTGTGTCTTCATCGCGGCGCAGGCGCTCGCGCTCCACGCGGGCGGGCCGCTGGACAGCGGTCAGGCGGCGGGGATGGTGCGTGTCGCCGTCGTGCTCGGCGTGCCGGTGGGTCTCTCGGTGGGCGGGCTCCTTTCCGATGCGCTGGGCAATACGGCGACCTTCGCGATTGCCGCCGCCGCGGTCCTGCTGGCCTTCGGGGTCGCGTTTGCACGCGTGCCCGACCTGCGCGTTCCGCTCCGGCGGCAGCCACGGCTCGTCGAGACGCTCCGCGCCATGCGCGATCGGCGCCTGCTCGCCGTGGGCGTTCTCAACATGGTCCTCAACTTCGCGGCCGGCGGCATGATCCTGACGACGCTTGCACTGCTGGTGCACGATCGGCACATTTCGGCGTTCTCGCGCAACGAGCAGGGGACTGCCGGGCTCTTGATGGGGGTCATGATCGTCGTCGACGCGGCCGTCACACCCGTCGCTGGGCGGGTGGGCGATCGTTTCCACGCGCACGCGAGCGTTGCGACCGTGGCCATGGCTTTGCTCGCTGCGGGTCTGGCTGTCATCGGCCTGTCGCATCGGACGGGCGGCGTGGTCGCGGGACTGGTGCTCGTCGGGCTGGGCACCGCGGGGCTCGGCCCCTCGCTGCTCGTCTTGATGGGGCGCGTCGTGCCGCGCGAGCGCACAGGCACGGGCGCGGGGCTGCTGCAGTTCTGCGGTGACCTGGGCGGGGTATTCGGTCCGCTGGTGGGCACGACGCTCATCTCGGGGAGCACGGAGCTGCCCTACCTGGGCACGGCGGCGCTCGTCGCGGCGTTCGCGCCGCTGGCTCTTTGGCTGGCTCGTGGTGAGCGCTGAAGCATGGTCCCAGCCCGGGACTATGATGATTTGCCATGAAGGCTCGACGTGCGAATCCAGACGACGAGACCGAGAGAGGCAGCGAGAGACCTCGTCGTCGTCGCGTAGACTGGGGGCTCATCCTCGATGGCAAGGTGCCCTCGCTTCGCCTCCTGCGTCTCGCGCAGCCGCCTCGGCAGTTTTCTTCGCTCCTGTCGTCCGCCACGAGCGCTTCGTCCGCGGCCGCCGTCGACCGGGTGCTGCGCCGGGCGGTCGAGCTCTGTCGCCTGGTGCTCGGCATGGAGCGCGCGGCCATTTTCGTCCTGGATGCGAAGAACCAAGCCATGATGGGGACGTGGGGCACGGACGACCAGGGCAAGACGGTCGACGAGCATCACATCATGTACGCATTCGGCTCCGGCGATCAGGCCGTGTTCGATCGAGCGCGGCGGGGACAGCTCTGGAGCGTCTACCGCGATTGTCCGTTGGTCGCACAGCGCAAGGACGAAACTCGAGTCCTCGGCCGCGGCTGGGTAGCATGCACGGCGATCCTCGGTCCGCGCGGGCCGATCGGGACCCTCTTCAACGACACGGCCCTCTCTCACGCTCCCGTCGACGAGGCGCAGCAGGCTCGCGCGGCGTTGGTTTGCTCGCTCCTCGGTCAGGCGCTCGATCGTCGTCGTCACCAGCTGACGGCCAGCCGTCAGGCGCGCCCCGAGCCCCGCCATCCGCTGGTGACCGAGGTCACGCGGGCTCTCGCGGCGGACCCGACGCTCACCTGCGCGGCGCTCTCCCGGCGCGTCCACGTGAGCGCCGGACGTCTGGCGCGGGTCTTCAAGAAGGAAACCCGCACTTCCGTCGTGGACCATCGCAACACGCTTCGTCTCGCGCGTTTCTTGGACGGCGCGGACCCACGCGGAGGCAACCTTCTGGCCGCGGCCCTGGAGGCCGGCTTCGGAAGCTATGCGCAGTTCCACCGCGTATTTCGCGCTCGCTTCGGCGCAGCTCCGCGGGTCTACCTCGCCGCCCTCGCCGCGGGTGGGTCGACCGAAAATGATAGGCCCGCCGATCGCCACGTATGAGAAGACCTCGACGGCGAGACGCGCCATGCTCCGCCCGCCACAGCGAACGGGTCGCCATGTCTCCACGCGTCTATTGCCTGTCGGTTCTTGCGAGCGTCGCGCCGCTGATGGTCGCCGGTGCCTGCTCCAGCTCGCCGCCGGTCAAGGAAACGGCGCCCGCCGCGTCCACCGACGCGGCCGTGGCGGTCGCGGAGGACGCCGCTTCTGCCGATGCGAGCCTGGACGGACGGGTGTCGAGCCCGTGGGACTGGGTGGGCATCGTGGGGACCGGCCAGAGCCTCGCCGTCGGCGCGCACGGCACCCCGATCAACGCGACGACGCAGCCCTACCACAACCTCGCGCTCTCGCTCGGCGCCGCTCTCGATACCATACCTCCCTTCGACCCCACGAACAGTGCACTGTCGATGATCCCGCTCGTCGAGCCGATTCGCCCGCTGACGGAGACCTATCCGAGCGCCTACCCCCTCAATCTTTACGGAGAGACGCCGCACACCGCGATGGGCAGCCAGATCACCGCCATGTTTCAACAAGCGATCGACGGCGGCGACTTCGTGACGGTGCATACCGTGGTCGGCGAGAACGGTCAGCCCATGAGCGTCATCGACAAGACGGCCGTCGAAGTCGACGACGGAGGCACGAGCACGGGCCGCGCGTACGCGGCCACCCTCTTCGAGGCCGCGGCGATTGCGCGCCTCGCGAAGGCGGCCAACAAGACGTACGGCATTGGCGCGATCGTGATCACGCACGGCGAGTCGGACGCGGGCAATGGTGCATACGAGAGTGAGCTGGTCGAGCTCTGGCAGGACTACAACCAGGACCTGGCTGCCATCACCGGTCAAACGAGCAGCATCCCCATGCTCGTCTCGCAGCAGGAGTCGGTGCCTCAGGGAATGGGGTTCACGTCGGCATCGACGCTCGCGGAGTGGCAGGTGGGCATCGATCACCCCGGGGACATCATCTGCTCGGGGCCAAAGTACCAGTATCCCTACTACACGGACAACATTCATCTGACGACCCAGGGTTACGAGCTCCTTGGCGAGAAGTACGCCGAGGTCTTCTTCAACAAAGTCGTGCTCGGCCAGAACTGGCAGCCGCTGCAACCGATCAGCGCGTCGGCCGCGGGCAACGTGGTGACGGTCCAGTTCAACGTGCCCGTTGCACCCCTCGTCTGGGACGATACGTTCCCGTCGCCGCATCCAACGGGCTATCCGCAGTGGACCGCCGGGCGCGGCTTCGAGGTCCTGCTCGACGGATCTCCGGTCACGATTGACTCCGTCGCCGTCGTCGGCAACAGCGTGCAGATCACCTGCGGCAGCGACGTGACCGCCGGCGAGGCGACCGTGGGCTACGCTTACACCGCCGACGGCGCGCCCATGCCGGGCGGTACTGCGCGCTGGGGCAACCTGCGCGACTCGGACGCCCTCGTGGGTGCGACGACACACGTAGCCCAACCCAACTGGTGTGTTTCGTTCTCGATGCCGATCGAGCAGGCGGAATGACGCGGTCGGGGCCCATCGGGCAGCGTTCGACGCCCCTGCGGTGCTGTTTGTCGCTCGTGGGCTCGACGGCGCTGGTGTCGTGCGTAGCCTGCTCCTCGCCCCATGTTGGTGCGGCGCCGGGTGGCTCGCCGGACACGGGCGAAGAGGCCGGGACGCCCGGCGGCGCCGGAGCAAACGCGAACGACGGCGGCGTGCCCGAGAGCGGCTCGGAGGGCGGCGCGGGCGTTCGGTGGATCGGTCGCGTGGACCTCAGCAGCGACGCGAGGCCCGCGTTTGCCTGGTCGGGCACGGGCTTCGTGGCGACGGTCTCCGGGCCCACGATCTCGGTATCGCTGACCACCACAGGATCGAGCGATCCCGTGTTCTTTCAACCGGTCATCGACGGGACACCAGGGTCGAGGTTCTCGATCGCGGACGGCAACCAGACGGTGACGCTCGCCTCCAGCCTCGCGGATGGCGGTCACACCGTCGAGCTGTACCGCGAGACCGAAGGTCGATACGGCGTCAGCACCTTCCAGGGGTTCACCGATGGCACGTTGCAAGCTCCCGCGCCCGCTCCGGGGCGTCTCATCGAAGTCGTGGGTGACTCGATCACGGCGGGATACGGAGATCTCGGCTCCGAAGAGCACCCGAACGGGGGACCTGACCCCGACGGCGGCTGCACGTTCTCTACGCTGACGGAGAGCGCATACGTCACCTACGGCGCCGTCGCGGCGCGGATGCTCGGGGCCGACGTGAGCCTGATCGCCGTTTCGGGCTGGGGCATCTACCGAGACGACGAAAATGATACGAGCAACGTGCTGCCCGCCGTGTATCCGGACACGCTCGGACTGCAAACCTCCCCGTCATGGTCCTTCCAGCCCGAGCCACAGGCCGTCGTCATCAATCTCGGCACGAACGACTTTGCGATGGGCGATCCGGGACAGATGCCCTTCGAGAGCGCCTACAGCGCCTTCGTCTCGACGATTCGAGGCAAGTATCCCCACACGTGGATCTTTTGTGCGGTCGGCCCGCTACTCTACGGCACGTCGCTCACCACTGCGACGAGCTACATCCAGGACGTGGTCTCCAGCGCCCAGGCGCAGGGAGACACCAAAGTGCAGTTCTTGCAGTTCGCCGAAGAGGACTCGAGTCTCGGCACGGGCTGCCAGTATCACCCGAACGTCGCGGAACATCAGGCGATGGCGACCACGCTCGTCGCGGCGCTTCAGCTGGCGCTGGGGTGGTGAGTTGGATCCCCGTCGCGGTGTGCATCGGCGGGAGGACCGGACGCCCAGGCCACCGCCGCGTCGATCTGATCGTATTCGAACGTTTTGATCTCGGCGCGCACGAAGTGCTGGCCGAGCCGCGGTGCCAGACCGGCAAGCTTGGCGTCGGTCGCGAGCGCAATCCGCTTGATGTATCGGTGGTGGTCACGGACGAACTGGACGTGCCGCACCAGGCTTCCGAGGTTCTCCCATCCCGGGAACGCTCGCGCGTGGATGACGACGCCCTCGAGCACACCGTGCGATTCGATCCAGGGGTCGACCGTGAGCGCGAGAGCGTCGAAGTCGCTCGTGTGGAGGGGCTCCTTGGCGTCGATGACGACGACGCCCTTTTCGGTCAAGAGGCGGTGGCTGACACCGACCTGCCGTGGGAGCGCCCCCAGCCATTCGAGGGCCTTGTCGCGATCGCGGTTCGCGAATACGCGAACGGGGCAGGGGAGAAGGAACCCGGCAATGCGGGCCGACTCGCGAGCCCATTCGCGGTCGGTGACGACGGCGCAGCCCACGAACAACCGCAGAAACCGAAGGCCGAGCTTGGCGTCTTCCCAGGCAGCCGCCGGAGTGAAGCCCTCGAATTCCGGACCGATCTCATAAAGAAGACGCAAGCGACGCCCCTCGCGCCGAGCGCCATCGAGCAGCGGGACGAAGACGGTCTCGTAGTCTTTGTGCGTGAGCTTCCCGATCGCCTTGAGGCCGACAATCCCTTCGGGGACATCGCTCAACATTTCCAGCATGGCGTCTCTCCTTCGCGGGTCTCAAGCGGTTGTCGCTGCCCCCGTTCCCGTCGCTTGCTCCGCCTGTGTCGATTGTGTCGATTGTGTCGACTGCGTCGGCTGCATTCCTCGTGCCCCGTCGGCCAGCGGCAGCTCGACCCAGAAAATTGAACCGACCTGCGCTCGTTCGACCCCGACACTGCCCCCGTGGCTCGTGACGAAGCGCTGAACGGTGGCGAGGCCCAGGCCGAGACCGGGCTGGGTCGTCAACTGGCCTCGCCGGTAGGGCTCGAAAATGATCTTCTCCAGCCCGGAAGGTACGCCCGGTCCGGCGTCCTGCACTTCGAAGCGTACCCCCCTCGCACCTTGTCGCCGGGCGCGCACCGCGATTGTCCGGTCCCGGCTCTCCTTCGTGTGCTTGACGGCGTTCCCCACCAGGTTGGCGAGCACCACGGAAAGGACCGACGGGTCGCACGCGGCGTCGCACGAGTCGAGCTGCTCGACGCGGATCGGAGGAGCATCGGGGCTCGCGGTCGCCTCGTCGACGACCGCACCGACGACTTCCGGAACGTCCGCTCGGGCGCCCGGAATCGGCCGTCCCCCGGATTGCGAGAAATCCAGAATTGCCTGGACGAGCCTGCGTGACCTTCCCAGTGCATTCATCGCGCGAGTTGCCATTTGATGGACCTGCGGTCCGGCTTGCTGGCGGTCGATGGAACCCAGGAGAAACGAGACCGCCGACAGAGGGCTGAGGATGTCGTGGGCCACCCTGTCGGCGAAGACTTCGAGCTCCTGGGTGCGACTCTCGAGCAGCGCCTCGTGGGCCTCGCCCAATCGTCGCAACCTGCGCGAGACTCGCACCGCGTACCCACCGAGGACGATCGCGAGCGAGACTGCCACCCCGTCCATCACGACGGCGACCGTCACGAGATCCCGCCGCTTCTCGAGCACGCGGGCAGCCGATGCGAAGGACTGCTCATGGTTCAGGTCGAGCAGCTCTGCAGCGATCCGGTCGATTTCGGCGACGTCTGCAATGGCCCGGCTCTCTGCAGTGGGCCACGCGCTTCCGTCACCCTCCGACAGCGAAGCGAGGTCCTCGTCGAGGCGACCCACCGAGGGAATCAGCCCGCCCTCGTAGAGCTCGCGCTCGCCCGGGTACCACGGCAGGCGGCCGTAGGCCTGCAGGTCGTCGTGAAGGGCGGCGCGCCGCCGCTGAACCCTGGCGATCGAC
>DASPUY010000127.1:0-52404 GCA_035622655.1 Polyangiaceae bacterium
CACCCCCGGCCCCCCGCCGGACATCAGGCCGGCACGAGCGGTGCTCCTGGTCGCACCGCATGCACGCCATTGCGTTCGGCGCCAAGCGCGTCTTTCACAGCTCCTCCGCGTGACGCGCAAGCCGCTCCTCGCGTGGCCCGGGCTGACCGGTGCGCGCTTCGACCTCTTGTCGGCGCTTCTGCACGCCGAGTACCGCCGCCCGTCGTGCATCGAGCTTCGTCAGAGCGAGCTACGGCGAAAGCTCGGAGTCAGCGCGTCGGTCGTCTCAAGGATGGTCCGTGCCCTGCTCGAGCGAGGATGGATCGCGCGGCGCCGTGACAAGGACCGACGAACCTGGACCTTGTGGCTCACGCCGTCGGGCGAGGCGGTCATCCGCGCTGCCCGGCGGCTGCTGCTCCGCGCCATGGAGCGAATCGTCAACGACACCATTCGCCTGCCCTGGCTTCGATGCCGGGCCCACCTTTTCAATGCCCTGCTGACCTTCACGAACTATCTCGACGCCATCCGCTACAGCTTCGCGGACCGGGCGACGCTCGAATACCTCTGGTGGCCCTCGCCCTTCGATCACTAGAGAGAGGCGATTCGCTCTGGGGCCTCGGGCTACGACGGCTCCCGTCGGGACGCGCCGCTCCTCATTCCGCTGGGGGCCCCCGAAAGGCCCTTCAGTATCGCTGCTGCCAGACCAGGTTCAAAATCGACGTGCCGGCGTCGCCCACGGTGGTTTCCAGCGACCACTTGCGGAGAAAACGCCAGTCGAGCGTGACGAGAGCGGTGTCGGGGTTCGTTCCGGGAGGGGGGGCTCCGAGCACCCACGCGACTTGCAGCGAGATGTCGCGAGAGATCTGAACTTCGACCTCCGGTCGGGCGACGATCTGCGACGTGTCGATCTTCGTCGTGATGCCCCCGGCCATGCCGAGATTCTGCATCAGGCGGTTGACGCCTCCGAGCGCCTGGTTCAGCGGCTGGGCTGCTACCCCAGCGAACGGCGCTGACTGGGTCGACGTCGCCGCGCTCGTCGTGGTGACGGCCGCGGCGTCACTCGTCCCGTAAAGAATGAGCGCGAGGATTTCGTTCTGACTCCTTGCGGGCGAGCTTCGCAACCGAACCTGTGCCGTCTTGAGCGGGCCGATAAAGTCCGCGTACACGCGCGTGCCATCGGAGGCGGTCCAGCCCGCCGTCAGGACGACCTGGGGGTTCGCGGGATCGCTGCCGACGAAAGTCACGGTCCCATTTTCGATCTCGAACGGCTTGCCTTGCACGTCGATCGAGCCGCTTGGCATGCGGATCTGGCCGGCCACGGTCGTGGCTCCGGCGAAGGTGATGGTCGGTTGCCCTTCGAGCCGGACATCCAGATTGGTGCCCCGGCTCACGTGAACGTCGTGACCGAGGCGCACCCCGACCTTCGTCTGCGCTTTGCGACCCGCTTTCGATTCCGGCGGCGCGTCGTGCGCGGCGTCGAGAGACACCGACGTAAACCTGTCCGGGCCTCGCCGCACGCCTATCTCCACGTCTTCCACGTCGCCCAGCGCTTGCACATCCGCCGACGGAAGGCCCGACGGCAGGCGAACGTGCGCCGTGGGGACGTCGACCGCGATGTCGACCTCGTGGCCCGTGCGCTCCAACGAAAGGTCGAACTGGCCATCGAGCTGCCCAAGCTGCACACCGTCGAACACGAGCGGCAGCGGGTCCTTCGCGGGCATCCTGACGCTGGCCCGCGCCGCCGCCAGACCGGCGGCATCGAACTGCGCGGTTGCGGCTGCGCGCACCGTGCCGCTCAGCCCATGCGCGGTCGCATTCTCGAGGCGAACGACGCCGTCCGGAGCGAGTGTGAGCTTGAACGCCGCGTCGCGAAACTCGGTTCCGAACGACATCAGCTCGAAGGTGCCGCCGCTGAGCTCGAGGCTGCCTTGCGGATGCAGGGCCATCGCGCCGGAGACACCCGGATCGAGTTCGGCGTGCGCGGAGGCGTCAATGCGACCATCGAGCTCCGCGAACGTGCCGACCAAGAACGGCGAGAGGATCGCCGCGCGGAATCGTTTCGCCGACAGGGAAACCTGTGCGCGCGTCGACGGATCGAACGACGGCGCCGGCGCCGCCCCCCAGCGCGTTCCAAAGTGAGCGCGGCCCTCGACGAAGCCGTCGATGTGATCGATGCGCGCCTCGCCGTCGAATACGCCCCCGCCGATGCCGATCCGGGCGGTGGCGGTGCGACAAGTGACGTCGCCGACCTGCAGCCCGTCGACGGTCAGTGTGGCGCTCGCTTGCGCATCGCGGTGGAGACCTTCGAGCACGATCTCGCCGCTCGCGGTGCCGCGGATCTGACGGTCGTAGAGAGGCGACAGGAGGCGGAGCGGCATCTTGTGGAGCGAGGCGCGGGCCGACGCAGACCAGTCGAGCGGGACGCCGCCGAACGACGCAAGCACGTCCGCGGCACGAACGTCAGCTGCCCCCGTGGCCCTGAGCACCTCCGCGTCACGCGCGAGCGCCCGAAGCGTGGCCGCTGCATGCGCGCCATCGTAGTGGCCATCGATGGCCAGGTCGACGTGCGAAGTCATCAACGCCGGATCGAAACGGGCGCCGGTGATACGCGCAGCGAGGTCGACCGAGGGACTCATGGCCGACCCCTGCCAGTGGACCTTCGCCCCAATCCGACCGGCGATACTGCCGACGCCCAGCGCCGTGAACGGGGGTCCGAGTTCCCGCGAGGGAATCTCGACCGTGGCGTCGAACGGCATCGCGCGCAGCGCCGCGGCGGGATTTTGGTCCGAGAAGAGAACCGCATAAGGCACCGCGTTCGACGTCGCCTTCAGGTCGAATAGCGGCCCCTGGACGTCATCGAGCTCGGCCTGTACGAGCGTCGCGCCCGTGTCGCCGTCGACCGTCACGTGCAGCGTCGGGGTCACTCCTTCGACGTGCCACGATCCGGGTGCGGCACCCGCGAGCTCAAGGTCCTTCGTCCGTATGCGCACGTCGACCCCGGGTGTTGCGTCCTCGATCGAGTCGCGCGCGACTCGGCCCTCGACTTCGACCTCGCCCCCCAACCGACCGATCGTCGCTCGGTCGAGAGGCAGGCGCGCGACGAGCCTCGCCAGGTCGACGTGGGTGTCGAAGTCGACCGCTCCCCAGGTTCGCCTCCACGGCGCCGCGGTCACCAGCCGGCCCGGACCGATGTCGATCGACGACGAGCGCACCGCGAGCGTCGCGATGTCCTCGACGCGCACGTCCGCGCGACCCGACACACGGCGTCCGTGGACGGATGCCTCGACCCGCGCATTCGCGTCGCGAATTCCGTAGAGCGCCGCGTTTGCGACTTCGAGCGACACACGTCCGTCCGCCGAGCGTGCGCCTACCGTCGCATCGACGTCGAGCGACAGGGTTCCCCGCGTGACCGGGACGTGCACGAAGGACGCGAGCGCGGCCAGATCCAGCGCCGAGGTCTTCGTCTGCACGAGGACTCCCTCGGATGAAGCTTGCACCCGTCCGCTCACCAGAGCCCCGAGCCCTTCGATCTGAACGTCGTCCGCGCGCATCCGATCGGCGCCGAGCCCGAGCACTGACGCGTGCGCATGCACGGTCGAGCCGGCGCCGGTCGCCTGCAAGTCCAGGTTCCGTACGAGGATCTCGGGGCTTCCCGAGACGCGGCCCGCGGCGCGGCCCGCAGCGCGGAATGTCGATACAGTCAGCGATCCGCTCCGAAGCGCGTCGCCCACAACGTCCAGGTCGAACGAAGGGCTTTCGAGGTCCCCGCTCACCCGGGAATTGATCTGCGCGTCGGCGACGGTCGTCTCGCCGAGCTGTAGGGTCTCGCCTGTGGCGGAGACCTGCACCGCAAGAGTCTTCGTACCAAAATCGATCGAGCCCGCGGCGGAGGCCGCCATGCTTCCCTGGATCAAGCCGCGGATGCGCGTCACGTCGTCGAGTCGCGGGACGGTCGCGTTGCACGTGAACGAAAGCTCCAGCGAGCCTCCCCGGGGTGCCAGATGGCCCACGATGGTCGCCGGCGCGCCGGGCTCGCGCACCTCGACGGCCGCGTTCGCAGTCGGAAGGCCCCCGGCAGGCAGCGCCACGTCAGCGCGGATCGCCGCGGCCGGCATGCGCACGGCTCCCCACCGTCCGCCTGCGAAATCGATCGTAGCCGATGCGCTCAGGTCACCCGCAGGCTTCGCCGTCAACGAGACATCCGCCGACGCCGCCACACTCGAGTGAGGCACCGAGGGCGCGAACGTCCGAACGTCGAGCTGGTCGGCCTGCACGACCAGGTCGCCGTGAGCCTCCGATCCGGTCCATTGGAGAGGCCCGCGAACACTCACCGTGGCGGGGCCAAGTCCAGCTCGAACGACGGCGTCGAGCCGCGGGAGCACGCCGTGCAGCTCGGCGTGCAGGCTCGATGCGTCCACAATCGGCGACGACGGCCAGACGGCGCGCAGGACCTCGGGCGCGGTCAAGGGCACCTCGAGCACTGCGTCGAGGGCACCCTCGTCGTACTTCACGTCCGCCCGCTCGCCGACACCGCCCACAGCGCCCTGGAGGACCGCTCTCATGCGCAGCGCCGGCGCGGTCAGATGACCCTCGACGTCCACGCGCACCAGAGGACCGCTCGGCAGCGCCCGGGCCGTGATGCGTCCGCGGTTCACGTCGATCCCGGTGACGCCGGACTCGACTCGCACGCTTCCTTCCAGGTCGGTGACCTCGCCCTCGACGGGCGCGCTCGGCTCGACTCGAAAGGACATCCGATCGACGACGACGCGAGTCAGGCGCAGGTGAACCGAAGGCCCCGACGCCGAGCGCGGCGCCGGCTCCCTGGGCGACAGCGCCGTCACCAGACGTGGCGATCCGTCCGCTTCCGCGTCGAGATCGACCTCCAGGTTCACGACGGATAGCTTTGGTACGTCGACGACGATGTCTTGCTGTCTCGTCACGAACGAGCGGACGAGCGTCCAGGCCGACACGCGCGCATCGGCGCCCTCGATCCGCAGCAGCGTCCGGCCCCTCGCGTCGTCCACGTGCGCGTCCACGCCGTCCAGATGCGATAGCCGGAGGCCGCGGATTCGGTCGACGACCACACGGCCTACGAAGACGGAAGCGAGGATGCGATTGACGCTGGCGGCGATCAGCCGGCGGGACAGCGGGTGATCCAGGTGAAGGGCCGCGCCGGCACCCAGCGTCACCGAGAGGAGGACGACCCACGCGACCGCGTGCAGCGCAGGGTGGAGCGGGCGCGGTCGACCGTGAGGTGCGGAACCCCCAATGCGCCCCCGCTTCCGAGTCGTCCGCGCCACCACTAGAACGCCTCGCCGATCCCGAACGCGATCGCCATCGGAAGGACCCCGAAAAGCAGGGGCGGTACGCCGAAGGTCGCGTCGTGTTCGAACGCCTCCGTCTCGGTGTGGATCCCCGGTCCGACGATCTGCAAGGGCGGAATGCGATATGCGATGTCGAGGCGAATCGGTCCCACCGGAGTATCGTAGCGAGCACCCGCGCCGCACGACATGTGCAGGTAATCGAACCGAAGCGAGTATTTTTTCGGGAAGACGAATTGAGACACGTCGCCGGTGTCGCAGAAGACGGCAAAGCCCAGAGGCCCGGCGATGTCGAGGCGCAACTCGATCGACGCCTGCCACATGGTGAAGCCTCCGATCGGGCTAAGACACGTCCCGATAATCGACTGCGGATTGCAGCCGTTGGCGACCTGGGCGGACGCGGTCGAAGGGTTGAGAAACGGCACGTATCCGTGGGGGGCGACTCCCCGAAGCGGGTATCCTCGATTCGAGCTCGGGCCGCCGCTGGCGAAGCCGCGAAAGTAGAGGGTCTCGATGTCGAGATTCGTCGCCTTCGGAGAAAATGGATCGAGGATGAGCTGCCTCGTGGTGGGTAGCTCCGTGATCGACGTCCCGTAGTTGAACGGAAAGAGAAGCCCCAAGCCTCCGGTCACGGCGAAAGTGACCCCGTGCGCAATCGGAAGGTACCCTTCCACGTCGGGCTGGATCCGCACGTCCTCGGCGGTGCCTCCGAGGCCCGCCACCTGCACGTCTGCGTTGGCCTGGAAGCCTGTGTGTGGATGGACGGCGCTGTCCCTGAAGTCGAGCTGGGCGGTGAGCTGGGGAAACGAAAGAAGGATCGGAGGAGGGAGAGTCGCGCAGGCCCCGTCGCTGCACGGACCCTTGTAGAAGAACGGATCCTCCCCCTGCAGGTCGTACGCGAGCGTGCCGAAGAGGTGCTTGCCGAAGCGGCGCTCGAGACCGAGCGAAAGCTTTGGCTCGACGTAGCCGACCACGTTCGTGCTGGGGACCTGCGCGGGCTGGATGTCTTCGACCAGAAGCGGATAGACATTGAACGATGGGCGCAAAAAACCTGTCGTACGGGCCTCGAGAAAACCGGGCTGGCGCAGCTGAACGCGAAGGCGCTCCTCGGGGAAAAAATCCGTCGGCGCAACCGGGTCCGAGACATTCGTCGGGAAGAAAACGAGGCCGGGGGTGAAGTCGATGCTGAGGTCTCGCAAGTCGCCAAGGAAGTTGTGGTCCTCCCATCCGACGATTGCGTGCGCTTCGGTCTTGATGTTGTCGAACTCCGCGCCGCCTCCGAGGCGCAGCGCGCGGAGCTTGGTCGGCTCGAGCTGAACGACCAGCGGGACTACGGGCTGCGAAGGATCGGACAGGCCGGGAACGATGTGCGCCGCGCTGAAGACCTCCAGGTCGAGCAATGCCTGGGTGGCGGCCGCGAGCTCAGCGGTCGAGTAGGGGGCCCCCTGCCGGACGTGCAGCACGCGGCGCAGGATCGATTCTTCGATCTCCTGCGGCTCTGGACCGGCGCCGTCCGGGTCGAGTCCGATGAACGAGATCGGCCCGAACACGGCCTTGATGCCGGGGGTGACGTCGAAGACATAGTCGATCGCGTGCGATGCAAGGTCGACCCGGGCGTTCGCCTGCACGGTTGCGTACGCGTAGCCATGGTCCGTGAGCTCGTGCAGCACGGTCGCCTGGGCAGCCTTGAACCGGTCCTCGTTGAAGCGCTCTGCGCGCGGGAGCGCTTCGCGTCCGGCGCGGCGAGCCGCCCCCGCGAGGGCCGGGAGGGAGTCGACGCCGTCGACCACCACGCCGGCGTTGAGCACAGGCGCCCCCTCGTCGACGACGATCTGGATTCGAACGTGATTGGCGCGGACGTACTCCACGCGACCGACGCGGGCCCGGGCCTCGAAGAAGCCGTGGCCGCGGTAGTAGCGCTCGACGCGAGCGAGATCGCGCTGCAGGACGGCGGCATCGTAAATGCTGTAGTCGTTCGCGAGCCCCCCTTGGAAAAGTCCGAGAAATCTCGGGCTCTCTTCGGTCGCCAGCTTGGCCGCCACGTCGCCGGGATCGAGCGCCTTGACCCCCACGAGCTCGATCGAGTCGATGGCGGCGCGGCCCGCAGGAATGGACGCACATCCGCACGAGAACGCCGCGAGGGCTGGGACGAAGCGGCGCAGCGCAATTGGAGGGGTGAGCTTCGGCATGCGGCTCGCGACCGAGCGAGTGTACGTGCTTCAATGCGACAGCCATGCGCGTTTGCCTGGTCCTTGCCGTTCTGGCGACAGTGGCCTGCGGCCGCGCGCTCGCCCACCCTCCCTACTCTGCCCAACCCTCGACCGCGCTCGTGGAGGTGGCCGCGGCCCCTCCGCCCGGGCGCATCGAAGTCGTCCCCCTGCGGCCGAATCCGCGAGCCGTCTGGATCGACGGCGAATGGTCGTGGCGCAGGCAACGGTGGGCGTGGATCGAGGGACGCTGGGTCGACCCGCCCGCGGCGGCCACGTTCTCTCCCTGGGTGTTCGTCCGGGGACCGGATGGCCGCATGTGGTACGCCCCGGGGACATGGCGCAGCTCGACGGGAGCCCCGATCGATCCGCCCCCGCCGCTCCGGAGCGCACACGTCGAGCCCACCCAGGTCGTCAACGCGAGCGGCGCCGCTGAGACCACGGGACCGACGATGCCCGCCCCGGGGTCGGCCACGGGCACGATCGGCGGTCACTCGTGATCAGGCCGGCACGGCGTCCCGACGTCGGCCGGGCGTCCCGAGTCCGGCCCGGCGTTCGGCCGAGCACGACACGCGTGTCACGGGGCGGGACGCGGTCGACACCGGCCTGACACGCGGTAGTGGCGATCCGCCGGGTCTATCGCCACAATGACGAGTAGGGCACGCTCCGTGAATCGGCTCCGAGGTTCCTGCTTGCTCTGCTCTCTTCTGCTTCGATGATTCCGCGAGCTCTCGCTGCAATTGCAGTCTGCCTGTCGGTGGCGGGCGCCGCTCTGGGCGTCGCCTGCAGCAGTTCCTCGAGCGCACTGGCGCCGGGCGAAGGTACGGCCATCTACAACAGCCCGCCCAGCGACGCATCGGACGCCGGCGAGGAAACGACACTCTCGGCCGCCGATGCCGCGAACGCCCCGCCAAACCCGATTCAGGGCAGTCCCCTGTGCAATTCGTCCCCAGCAAGCGCCGTCTGTTATCCGGACGATCCCGCGACTCCCAAGTCATGTGGCTCGGCCCCGGACGGGGGCACGTACGATCCGTCCGCCGACTACGACGGGGCAGTCCTCGCTTGCCACATCGTCAGCGAAGGGGGCGTTCCGCCGGTTCAGGCGCCCGCGTGCCTCGCGTCCGGCAGCGGCGCCGACGGCGCGACGTGCGATGCCTCGGCCGATTGCGTGGCGACGCAGGAATGCGTCGGTGCAGGCACCTGCCGCCCGTACTGCTGCTCGGCCCCGTGCGACTCGCAGGACTTTTGCGACATCCAGCTGGAAACCCAGAACCCCGCCCTCGTCGTGCCCGTCTGCATGCCGGTACGCCCCTGCGGTCTGCTCAACCTGCCGACCGACGCCGCCGCATGCCCCGATTCCGACACGTGCACGGCGTTCGTCGGCAGCAGCGGAGTCGGGCTCACCACGTGCGTCGCCGTCGGAAGCGCGCGGGAGGGTGATTCCTGCGATTCGCAGCATTGCGCCACGGGTCTCGTCTGCCTCGGCATGTGGGGGGAGAAACGTTGCTACGCTCTCTGCCACACGGAAGCCGGGACGGAATGCTCGTCCGCGCAGACGTGCACGGGTGGGCTGCCTCTCTTCCCGAACCCTGCGGTCGGCCTTTGCCAGCAGGTCGGCGCGGATTTTTGATAGCGTCCCCCTTCGATGGTCGACCACGACGCCAGCGCGCCCGGCGTCGAGCTGACCTGGCGCCAAGCCATGGGTCGGGTGGTCGGCAGCTTGCCGTTCGTCGAGCGCGCGTACGCGACGATACGGTTTTCGATCCTGCGCCCCAAGCTCCTGTCGATCCTCGACCTGCTCGTCCCGATCGAAGGGCGCATCCTCGACGTCGGCTGCGGCTTCGGACTGTTTGCAGGGTACTTCGGGCAGACGGCACCGAACCGGTCGATCGTCGGCATCGATCCGAACGCCCGGCGCGTTGCCATCGCCAGGCGCGTGGCTCAGAAGGTCGGACTGACCCACCACGAGTTTCACGTCGGCGATGTTCGGACCGCCGCGATCTCCGGGCTTTTCGATGGCGCCTACATCCTCGACGTCATGCACCACATTGCGGCCGCGGATCAGGAGCCGGTGCTCCGTAAGCTTTACGACAAGCTCCTGCCCGGCGGCAGGCTGGTGATGAAAGACGTCACCACGGTCCCGCGCTCGGGCCTCCTGTTCACCGAGGTGCTCGATCGAGTGATGGTCGGGATGAACGAAGAGCTCGCGTACCGACACCACCTCGAATGGGAGCGAATCCTCAAAGGCATCGGCTTTCGAGTGCGGACCGTCCGCGTGCCGGACGTGCTTCCCTACCCCCACGTGGTTCTCTCCGCCGAGAAGCGCTGATGGGCGTCAAGGCGTCGCTGTTCACGATCCTCGGGGCGATGGGTGCGGCGTTCATCGGCCTCTGGGCGCGCAGCTCTCGCGGCCCCGCGTGGCCCACGGGCTACACCACGTTCGTCGGGGTCGTGACCGATTTCTTCGACACGCTGGGCATCGGGTCCTTTGCAACGACGACGTCTCTCTACAAGCTCCGCGGCGCGGTTCCCGACCGCCTGATCCCCGGGACGCTCAACGTGGGGCATACGCTACCGACGCTCGCGCAGGCGTTCATCTACGTCGCCATCGTCCGCGTCGAGACGACGACGCTCGTGTCGATGATCGCAGCCGCGGTCGCCGGCGCGTGGCTCGGCGCCGGCGCCGTCGCCCAATGGCCGACCCGCCCGATCCGGATCGGGCTGGGCGTCGCGCTCTTGGCGGCCGCCGGCCTCCTCTTCGCTCAGCAGCTCCGACTGCTCCCGCCCGGCGGCGAAATGCTCGGGCTGACGGGAGCCCGCCTCGCAATCGCCGTCGCCGGCAACTTCGCGCTCGGAGTTTTGATGACGCTCGGCATCGGCCTCTATGCCCCGTGCATGATCCTGGTCAGCGCGCTCGGCATGAGCGTCGCGGCGGCGTTTCCCATCATGATGGGGTCGTGCGCGTTTCTCATGCCCGTCGCCGGGGCACGCTTCATCTCGAAGGGAGCGTACGCTTCGGCCGCAGCGCTCGGTCTCACCCTCGGAGGCATCCCGGCGGTCCTCGTCGCTGCGTGGGTGGTGCGCTCGTTGCCGCTGCACGCGTTACGGTGGCTGGTCATCGTGGTCGTCCTTACGACCGCCGCTACGATGCTGCGCGCAGCAGCGCGCGAGGCCGACGAACCTTCGAGATCGCACGGAGGATTGCCCCGGTGAGGCACGAATCGAACGAGCATCCGCAGGCGGAAGCCGGGCAGCAGCTGGCCCACTACGACTGGATCATCGTCGGCTCCGGATTCGGCGGGAGCGTTTGCGCGTTGAGACTGGCGGAAAAGGGCTACCGTGTTCTCGTCGCCGAGCAAGGAAAGCGCTTCGAGCCGAAGGACTTCGCCCGCACCAACTGGAATCTGCGGCGATGGATGTGGATGCCGGCCGCAGGGCTGCACGGCATCTTCAAGATGTCGCTCTTTCGGCACCTCACGGTCCTGCACGGCGTCGGCGTCGGCGGGGGATCGCTCACGTACGCGAACACGCTGCCGCTCCCGCCCGACGCGTTCTTTCAGGCGCCATCCTGGGCGCACCTTGCGGACTGGCGCACGGAGCTCGCCGTCCACTATGCGACCGCGCGCCGCATGCTTGGCGCGACCCCGAATCCCCACCTGACGCCGGGCGACCGCGTGCTCGAGGAGCTCGGGCGAGAGCTCGGAAGAGAGTCCCACTTCCGTCCGACCGAGGTGGCCGTGTATTTCGGCGAGCCGGGGCGACGAGCGCCCGATCCGTTCTTCGGCGGCGAGGGGCCCGAACGCACGGGATGCACCCTGTGCGGCAGCTGCATGACCGGCTGCCGGGTCGGGGCCAAAAACACGCTGGACCGCAACTACCTCTACCTCGCCGAGAAGCACGGCGTGGAAGTCCGCCCGCAGACTCAGGTACTTGCCGTGCGACCGCTTGCCGACACACCCGCCGGGAAGCCTCCGGGCTACCGCGTCGAGGTGAAAGACACGTTCGGCGGCGGGCGAACGCGGCGCGTGCTGGCGGCCGATCGCGTCGTGCTCGCGGGCGGTGTCATGGGGACCGTGCCGCTGCTCCTGAGGATGCGCGAGGACCCCCGGGGCCTGCCCCGGCTTTCTCCTCGCGTCGGCGATTTCGTGCGCACGAACAGCGAGATGCTCGCCGGTGTCGTCATCCCCGACCGCGACGACCTTGCACGCGGAGTTGCCATCACGTCCATCCTCGAGCTGGATGATCGAAGCCACATCGAGCCGGTTCGCTACGGGCCTGGATCGGGGTTCTTTCGTCTCCTCGCCCTGCCTCACGCCGTCGGGTGGACTCTGCCGGCCCGGCTGCGCTCGGCCGCGCGCGCGCTGGCCCGCAACCCGTGGCGATGGGTTCGCGCCTGGACCGTGCGCGACTTCGCTCGACATACCCAGATCCTGCTCTACATGCGCACGCTCGAAGGCCATCTGTCGCTCCGGCTGGGACGCAGCGTGTTCACCGGTTTCCGGCGCGGCCTCGTCACCAGGGTCGCCGACCCGGCAAGCCGACCGCGCGCCTACGACCCCGAAGGCGCGGATCTCGTAGAGCGTTTTGCAAAAAAGACCGGGGGAGCCCCGATGAGCATGATGATGGAAGTGCTGCTCGGCACCCCATCGACCGCGCACGTGCTCGGAGGCGCGTGCATGGGTGCCACTCCGACGGAAGGCGTCATCGACAAGGACCACCGGGTGTTCGGTTACGAGGGCCTTTACGTGATCGATGGATCGAGCGTCTCGGCGAACCCCGGCGTCAACCCGTCACTCACGATCGCGGCCCTGGCCGAGCGAGCCATGAGCCTCGTCCCCCGCAGGGGCGAGGTCCAGTAAGTCGCGGGGCTCGCGCCCCCTTAGAACCTGCCGACCGCGCCGACGCTTCCGATGCCGATGTACGGCGAAACCGAGGCCGACGCGGGGGCGGAGTGGCTGCCGCCGCTCTCGACGAACCAGAGCGCGATGCCCGTCGCGGCCCCCACTCCCGCAACGACGAAGCCGACGGTCGAGACAAGGCCGACGGTGTGATAGTGGCTGAGATCGGACTGCGACTGCTGCGTGCTGCACGTATCGTGGCCGCATTCGCTCTCTAGGTGGGAGTGATCTCCGATCGCGATCAGCCCCGTGGCGATCCCGGCGACCAGCCCTACACCGCCGACGACCAAGGCCGCGACGGCCGGCGCGTGGCTCGGTTTGCTCGCCCCCGCCTCCGCCCCGGGGGCCGCGGATTGCGCCGCCGCGGGACCCCCCGGCGCGGAAGCTCCCGCCGCGGGAGCCCCGGCCGCCGAAGTCCCCGGTGCTGCACCCGCCGGTCCTGGAGCTACTGCCGGCGAAGCGGCCGACCCGGGCGCGGCCGCGGCCGCCGGCTCCAGGGTCACCGTGACGGTTTCGCTCTTGCCCTCGGCCACGGCGAATGTCCGCGTGGCCGGATTGAACCCATCGGCGCTCGCCTGCACCGTGTGCGTCCCGGGATTGATGAAAAACTGCACGCCGAGCGCTGCGGTCTTGAGCGGCGCGTCATCGACAGTCACCCGCGGCGAGGATGAACCGCCCACGATGACGGTGACCCGGGACCGCCGCCCTTCGACGCTCGAGATCTCCCTCTTGGCATCGTCGAGCGCCTTGGCGAAGACCGGCGGCGAAGTCACGTTCTCGAGAATGATCCGGTTGTATCCCTCCCACGCTTCGACGAACTTGCCCTCGGCGGCCTGTGCTCGCGCGAGGCCAAGGACGAGCGTGGGCGCATGGAAGAGGGCGTCGGCCCGTCGAAATGCGTCTTCGGCCTTCGCGTAGTCCTTGGCGTCCAGCGCGTCGCTGCCCTGCTGGGCGAGGGCGCGCGCGGTCGCTCGGTCCTGGGCATCCGATTGCGCACGCGCGGGAGCGGACACGAGAGCCAGAATGGCCGCCGCTGCGGCCGTGCAGAGGGTCGTTCGCATGCAGAATGCTTCCTTGCTCGAAGTGCGAATCGTGGGCGCTTCCCCGATGCTCGCATGATTCCGAGTAGAGCGCGGCTACGATCTCAGAACCCGGCGTTGAACGACGGCTTGCTCGCGTGCTGGCTCTGCGGCGCCGGTGGCGGAGAAGGAGCACTGATGTGGGCCGGCGGGGCCGGGGCGGCGCCTTTCCTCGTGCCCTGCGACTGCGTAGCCTGCGACTGCGCAACCGGTTGCGACGGAGGTGCGCTGATGGGCGAGGCTGGAGCGGCCGACGGTGCGGCGGCCGACGAAGCAGCCTGTGAGCTCGCAGACGCGCTGGGAGCGCTGGATGGCAACGCACCCCCCGCCGCGACCGCGGCCGAGGGGGCGACCTCCTTGTCCTTGTGGGCGACGCTCGCGGTCTGCAGCTCGCCGGGCGTCGCCGCGGCCTTCGTGGCATCCGGCGGGGCGCTCGTGCCCATGAGCTTCCACATCGCGAACCCGCCGACTCCCAGAGTCATCACAGCCGCCAGCGCGATGCCGCCCGCAATGAGCGCGCGGGATCGGGCCGTGGGCAAGCCCGGCAACACCGTTCGCGCCATCGCCGACGCGGTTCCTGCGGGGGGCTGAGGAGTCATTCCGAGCGGAGTCGCGCCGGTCGGCACCCCCGCGGGAGAAGTCGCGCCCCGAGACGTGGCGCCCGTGGGAGTCACGGCCGGCGAACGCACCCCCGCCGGGACGTTGATGACACCGCTGACTTGCGAGATCCCGCATACGAGGGCCAGGGAGTCCGAGAAATCCTTCGCGCTCTGGAACCGCTCTCCCGGGTCGCGCGCGGCGGCCTTCAGCCACCACGCGTCGAAGCCGAGCGGGACCTGCCCGTACTGCGAGGGAACCGGTAACGGTTGGACGATGATTTTCACGAGCAGGTCGCCGAGCGCCTCGCTCTCGAACGGCAAGCGCCCGGTCAGCGCCTGAAAGGCAATGACGGCCAGCGCCCACAAATCCGTTCGGGAGTCGACCTGCTTGGTCCCCTGCGCCTGCTCGGGGCTCATGTAGTAGGGAGTTCCGAGCATCGCGCCGGTCTTGGTGTTGCTGCTGCCGCCGAGGTCCTGCATGCGACTCTTGGCGATGCCGAAGTCGAGCACCTTCGCGATCTCGCGATCGTCGTCGCGAACGAGGAAGATGTTTTCGGGTTTGAGATCCCGGTGCACGATGCCCATCGAGTGCGCCTTGCTCAGCGCGCGGCAGACCTGACCGAGGACGGTGCACGTTTCCTGGGGTGTCAGGCGGCCGACCCGGGCGAGCCGTTTTCCGAGCTCCTCTCCTTCCAGGAGCTCCATCGCGATGTAGGGGACGCCTTCCCAGACGCCGTGGTCGAGGATCTGCACGACATGAGGGCTGCGAAGCTGGGCGGCCGCCTTCGCCTCCCGCTGAAAGCGCGCCTGCGCCTCGTGGAGCGAGGCCATCTCGCCCTCGATGAATTTGACCGCGCAGGGAACCTCGAGCCCCAGATGCTGAGCGCGCCAGACCGACCCCATTCCGCCTCGGCCGAGCATCTGGCCCAAACGAAAACGACCCGCGACAACCAGACCTTCGGCGAGCTGCATGCGATCTCTGTCCCCACGCAAATACGACGAAAACCACTGCGAAGATTACACCCGGATCCGCCCGGCGGCTCGCCTCACGACGTCCGCGGGCGCATGGCGGCGTGCCTCCGCGCGGCGCCTTCTCCCTCATCGCCGGCTTCCCGACGCTGTACGTCCGCATCGCCCAGGCGAACATCCACCATCAGATCCCGCGCGGCGCGATCGAGCTCGGCGCGCAGCGTCGTCAGGTCCACCCCCGGCGGAACGTCGACGCGCGCTCGCGCCTCGAACAGCATTTCCCCCGACATCGGCGCGCTCCGCGTACCCGTTTCGAGCTCTTCGACGTTGACGCCCGCTGCGGCGAGCAGCTGCGAGATTTCCCGCACGATTCCGGGCCTATCGACCCCGAGGACCTCGAGCTCCATGTGCGTCCGTCGATCGGCCGGGCGTGCCGGCGGTTCGGTCTGGGCGACCACCCGCAGCCCGCTGGCTTCGAGCTCAGAGAGCGCGCGGAGCGCTCCTGCGACGTTCTGGGCCGGGAGCGACGCGCGCAGGATGCCTGCGAACTGGCCGCCCAGACGGGTCATCCGACTTTCGAGCCAGTTTCCACCCTGCGAGGCGACCACGGCCGCCACGGATCCGACGAGACCTGGGCGGTCGGGGCCGATCAATGTCAGGACGAGGTGGACCATTCACGACCCTATAGCTCTGCCTCGAGATGAGATCATGGCGCGGTGGACCCGGGCAGCGCGGCGGACTCGATCACGGCGGCGGACGCGAGCTGAGCGCGGTTCGCTCGCTGTCGCCGCCGGCGAGCCGCAGGAACTGTCCCGACACCGGGTCGTAGTCGAAGACCTCGCCCGTCGCGATCTTGAAGACCCAACCGCTCATCTTGAGCGAGCCGGATTCGAGCCGCTGCGCGACAAACTTGAAGGTGCGCAGGTTCTCGAGCTGCGCGAGCACGTTCTCCTGCACGGCGGCGGTCAGACGCTGCTCGCCCTCGAGGTGGCCATAACGCTCCTCGATGAGGGCCGGAATGCTGGCCGATTGCTCCAGCCAGCGCGAGACGAAGGGAAGATGCCGCACCCGGTCGGGCCGCAGGATCGCCTCGATGGCCCCGCAATTCGTGTGGCCGCACACGATGACGTCGGACACCTCGAGCACCTCGACGGCGTATTCGATCGCGGCGGAGACACCCCCGACGAATCCCCGATCCACCGAGGGGACGATGTTCCCGACGTTGCGCACGATGAAGAGCTCGCCGGGCGCCGCCGTCGTGATGAGATTCGGCACGACGCGCGAGTCCGAGCACGTCATGAAGAGCGTCTCCGGGCGCTGACCTTTCTCGGCAAGCTGCTCGAAGAGCCCGCGGTTCGATGCGAAGTAGTTGGCCTGGAACTGGTGGATGCCGGCTTGGAGCTTCTGCACGGCGGCGACTCTACCGCGAGATGCGCACTGCCGGATGCCCGATGGCGCCCTACCGGCTGCGCGCCTCGACCGCTCGTGCGTGCCCCTCGAGCCCCTCGAGTCGCGCGAAGGCACAGACGGCTTTCTCGTGGCCCTTCAGCGCCTCGCGCGTGTATCGAATGATCGATGTGCGCGTCACGAAGTCGTAGACTCCGAGCGGAGAGCCGAACCGCACCGCGCCTCCGGTCGGCAGCACGTGCGAGGGGCCCGCGAGATAGTCGCCCATTGCCTCGGGCGTGGATGGCCCGATGAATGCCGCGCCGGCACGACGGATCCGCGCCAGCATCGCCTCGGGCTCGGTCACGTGCAACGCCAGGTGCTCGACGGCCAGCCGATCGGCCACGGCCGCCATACGCTCGCGGGAATGGACGACGAAGGAAGCTCCGTGAGTGATTGCCACCCGGGCGATGGCGGCTCGAGGCAGCGCCGCGAGCTGGACGTCGAGCTCCCGGCGGACGGCCTCCGCCATGAGATCGGACATGCACACGAGCAGCGGGTACGCCGCCTCGTCGTGCTCCGCCTGGGAAAGGAGGTCGGCTGCAACGAGACGCGGGTCGCCTTCGTCGTCGGCGACGACGAGGATCTCGCTCGGTCCGGCGATGCCGTCGATGTCGACCGACCCGAACACGAGCCGTTTGGCGCAGGCGACGTACGCGTTGCCGGGTCCCACGATCTTGTCCACCCTGGGAATGGTCTCGGTCCCGAATGCGAGCGCCGCAATGGCTTGCGCCCCGCCCGCGTCGACGATCGCCGAAACGCCCGAGAGATGGGCCGCCGCGTAAATGGCATCGTCGCTCGCATCCCCGGCGAGCGGCGTGGCGACGAGGATGTCCGGCACGCCCGCGACGTGTGCCGGGACCGCCGACATGATGACGCTCGACGGATACCGGGCTTTGCCGCCCGGGGCGTACACGCCCGCGCGACCGACGGGCGAGACGCGGACCCCGAGCGTGATCCCGTCGTCTTCGTAGCGAAATCCGGTCTCGCGCTCCCGCTCGTGAAACGAGCGAACGCGTGCCGCGGCAAGCTCGAGCGCCTCGCGTGCCTCGGCGGGCAAACGCGCGAGCGCGGCAGCCCCCGGATAATCGCGCACGATGAGCTTGGGGGCACGGCGGCCGAACTGCTCGGCGTACCGCTGAACCGCCGCGTCGCCTTCCGCTCGCACCGCCGCAAGGATTTCGCGAACCACCGGCTCGACGCGCGCGAAGTCCGTCTCGCCCCGCGACTCGAGCCTCGACAGCGCGTGTTCGAAAGCGCTCGTCCCGTCGACGAAGGTCGCAAGCATGGCCGTCAATCTGTAGCATTCCGGCCGATGCGATGCTCGACCGTGCATGCGTGGAAGCGCACGCACGACGCCGTCCGGATCGCTCTGGCAGCGGGGTGCGGCATTCCTTTCGCCGGTTGCCTCGCCCGCCAGAGCGGTCCCGCCGCCATGGGCGGGACGGAGGTCGAGGCTGCCGCCTGCCCGCGGGACGCTGCCCGGGACCCAGAAGGCCGGTGCGTGTGCGACGCGGGCATGGTCCAGGCGATGGGCGCGTGCATCGAGCCGAGCTTGGGCGACGCGTTTTGCGGTCCCGCGGCGCGGATGACTGCCGACGGCTGCGTATTTCGGGCATGCGGCGAGGGCCTGGAGGTCGACCTCGCCACGGGAGAGTGCGTCTCGCATGCATTGCAAACCGCCGCTGATTCGCCATGCCCCGAACGGGCGGTCGGCGCCGTCGCCTCGTCCCGGTTCTTCTGCGTCCCGAGTGGCACCGGCTGTCCGCGCGGGACGCTGCGTGCCGTTGCCAAGGACGCCTCGCCTGTCTGCGTGCGCGGCGCGAGCTGTCCCCCCGGATCCATCGGAGAGGGCGCTGCGTGCCGGTCCATCGTTTTTTCGCATGACCGCGGACAGCCCGGGGACCGCGGCGAGCCCGATTTCGGCAGACGACTCGTGGTCGACCTCGGGGCCTGGACCGCGCGCGTCATCGGGGTCGACGGAGGTCAGGGCTCACCCGAGCTCTGCCGCCCGCTCCAGATGCGACCCGACCTCTTTCCCGTCGAGCGCGACGAGGCGCTCGTCCCGCTCGAGATCGACGTGACGGTCTCCGTTCCGGATCAGGACGTCACCCAGGTCCGTTCGGACGTTTCGGTACAAGCTCCGCGGCCTCTCTCGGCGCAAGCGCAGAGCGCGGTTCGAGGCGCGGTGGCCACACTGGTCGAGCTTTTTCGCAGTCTGGGAGGCGCCGCGACGGCGGCGTCCGCACGCGCACGCGTGAAATGCACTGTCGGATCGCTTCCGAAATAGAGCTGAGCGGGAGACGACCGGCAGGCGTGGTCGAGCGCGTCCGGCGCACCTTGCGTTTCATTGCGTTTTACACGACGCTCTTGGCGCACGACATTGGGGGGGGGCGCGTCCAGGAAACCGGCGCGCGGCGCTAGACCGCCTGCCGGGCCGGCCCCGGGGCGGGGCACGCTTACGCGAAACCCATTCGAATTCGGCTGCAAGAATGCTACCGTGTGTCCTCTTCTTCGATAGAGGCTCTTTCCCCACCCGCGGGCTTTATGGCCCAAAGGTCTCGGCCGTTGTGGGCCCGGTACGCAGGGTTTGGGTGAGCCCGATCCCTTGAGCGAGGCAACTACGTGGACAGTGATCTCGCGGACGCGGTGGAGGCCCTGAAGGCGGTTTTGGCGAAGCGCAAGCTGCCTTGCACCTTTGGCAAGGCACCCCAGACGGTCGTTGACGAGTTGCGCAAACAGCTACGCGTGCCGGCGCGCTACCGAAACTTTCTCCTGGCGGCCAACCCCGAAAAAGTGGAAACGGTCACGCCGGTCGAGCGCATCCGGCTCATCCCAGCCGAGGAGCTCGTCAAAGCGCAACATCTGGTCCAGACCGCCGGCCAGAACGGATCAGCTCCGGCCGACTGGAAGCCCTCGTGGGTCGTCATCGGGGAGAGCTCGCTGCTCGGAGATCCCTACTTTCTGGACGTAAGCAAACCGGATCCCGAAGGTGACTGCCCGGTCTACACGGCGATGAGCGGTCAGGAGCGGTGGGCGCCAACGCTTGCCGCTTCGAGTTTCGCCCAATTCCTACGCATCCTGTCGACAGCCATGGAGATTGCGGCCGGTTTCGGCGACGCAATCATGGACGACGAGGACGAGGACGCGTTTCGAGAAGCGCTCGGGCCGAAGGTCAAGATCATCGACGCCGCGGCGCTTCGAGCGGGCCACTGGACCTGAGCGACGAAGGCGAGGCGGGGCCATGGCGGAGACCGCTTATGCCCGCAGTCGATACCGGCCGCCGGAAATCGAGCATCGGTACGGGCCCAACGTCCATTTGCTCGACGATCCGGCCAGCTGGACGCTCCTCGCCCGATTTTGTGCGCGTGACGCCCAGCAACCGGAGCTCGGCCGGCTGCTGTCGATGCTCTACGATCGGCTCGCGCACGCGGTGCTCTCGGCCGAGCTTCCTCGCGCGCGGTTCGACATGCCCACGCGGATGGTGACGTCCTCGCCGGAGGCCGTCGTCCGTTCGATCGGAATCGCGCCGCTCACGCGGGTGGTCACCGTGGCAATCGCGCGGGCCGGAACCGTCCCGTCGCAGGTCGTCTACGATCGGCTCAACGAGGTCCTCGACCCATCCTGCGTGAGGCAAGACCATCTCTTCATGTCCCGCGCGACGGACGCCACAGGCCGCGTCGTGGGAGCCACCTGGCACGACGCCAAGATCGGGCGAGACGTCGACCGCCGAATCGTGCTCTTTCCGGACCCGATGGCCGCGACGGGCGCCTCTCTCTGCAGCGCGCTCGAGCATTACAAGACACGCCTCGAGGGCGTGCCCGAAAAATGCATCGCCCTGCACTTGATCGTGACACCCGAGTATCTGCGAAACGTCCTGCAGTCCCATCCGGGGACCGAGATTTACGCGCTGCGCCTCGATCGGGGGTTGAGCGCGCCCGAGGTGCTCTCGACGACACCGGGAACGCGCTGGGACGAGGAACGCGGGCTGGACGATCACCACTACATCGTCCCCGGCGCCGGGGGCGTCGGTGAGGTGCTCAACAACGCGTGGGTCTGATCGGTGTCCCGAGGCGCCCCGCCCCTCGAAACCCTTACAACGACGAATGCCGCGTACGGGCGTTGTGCGCGCGCACCAGCGTGACGTAGTCGGGGATCTCCACCGCAGGCGCAGGGACCGTGCTGCGCGCTCCGGCGGCAAACACCGGCAGGCGCGCGACCATCGCCCGCAGCTCGCGCGAGGCCGGGAGAGGATCGCGAGCCAGCCAGACGGCGAGCGCGCGCTCGATTCGATCGACGCCGACGCCCCGCAGGTGCCCGCGGCGGACCAGGTCGAGATAGCTGCGCGCCAGCGAGTCCCCGTCGAACCGGTGCTCGGTCACGAGCTCCACGGCGACGCGGAGCACCGATTCGGCGCCGAGCCGCTCGTCCTCGTGTAGGGCGAAGGCCGCCTGGAGGTAGTTGTAGAACGGCACGACGCGCGCCCCGTACGCCTTGAAATCGTCCGGCGGCGTCTGCCTTTCCAGGTGAATGAAGATGCGCTCGACGACGTCGGCGTGCTCGACGATCCTGGCAGCATCCATCGCCTCGGCCACGACGTCCTCGTAGACGCGCCCCCTGCGCAGCACCTGCAGGAGCACGTCCTCGGTGACCCGACCGGCGAGGACGTCCGCGTAGAGCGAGTAGACGTAAGCGTCGGCCTCGGCGTCGTCGCCGAACAGCGTCTCGCGACAGCCGGGCCCCGCTCCTTCGATTCCCTCGGTCACCGCGGCGCGTGAGCGCAGGAGCGCCGGCAACTTGTACCCCAGCTGATCTCGCACGGCCCTGAACCGCAGCCGCAGCAGGTTCTGCAAGTTGGGCTTGAGGGTGAAACTGTCCCAGGTCACGCCGTCGAGGCGCAGCTTGTCCTCGAGACGGCGCCGCATCTGTTCGGGCGAGCCCGAGAGGATGTGGACCCGGATGCCGGCCCGCACCATTTCACGCAGCAGCGTGGACGCACCGGGATTGGTTCTCTTCTGGTCGGGACGCTCGAATGCGGTCTTGACCATGTCGCGCAACGAGTCGAACTCGGTGCGCAGATAGGTCTTGTCGAGATCCCAGCGTGCGATGTGGACAGCCAAGCGTCCCCGAGAGGGTAACCCGGAGGTTTCAGTGGAGAGTAACCCGGAGGTTTCAGGACGCCATCGAGCGTCGCAGGGTCTCGAGCGACGTCAAGACCTCCCGAGAGCCGGTACGCGACGCCAGCTCGAGGGCCTCGCGCAGGTAGTCGCGGGCCTCCTGGCGCCGATCCCGGCCGTGAGCGACCTGGGCGAGCGATCCGAGGACCGCCGCCCGATCGTGACCGCTCGGACCAGCCATGTCGAGCGCTTCCCGGAGCACTCCCTCGGCGTCGTTTAGCTGACCATTTTTCGCGAGGGCTTCACCGAGCTTGCGGCTGAAGATGACGACGGCGCGCTCCGGATCGTCGAGCTCGCCACGAAAAAGCTCACGCCTTGCCAAATCGAGCGCGCGCCGCAACGCCATGATGGCGCCCTGCTGGTCGCCCCGGGCGCTCGCGAGCACGCTGACCCGTTCGAGCAGCAGGAGCGCCTGAAACGCGTTTCCAGCTCCGTGCTCGTGCAGCGCGCGCACCTCGATCGGAAGCTCGCGCTGCTCGCACGCCTCCGCCGCCGCGTTGTGGAGCTCCCGTTTCACGGCTGCGGGGATCGTCGCGAGCGTCACTTCTCGCAGCAGCGGATGGGAGGTGCGGATCCCGTCGTCCCCGATCCGCACCATTCCGGCCCGCCTGAGAAAGCCCAGGGTCTCCACGAGATCCACGGTGTCGCCGAGCATCTGCGCCAGCACGGTGTCGTCCGCGTCGTCGCCCCAGACGGCGACGGCTTGAAGAACGCGCCGCGCGTCGGCCGGTAGCCGTTCGACCCGCACGGTGATGACGTCGGCGAGCGAGGGAGGGACGCCGCCCGATTGCTCGCGCAGGAATCGCAGGAGCTGCTCGACGTACAAGGGCACGATCGTCTTCGCGGAACCGAACGTCGGCGAGCTCGGTCGTCCGCTCCGGGCCAGGGCTCGGGTCACGTCCGCGGGATGCAAACCTGCAATCGATCGCACGGGCGCGACGTCAGGCGCCCACCCCGGCTCGAAGCCCGGGGCGTAAGCGGCCACGAACAGGGCCGGGACGAGCGGGGGATCGGACAGGGCGTCCGCAAACGCGTTCCGGCTCGCGCCGTCGACACAGTGAAGGTCGTCGATCGCGAGGATGACCCTGCGAGCGTTCGCGCGCTCGCTCGCCCTCGCGACCGCCCATCGCAGCGCTTCGGCGGCTGCGAAACGGCGCTCGTCGGGCGACAGCCCCGTGCCGCTGTCCGCGCGCGCCGACGATTCGTGCCCGAAAACGTCCGACAGGCCGCGGCGCGCTTCGGGTGTGGCCGCGACCCAATCGCGCGCCGCTCCTCCCGCCGGGGGGAGCCCGGCCAGCCGCACGATCGCGCGCCGCAGCGTCCAGCATCCAATTTCGGCCCACGACGGGTCCGGCCCCGTCTCCACCACGACGTCGCCCTCCGAGGAGGCACGGTCCAGAAATTCTCGTAGGAGCCGCGTCTTGCCGGCGCCGACCTCGCCGACGATGCGCGCCCCGGCCAGCGATCGGGCGTCCGTGCGGCAGCCGTCGAGCCATGCAAGGTCGTCGCCGCGGCCGATGAACGGAAGCGTGTTTTCCGAGGGCGGCGGCTTGTCGGCCGCGACGGCCGAGAGCGTGACGGCCCCGGGCCTGGGCGATCGGTTCGCCGTCGCCGGCATCGCGGAGCCGCGCGCCGCCAGTGTCGTCGGGCTGGCGGCTCCGCACTCTCCGCAGAACTTCTGCGTTGCGGGATTGAGGGCCCCGCACGACGGGCAGCGGACCGCCACGTCCGCGCCAACCGCGACCGGACGCTCCTCGATGAGGCCAAGCACGCGACCGAGCTCCGCTGAAAGCTCGTCCGAATCCTGGTACCGATCCCCCGGCTCCTTGGCCAGGCACTTGAGTGCCACGTCAACGAGCGGCTTGGGCAGTTGCCGATCCGGCACAACCTCGCGCGGATCCTTCGGGACCTGCGTCAAGTGGGCAAGCACCACTTCGGTGGGCGAATCCGCCTCGAATGGGAGGTGACCGGTGAGCAGCTGATAGAGAATGACGCCGACGGCGTACAGGTCGCTCCGGGCGTCGAGCGGGTCCCCGCGCGCCTGCTCGGGGCTCATGTACTCCGGGGTACCGCAGACGATTCCGGGACTGGTGATGCCCGGCTGCTGCGTCTCGGCTCGCATCTTTGCCAGCCCGAAGTCGACCACCTTGACGAAGTCGCCGCCCGACCGGACGGGCTCGACGATGATGTTCTCGGGCTTGAGATCGCGGTGAATGATGTTCTCGTTGTGCGCCTCGGCGAGCGCGGCGAGCGTCTGCCTCAACAAATCGACGATGCGCCGAAACGGCAGCGGCCCGTGCTCGTGCAGAATGCGCGCAAGATCGCGGCCGCGCAGAAACTCCATGACGAGATACAGCTGGCCGTCGGCGCTCTTGCCGAAATCGATGATCCCGACCGAATTCGGATGGTTGAGCCGACTCGCGGCGCGTGCCTCGGTGATGAAGCGCGCGGCCGCGTTCTCCTCGCCCACGAGATGGGGGTGGATGATCTTGACAGCGACGGTGCGGCCGAGATTCGTTTGCTCCGCTCGATAAACGCGGCCCATCCCGCCGATGCCGACGAGCTCCAGGATGACGTAGCCGCCGGGCAGCGTCCGGCCGATCAGGGGGTCGTCCGCGCCGGTCGCGATTTTGCCAACGGGAAACCCGCACGACGGGCAAAACCGGTGCGTTTCGTCGCAGGAACTGCCGCACTGAGGACACAACCGCATGGCGCGACCGCGGAATTCCGAGGCTACCACGCGACAGCCACGAAGGAACGCGATCGAGCAATCGAGATTTCAGCCTGACCGCACCGCCCAGCGCGTACCATGGGGGGTACTTTGGCCAAGCGCATCGGCGAGTTACTGGTCGAGGCGGCCGTCCTCTCGCAGTCCCAGCTCGAGCAGGCGCTCTTCGCCCAGCGCAAGGACGGACGCAAGCTCGGGCATCTGCTCATCGAACTGGGCCTCGTCAGTGAAGTTCAGCTCACCCAAACGCTTTCGCGTCAACTCAGCGTGCCGTGGGTCTCCCTTTACCACGTCGATTTCTCCCGATCGCTTCTGAACCTCGTCTCCCGGGAAGTCGCGGAGAAATATTCGCTGGTGCCGATTTTCGTCCGCCGCATCCGCAAGCAAGGCGAGACGCTGTACGTTGCGATGGACGATCCGACCAACGAAAGCGCGATCGAGGAGGTCGCGCGCGCCGCAGCGCTTCCGGTCAAGCCGATGATCGCGTGCCCGAGCGATATTCGCGCCGCCATCCGCGTGTATTACCTGGGTGAGCGCGCTTCCGCCCCCGCGCCTGCGCAGCCACAAGCAGCTCCGCGTCCCGTCCCCGCGAGCCCGGCCGAGCCCTCGCCTCCCTCCTCGGCGGCCGTAGCGCCGTCGAGCGATCCTCCCCGAGCGCGCCCGGAGCGAGTCCCGCTCGAGGCTGTCGAAGCTCCCCCGCCCGCGGAGGTCCCGCGCGAGGTCCTCGACGATGCCCCCCATATCGAGGCCACCGAAAGCGAGATCATCGCGCCGAAACGGGCCCGCCCGAGGATGATCTCGCTGACCCTCCTGGACGGCACGCACATCTCCATCCCGGCGCCGGTCAAGGGCCCGGCCAAGGCCGAGGAGGAGCCCAGCGCCCGCGAGGAGCTGAGCGACCAGCTCACGGCGCGCGATCTGGTCAGCGCGTTGCGCGCCGTCGCTCATGGAGTGGACGCGAGCGAGATCCTCGGGACGCAGCCCCGCTGGGAAGCGATGTTCTCGGCCCTTCTTTCGATTCTGCTGCGCAAAGGGCTCATCGCCGACTGGGAGTTTATCGAAGAATTCAGAAAGATCTGAGCCTCTCGGCGAGGCAGGCGGTCATCGGCATCGGAGTCGGAGCCGCTCGACGACCGATGCGGTCAACGGGAGCAGCCGTTCGAACTCGCCCACGGCGTCCTCGCCGGGGCGTCCCGCAAACAGCTCTCGGAGCCATGCCCCGAACAGGATGATCTTTACGTCCGACCGCGAGAGGCGCCGACCGCGAGAGGCGAATCGATCCACGCAATCGGCGACCCGGCGGCGAGCCCGCGCCATCGCCGCGCCCGGAGACCGACGGGGTCGATGATCCATCTCGCGCTTGCGACAGACGACCAGGACATCGATGTCGATGGGCTCCGCCGCCTGGGTCTTGGGAGTCGCCACGGACATCTCGGCCTTTACCGGCTGCGTCTGGACGACGCTGAAACCGCCCTCGGACACCGCTCGGGCCATGGCCACCCAGCCGTCGTCGCGGGAATGGTGATAGCTGAAGACGAGCAGCCCGCGGTCCACCAGGACCCGATGGCATTCGCCGAAGACGCGGGCCAGCTTGCGCGCAAACTCGGCAGCCACACGATCTTGCACTTCGGCCGGGTGCCGCGTGCTCTCGGCGGCGTGCCGGGGGCTGGCGGCGGCGTAGCGCGGGCTGGCGGCGGCGTAGCGGGGGCTCGAGGACTCGCCGGAATCGGGGGCGATCCGACGCTGCCACGCAAAGAAGAAATCCGCCAATTCGGAATAGTGGACGTTATCGAAAAAGGGAGGATCCGTGACCACGACATCCACGGATCGATCGCCGAGACCGGTGGACGCCGAATCACCGCACGAGAGGTACACGCCGGGCCGCCTCGGTCGTCGGGTCCAGCCATACGTCGGAATGGATTCGAGGGAAGCGCTGGCGCCGAAGACCTTCGTACCCCGGATTTTTCCGCCTCTGTTCTCGGCGGCGACCTCGAACGGTCGATCGCGGTACTCCAGCGCGCGGAGCAGCCGGCGGCGATACAGCGTCGAGAACGCACCGGAGCTCTGCGGCAGTCCCCACGGATTGGCCTCGATCGGCATTCGTTCGGGCTTGAGCACGTGATGCGAAAACATGTGCCGGACGGCCCCGGTGCCTTCGCCCTTGTAGGACGCGAACAAATTGTTGAACTCCAGCGTGCCGGAGAAGACGAGCGCGAGAGCGTCTCGAGCCGATCCGGGCTCGAGACGGTCGATGGCGCGGGCGAGGAGGCCGAGGGCAAGACGCTGACGGTCATTGAAAAAATCCGCCCACCGTCGATAGTTGTGATTCAGCGCCTGTCGGGTGTTGTGACCGAGCGCGAGCGTGCCGCGGGGGGCGACGACATCGGCGATGCGCAGCGCTCGCGACGCGCGCTCGTAGGCCCGGACGTCGGCGTCCGTGGCCCGCATGTACTCCTTGGCTCCGCGCGATGTCAGCACCCGCTTGGCGTACAGCCGGTGCGCCGGCGGACGGCCGCTGCCACGAACGACGCGAGCGATCTCGATCTGCTTGTCGCAGTGGTGGCACAGGGCGAATTTGCCGCTGACGGCGCCCGCGTGGGGATCGAACCTGTGGGCGCATTTCCGACAGCAGACCATCTTGTCACGGTGCATCGTTGGGAAGACGTCGCCGCAACGCGGACACACGACGTGCACTGTGGGATGCCGTTGGGGATAGGCATGCTTCGCAAAGACGCGGGTTGGGAAGAGGTCGACGCGGCCTTCACACCAGGGGCAACGGAGCGTCTTCACCCAGAAGAAGTACAGGACGTCGCAGGGCGCTCCGTGCCTGTCGATCGAGCGATACAGCGCGCGCAGCCGCCCGCCCACGGCTCTCTCCAGCGTGTGGTATGCGCGCTCCACCTCATGCCGATCGAGGGGCCCCAGGGCAACCCGGACCGCCCCGTGCGCCACGGGGTTGATGTCTCGTCCGAGCGCCACGCAGCCGAGCTTCGCCGCCTCGCCCACGGTCGTACCGCTCCCCATGAATGGGTCGAAGACCACCAGCCCATCGAGATCCGTGCACTGGTAGAACGAGTCGCTCACAGACCGATTCGAAGCGGCGGCCAGGATGACGGCGCGAAATACCGACCCCAGCCTTTGCGCCCACCACTTGTGCAGGTGGTAGATCGGCCGGTGCACCTCCTTTCGCCAGCTCTCCGCCTCCGCAACGTCGCTCAGCCACTCGAAGGGGAAGGCGCCGGACTCGATGCCGCTGGGGAAGATCCGTTTTCGTCCGGCCATGCGCGGTTCCGGCGTCAGGGTAAATGATCACCCGCACGACGCGCGGCTTTGCGCGGATTGCGCCAAAGCACTGCTCGGCTAAGGTGGGAGCAATGGAAAGGGGCTTGTTGCTCGAAGGTTCGCGTGCCGTGGGCTTCGCGCTCGCCCTCGCGTCGGTCTCGATCGGATGCACGGTCGCGACCGGGTCCGTCCAAGGCGGAGAGCCGCTCTTCGATGCCGCGGCGACGGGCGTCGTCGCCGTCTCTTCGGAGGCCGGAGGCGAGGGGGGCGGCGCCACGACCAACAATCCTGCTGCCGAGTGTCAACCGGGGGGAATGTACAGTGGCAGCACATGGACGGACCTTTATCAGTGCTACTTCGGGCCCACGGGACCGGACAGCTGCGCAGGGCAGACGGGCCAAGCTGCGAGCTGTCATGGGACGGGGGGGGCTGAATCCGGGATCTGGACGTGCGGCCCATCGGCCGACAGCTGCTACATGGGCATGATGAAATACGCGGTGATCGATCCTACCAACAGCACGTCGGATCCGACGATGAACGGCCTCTACATGATCCTGTGCGAAACGAACGGATCGGGTCAGATGCCGTACGGCTGCCCAACCTCCGCACAGTTCTACCCCGCCGACATGGCGCGCATCGCGGCCTGGATTCAAGACGGCGGCCAGAACAACTGAGCACGTCGGTTCGGACATACCCGAGCTCCCGCCCGGTCTCGATTCAAATCTCCTCGGGTGATCCAATGCGCCCGAGGATGGCGCTGGCCGCAACGACGTACGGGCTCGCCAGATACACCTGACCGGGACCACTTCGGCCGGGAAAGTTTCGGTTCTGAGCGCTCACGGTGACCTGCTCCGGCCGCTCGCTTGCACCGGGGCCGGCTTTGATGCATGCGCCGCACGACGGGTCGACGAGGGTCGCGCCCGCGCGGCTGAACAGGTCGAGGTACCCGCGGCGTTCGGCATAGCGCCGGATGTCCTGCGATCCGAACTGCAGAAAGAGCTCGACGCCGGACGCGACGCGCTTGCCCTTGGCGAGGGCGTCCGCGAGAACCTGGGCGTACATGTCCATGTCTCCCCTCTTTCCGCCCGTACACGATCCACCGTACGCGATGTCGATCGCGATCCGGCGGTCGAGCGCGTCCAGCGGAATCCCGTTTCGAGGATCACCCGGTGTGGCGACCATGCACGCGACGGTGGAGAGGTCGACGTCGAACGCGGCGTCGTACTGCGCGTCCGGGTCCGCGCGGACGACGAGCGGCTCGAGCTCGGCTGTCCGGAGCCCGCGGCGATCGGCCAGGAGCACGACGACGCGATCGTCGGCCTCGACGATCCCGGTGAAGCCGCCCGCCTCGACGGACATGTTCGTCAGGGTCGCCCGCTCGTCGAGCGCCAAGGACTGGACGCCATCGCCCGCGAACTCGAGCACCTTACCGATGCCCCGTCCGAGCTTGAAGAACGGTTGCGCGAGGATCCACAGCATGACGTCCTTCGCACACACGCTCGGCCGCGGGCGCCCGCGCAGGACGATGCGAACGGTGCCCGGGACGGTCACGCGCACGTCGCGTGTCGCCCACGCATTCGCCATGTCAGTCGCGCCGACGCCGAACGCCAGGCAGCCGAGCGCGCCGGCCATGCAGGTGTGGCTGTCGGTCCCGATGACCAGCTGGCCCGGAAGGGCGATGTCGTCGATGACCTTGTTGTGGCAGATGGCTTCGGATCCGGCCGGGATGCCGCCGCGCTGGACGTCGCCGTAGAGCGCAATTCCGGATCGGTGCACGAATTCGGCCTGGACCTCGGCCAGCCGGCGCGCCTGCGCGTCGAGACCCATCGCCTTGTGTGACCTGGGCATGACGCGGTCGAGCAGCGTCAGATGGTCGCGAAACGCGTAGACGGTCGCGGGATCCGCGACGCTTGCGGCGTCCCCGAACCCGCTCCGGAAGAGGGCGTCGGCCATCGGGGTCACGTACTCGTGCGAGAAACGCACGTCGGCCCGCGCGAAGAAGGCATCGCCAGGCCGTACCGCGACGACGCCGACGCGACCGGTGTGCGCGTCGACGATCGCATGGCGAGCGAGGATTTTTTCGCAGACCGTCATCGGCCGGGGCGCGGTGGAGACGGCCGGGGGGGATACGCGGCCGGCGAGACGCGCCCGGTTGTAGGCAAAGAGCCCGCCGTGCTCGACGACCGCTGCGCTGATGGGATCGAGCCCGCGAGTGAATTCGAACATGGGGATCGACTCGCCGCCGAGGATGCGCGGCACGAGACCGAAATCCGTGCTCGTGTGCAGGCCGATGTTCTGCGCATTCTGGCGGTAGATCTTCTCGAAGCTCGCTGCGATCACGAGCTTGACTCCGGCCGACAGCTCGCTGTACGGCGCCGTCTCCCGCGAGGAACCGCAACCCTTGGAGATGCCGCTGACGATGACCTCGAAACCGCCGCTACGCACGGCGCCGGGCGTCACGTGCCCACCCCGGAGACCGACGAGGCAATACCGTCCCAGCGTTTCGTCGTAGTAGTAGCAGACCCAACTGGGGGTAATCTCGTCGGTCGAGATGTTGTCGAGCAGCCGTCGGGCCGGATCAAAGCCCAGGTCGACTCCCGCGAGCTGCGCGCGCAGCAGGTCCGCGTCTTCCGCGAGGAAGAGCACGCGCCCACGAAACGTCACCAAGCCGTCCGGCGCCTCGGTGGGAGTCCCGAGCTCTTTCCCGGCACCGCGATCCGTCATCGAACTCCGTCATACCACCCGGCCCGAGCGACCGCCGCGGCCCACACGATGCGCATCGCCCTCGTGACCACGAGCTGGCCCCGGCACGAGGGCGATCCCGCCGGTCACTTCGTCCAGGCGCACGCTCGAGAGCTCGAACGCGAGGGTCACGAGGTGACCGTCATCGCACCGCCGCCGGGGGGAGCGTTCGGATGGCCAGGGCTAGCCGCGCGCATGCGCGAGCGACCGCTTCGGACGCTCGACGCCGCGCGGTGGGTCGCGCGCGCCCGCGCCGAGCTACGATGCCTGCGCGTCGACCGAGTGGTCGCCCATTGGTGCATTCCGTGCGCATGGCCAATCGCGACATCGGCGGTCGTGCGTCGGGGACGGGGCACCGCAACGGCGCCCACGATCGGTCGGGCCCGAATCGAAACGGCTGAACCGCGCCTCGAGGTCGTCTCCCATGGAGCGGACGTCCGGCTCCTCTCCGCGCTGCCGCGGCGCGTGGCGTGCGCGATCGTGAGCACGGTGGCCGACCGAGCGTCGAGCTGGACGTTCCCGTCCGACGTGACCCACCTCGAGCTGCTGGCCGTGCTCGACCCCGAGACACGTGCGGCGGTCGAGCGCATCTCGCACGTGCTCGCGCCGCCGATCGAGATGCCGGACGTCTCCGCCGCGATTGCCGCGCGACGCCGCGAGCTCGGGGCGAAGCGGGTGGCGGTCTGCGTGGGGCGCCTGGTGGCGAGCAAGCGTGTGGACCGGGTGATCGAGCACGTGGCGCGAGATCATTGCCATGGCAATGATCTGCGCGCAGGGCCCCGCGCTCTCGTCGTCGTCGGCGACGGACCAGAACGCAGGCGCCTCGAACGGCTCGCCCGGGATCGCGGAGTCGACGCGCGCTTCGTGGGCAAAGTCGACCGGCGCGAAGCGCTTGCCTGGATCGGGGCCGCCGACGAGGTGATTCATGCCTCGGCCGCCGAGGGCCTGTGCACGGTCTTGCGCGAAGCTGCAGCGCTCGGAACGCCGGTCGTACGCCTCGATCAGCGACCCTTGCGCTGGAACGCCGGAACGTCCCAGTCGTGATCGAGCGCGGGGAACACGTCCTGTGACTGAGCCGCCGCGCGCGGCGCAGGTCGTGGCTGCACGGCCGCCTGCGGCCGCACGTCCGAGCGCTCATCGCTCCGCGCGAACCGTTCTTCGGCGCGCGCGAACCCGGGATTCGGAATCGCGGGCCGCCGCGCGCCCGGCCCCGCCTCGACAGGTCCCCGGGCGCCCGCAGGCGCGGGGGCCGTGCGCGGAGCGGTCGCCGCGAACGATTGGGGCAAGGCAGACGCTCGCGCTGCGGGCGCCTCGACTGCGACCTCCTGCTCGGGAGCATCGAACCCCGTCGCAATCACGGTCACCTTGACGCTGTCGCCCAGCGTTTCGTCGATGCTCGCGCCGAAGATGATGTTGGCGTCCTCGTCGGCCTGCTCCTGGACGAGGCTGGCCGCCTCCTGGATCTCCTTCATCTTGAGATCCGACCCGCCGACGATGTTGATGAGGACACCCGTGGCTCCCTCCACACTGATGTCGTCGAGCAGGGGCGACGTGACCGCCATCTCGGCGGCCAGCCGGGCCCGGTTCTGGCCCTTGGCGACGCCCGTGCCCATGAGCGCGCGGCCGTTGTGGCTCATGACCGTTTTGACGTCGGCGAAGTCGACGTTCACGATGCCGTTCTGGGTGATTAGATCGCTGATCCCTTTGACGGCTTGATAGAGAACCTCGTCGGCCTTGCGGCAGGCGTCGATGAACGTGAGATCATCATCGCCCAGCAGCACGAGTTTCTGATTGGGGATCGTGATGAGGGTATCGACGTGCTCCGAGAGCATCGCGAGCCCGAGCTCCGCGCGACGGGCCCTCTGGCGACCTTCGAAGAGAAACGGCTTGGTGACGACGCCGACCGTGAGCGCTCCCTCCTCACGCGCGATCTGGGCGATGATCGGCGCCGCTCCCGTGCCGGTTCCTCCACCCATCCCGGCGGTGACGAAGACCATGTCCGCGCCGCCGATGAGCTCCTTGATGCGCTGAACGTCCTCCAGGGCAGCCTTCCGACCCTTCTCCGGGTCGGCGCCGGCGCCGAGGCCGCGAGTGATGTTGGAGCCGATGGGTAGCTTCGTCGGCGCAGCGTTCGAGTTGAGCGCTTGCGCGTCGGTGTTGACGACGATGAATTCGACTCCTTCAAGGCCGAAATTGATCATCGTGTTCACGGCGTTGCCACCCGAGCCGCCGACACCGATGACCTTGATTCGAGCTTCGTATTGCTGTGTATCGTCCGCGAACTCGATAGAGAAACTCATCGCCGTTTGATCCTCCGATTCGACCCATAAGTCACTCTTGCGGCTTTACCCAAATTCTCGCCTTCGATTCGTAGGATTGAATCCCACTCCTCAGAATGCCGCTTTGATCCATTCCCAGAAACCCGATTTGGCCGGCGGCGGCATTTCCATTGGCGGCTGCGAGCGCGATCGCGACGGTGCGGGAGCGTGGGCCTGAACGGGCAGAGCCGCATCGACCGCGATCGCCTGCGCACCGAACTTCACCAGACCGACGCCGGCCGCGTACTCGGGACCGTGAACCAGCTGCGTGATGCCTCGAATCCCCGTGGGCATTCCGATGCGCACCGGCATCCCGAGGATCTCTTCCGCGAACTCGCTCATCCCTTGAAGGAGGACCGCGCCGCCGGTGAGGACCACGCCCGCGCTCAGCTGCTCGAGAAGCCCCGTGTCCTCGATGCGCTTGCGAACGACGGCGAAGATCTCCTCGACACGCGGCTCGATGATGTCGCTCAGAACCCGGCGAGCCGTCTTGCGGGGTGCGTGCCCGCCGACGCCGGGCACCTCGATCTCCTCGTCATCGGCCACCATACGGCCGAGCGCGCAGCCCGCGAGCCGCTTCAGTCGATCGGCTTCCGCCATCGGGGTTCGAAGGCCGGCCGCGACGTCGCTCGTGATATTGTTGCCGCCGACCGGAATGACGCTCGTGTGTGCGATTCCTCCGTCGACGTAAAGGAGGAGGTCGGTCGTTCCCCCTCCGATGTCGACGACCGCGACGCCGATCTCCTTTTCGTCTTCACTCAGCACCGCTTCGGCGCTGGCCAGAGGCTGCAGGACCACGTCGGCCGCCGTGAGGCCGCAGCGTTCCGCGCAGCGGATGACGTTCTGGACACAGCTCATGGCGGCGGTGACGAGGTTCACCTTCACGCCGAGGCGGACGCCGGCCATTCCGATCGGGTCTCGAATACCGTCCTGGCTGTCGACCATATATTCGCGGGGCAATACGTGGAGGATCTGTCGGTCGGCGTCGACGGGAATGGCACGCGCCCCCTCGAGCACTCGCTCGACGTCGCCGCGGGTCACCTCGCCCCCGGCAATCGCGGCAACGCCGTCGCTGGCCGACGACCGGACGTGGCTGCCTCCGACGCCCACATAGATGGTGCGGATCTCGACGCCGGCCATCGTCTGCGCGGAGTCGATGGCGTCCCGGATCGAGCGCACCGTCCAGTCGATGTTGGCGACGATTCCCTTTCGGAGGCCGCGGCAGGGCACCAGCCCGACCCCGAGGATCGTGATCCCGTCGGCCGCATCGACTTCGGCCACCACGGCGCACACTTTCGTCGTGCCGATGTCGAGCCCGACGACAATCTCACCTTGCGAAGCTGCGGAGCTCATCTCGATCGGCCATCGCACGCCGCACGAGTCCGGGCCAACTCTTCGACGGGCCGGATGGGCCGGTCATCGCATGCGCACGACGACTCGATCGGGGCGGGACTCGCTGTCCAGCATGACCACGTCGGCCTTGCCCCCGCGCCGCTCGACCTCCGCGAGCACCCGCGACGCGAGATCGAGCTTACGCCGAAAGGGTGGGCCGCCCAGGACGAGCTGCAGGCCGGAGTGGCCCACAACCAGCGCGAACCGGCCGTCGGCTCCGACATGAACCTCTTGCAGCGGCGACCGCTTGCCGAGTGAAGAGCGCTCGTACTCGGCGGCAAGGTCGATGGCGCGGCCGATCGTGCGCGACGCACCGTCCCGATCCGCCCCGACGCGTTCGGGGGTCACCCCGGTGACGAGCGGCAGATCGATGGGATCTTCCGGCTCGAGCTTCTTGAACGGCACCCCGTCGTCCGTGGCCAGGTAGGTCTCGTCGAGGGCGACCAGTGCGGCGGGCCTTCGCTCGGTGATGCGGATGGCGACCATGCCCGGCAAGCGCCGGACCAGGGTTGCGTCGACGATCCAGGGGTCCTGCAGGATCCGGGCTCGGGCAGCATCCAGATCGGCGGCGAAGATGTTGGTCCCCGAGACCAGACCGCTCTCGGCGACGATGGCAGTCGACGGCCTCCTTTCGCTGCCGACGACCTCGATGGAGGTGATCGCGAACCTCGCGCTCTTGAGCACGCAGCGTCGTGCGGCCAGTCCGACGGCCACCGACGCCGCCGTGACGAGCACGACACCCGCCACCGTCCGGAAGGCCCCGGGGGCCGATGACCAGGCACGGCCCTTCCCATCGGGACCGGTGGACAGGGCGACCTCCGTCGCGGGGGGAACGACCCCGTCGTCGCCTGCGATGTCGGCGGGCAGGCGAGCGGGACCGACGCGGCGGTTGGCGGGCGTCATCGGGCGGGCCTCTGCTGGATCATCGAGAGGAGCTCGCGCGCGCTCGCGTTGATGTCGCCGGCGCCGAGCGCGATGACCAGGTCGCCGGGCTCGACCACGTCGAGCAGGGCGCGCGAGACATTTTTCTTGTCCCGGACGTACGTCACGGCATGGTGGCCGTGCGCGCGGATCGCGTCGGCGAGGGCGTCACCGGTGGCTCCGTCGATGGGTCTCTCGCCCGCCGGGTACACGTCGGTCACGAGGAGAACGTCCGCCTTGTTGAACGCTCGGGTGAATTCGTCGAAGAGTAGCTTGGTGCGCGTGTAGCGATGCGGCTGGAACGCGACGACGACCCGGCGGCGGAACCCCGTCTGGGCCGCATCGAGAGTCGCCTCGATCTCCGCGGGATGATGGCCGTAGTCATCGACCACCATGAGGTCGCCACGCCGGCCGTCCCGCTCGAACTCGGGGGTGCCGAGCACCGTGAACCTGCGTTGCACGCCGCGGAAGCTCGCCAGGGCGTCGCGGGTGACGCCGAGCGGCACCTCCAGCTCGTCGGCGACGGCAATCGCAGCGAGGGCATTGAGCACGTTGTGCGCCCCGGGCATGTGGACGACGAATGTCCCGAGCGCCTCGGAGCGACGGTAAGCATCGAAGCTCGTCGTGAGCCCCTCGAACCTGGGATTATGGGCCCGGTAGTCGGCCTGACGCGAAACGCCGTACGTGACGTGCCGGCGATCGACGCGCGGGAGGATTTCCTGCACGCTGGGGTGGTCGAGGCAGAGCACGCAGAGGCCGTAGAACGGGACCTTGTTCGCATGCTGGACGAACGCGTTCTTCACGGCGTCGTGGGTGCCGTAGTGGTCGAGGTGCTCCGGATCGATGTTCGTGACCACGGCGATCGTGGGGGTCAGCTTGAGGAACGAACCGTCGCTCTCGTCGGCCTCGGCGACAAAGAGGTCGCCCTCCCCGTGGCGCGCGTTGGTGCCGAACGCGTTGACCTTACCGCCGACGACCACCGTCGGATCGAGGCCGGCCGCGCGGAGGACCGTGGCGACGAGGGAGGTCGTGGTCGTCTTTCCATGGGATCCCGCGATCGTCACCGCGTATCGGGTGCGCATCAGCTCGGCCAGCATTTCTGCACGGGGAACGATCGGAATTTCGAGGCTGCGCGCGCGCGCGAGCTCGGGGTTGTTCGGCTCGATGGCGCTCGAATACACGACCACGTCGGCGCCCTTCACGTTGTCCGCATCGTGTCCGAAGAAGACTCGGACGCCGAGCGACTCGAGGCGGCGTGTCGTGTCGTTCGGCTTCAGATCCGAGCCGCTCACGTCGAACTCCAGAGTCCGCAGAATTTCGGCCAGGCCGCTCATGCCGATGCCGCCGATGCCCACGAAGTGAACGAGGCGCACGCGCCCGCGGAACATCACGCAGCTCCTTCCGCCAGGCCCAGCAAATCGGACGCCACGTCGCGGGCGGCATCCGGGCGACCTGCGCTGCGGGCCGCGTCGGCCATGGAAACACGAGCGGATTCGTCGCCAAGAAGACGCTCCAGCGCGCCGGCGAGTCGCTCGGCGCTGGCCTCGCCCTGGGCGAGGCACGCCGCCGCCCCGCGCTGCACGAGGGCGAGGGCGTTCTTGGTCTGATGATCGTCGGCCGCGTGAGGCAGAGGCACGAGGAGCGAGGCTCGACCGATCGACGTGATCTCGGCGATGGCCCCCGCGCCGGCGCGCGACACGACGAGATCGGCGTCGGCGATGGCGCCCGCCACGTCGTCGATGAAGGCGGTGACCACCGCCTCGCGGACGCCCGCGCGCGCATACGCGGCGCGGACGCGGTCCTCCCGGTCGCGGCCCGCCTGGTGCAGCACGCGCGGAGCCGGAACGCGGCGCGACGCGAGCCGTGCGATGGATTCGGGAATCCGCTCGTTGAGCAGGGCCGCCCCCTGGCTGCCTCCCAGGACGAGAATCTTCAGCGAGGGGCTCCCCGACACGTAGGGGCGCGGTGTGAAGCCCGGCCGCAGCGGCACGCCGAACGGGCGCAGCGCCCGCTCGCGAAAGGCCCCCGCGGCGTCGTCCCAGGCGATGTAAGCACGCCTTGCCACGGGCCCGAGGATTCGGTTCGTCAGGCCGACCACGCTGTTGGGCTCGAGGACTGCAATGGGGATGCGCAAGACCCCCGCGGCGAGGCTCACGGGGCCGGCTGCGTAGCCGCCCACGCTGAGCATCGCCTGGGGACCGAGGCGTTTCACCCTCGAGAGGGACTCGACCGTCGCGCGCAGCGCCACCGCCGATGCTCGAAGAGCGCGTCCCGCCCCTCGCCCGCGCAGCGGCTCCACGCGCAGCATTTCGAGCCGGAAGCCTCGCTCCGGGACGACCCGCGCCTCGAGACCGCGCTCCGTTCCGAAGAAGACGACATCCACCTTCGACAGGGCCCGCAGCGCCTCGGCGACGGCCACGGCGGGGAAGACGTGTCCGCCCGTCCCGCCCCCGGCGATGGCAATCGTGGGGCTCATAGGCTCACGTGCCCCGATTCGAGCGAGACCCCCGCCGGCTCCGGGCGTCGGGGGACGGAAGGGACCTCGTGCCGCGTGATGTTCAGGAGGATTCCTGCTGCCACGGCGTTCATGACGAGCGACGAGCCGCCAAAGCTCACGAACGGGAGCGTCAGGCCCTTCGTCGGCAGAATGGCGAGCGCGACGGCCAGATTGACGAGGGCCTGCACGCCGAACATCGTGGACAGGCCGAACGCGATGAACGCGCCGAAGTCGTCCGGAGCGCGCAAGGCGGCGCGCACGCCGCGCACGACCAGCACCAGGTAGGCGCCGCAGAGCACGGCCACGCCGACGAAACCGAGCTCTTCGCCGACGATGGCGGCCACGAAGTCGGTGTGCGCCTCGGGCAAGTACAGCGTCTGCAATCCTCGACCGAGCCCGAGCCCGGTCGTTCCCCCGGAGCCGAACGACATCACGCTCTGGAACGGTTGATAGGCCAGATCCTGGCGGTGCTGATCCATGTGAAGCCAGGCCAGGTACCGCTCGTAACGGTACTCGCGGAAGCGAATGGCTGCGGCGCCGAGGATGCCGCCCAGGATCGACGCCCCGAGGATGTAGCCAATCTTCGCGCCGGCCACGAAGAGCATCGTGAACGTCAAGAGAAGCAGAACGACAGCACTACCGAAGTCCGGCTGCTTCATGCAAAGGACCATCAGCACACCGGCGACGATCACGTGGGGGAGAAAGCCGATGGCGAACGTCTTGACTTGCTCGGCCTTCTTGGCCAGGGAATACGCGAGCCAGATCACGAGAGCGACCTTGGCCATCTCCGCGGGCTGAACGTGAATCGGCCCGATCGACAGCCAGCGCGCGGCCCCGCCACCGGAGTGACCGAAGCCGATGACGCACAGGAGAAGCAGGACACCGACGAGGACGAGCACCGGGTAGGTCAGCTTGTACAGGCGGCGATAGTCGACGCGGCTCGTCATCCACATGAGGACCAGGGCCGCCCCGGCGTACGCAGCCTGGCGCTTCAGGAAGAATTGCGGATCGTGGTACTGGAGCGTCGCCTGCACCGCGCTCGCGCTGTACACCATGACCACGCCGAAACCGACGAGGGCGACGACCGCGGCCGCAAGCACCCTGTCGACCGAGCCCGCCGCACCGTCGCGCGGGCGTGCGTCGAGGGGGGCCGCAAGCTGGATGCCGACGGTGCGACGCACGTTGCGTAGCGTGGAGCGCACCCCGGCGCGAGACGCCGGCGACGAGTCGAAGGCCGGTCGGTCCCTCACGGCGCCGCCTCGATCAGGGTCCGAACGGCGCGGACGAATTCGTCGCCCCGGTGCTTGTAGTCGCGAAACATGTCGAAGCTGGAGCACGCCGGCGAAAGCAGGACTGCATCACCGGGCAGCGCGAGATCGGCGCCGAGACTGACCGCTTCCTGCATCGACGCCGCCCGGCGCACGGGAATGCGATTGCCGATGGCGCGTTCGATCGCGTCGGCGGCCTCGCCCACGAGAACGACGGCGCGGCCCCTTCGGAGGAGTGTATCGGCCAGGGGCGCGTAGCTGCCGTGCTTGTCCTTGCCTCCGGCGATGAGTACCGCTCGCGGCTCGGTGAGGCCTTCGAGTGCCGTCACCGCGGCGCCGACGTTGGTCCCCTTCGAGTCGTCGTAGAAGCGCACCCCGCGCACCTCGGCAACCAGCGCCATGCGGTGGGGTAGACCTGCGAAGCCCTTCAACACCCGCCGCGTGGTCGCCGCCGGAACGCCGAAGGGCCGGACGCAAGCGATCGCGGCCGCGACGTTGAGCGCGTTGTGACCGCCCGGAAGAGCAATCGCGGCACGATCGAACCGTTCGCCGGTCGATCGATCGACGATGGCGTCCGCGCCGACGTCGAGGGTTCCGCCCGGGCCGAACGTCACGATGCGCCCCTGTCCGCGGCGCGCCTGGCGGAGGCATGCCTGGTCGCGCGCCGGCACGATGGCCCAGTCGCCGACGGTCTGCCGGGCGAACGCGTTGCCCTTGGCGCGCGAGTAGTCTTCGAAGCTGTCGTACCGGTCCAGGTGGTCTTCCGTGACGTTGAGAAGGGCGCTGACGTGAGGGTGAAAGCGCTCCACGCGCTCGAGCTGAAAGCTCGATACCTCGAGCACGACGGCGTCGAAGGGATGATCGACGTGCTCGGCCAGGGGTTCGCCCAGATTTCCGCCGACGAACGTCTCGAGGCCGTGCGCCTTGAGAAGCGCTCCTGTGAGCGATGTCGTGGTGCTCTTGCCGTTCGTGCCTCCGATGGCGACGACGGGCGCCGGATGGGCGAGCGATTGAAACGCGAGCTCGATCTCGCTCCACACCGTGACACCGCGCCGCTCGGCCGCCTCGATCTCGGGCAGCCGCGGCACACCCGGCGACACGACCACCAGATCGGCGTCGCTCATTCGCGCTTCGGCATGGCCGCCGGCGACCAGCTGGGCGCCCAGGCGCTCGAGGGAGCGCGCCTCCTCGGTCAGCTCGTCGCGCGGCTTGCCGTCGTTGGCGACGACGCGAGCGCCGAGGCGAAGGCAGAGGCGTGCGGCGGCGGCCCCGCTTTTACCGAGGCCCACGATGACCACCCGCTTGCCTGAAACGTGCATCACTCGAACGCTCTTCAGCGAAGTTTCAAACTCGAAAGACTGAAAAGTGCCAAAAGAATGGAGATGATCCAGAAGCGCACGATGATCTTCGGCTCCGGCCAGCCCTTCTTCTCGAAGTGGTGGTGGATGGGCGCCATGAGGAAAATGCGCCGCCCCGTGAGCCGATAGCTCGCCACCTGGACGACGACGCTGACGGCCTCGAGGAAGAAGACGCCGCCGAGAATGGTCGACAGAAGCTCGTTCTTCGTGAATACGGCGCACATGCCGAGGCCGCCCCCGAGGGCCAGCGACCCCACGTCGCCCATGAAGACCTGCGCCGGATAGGTGTTGTACCAAAGAAACCCGATCCCTGCGCCCACCATCGCACCGCAGTAGATCGATAGCTCGCCCCCGCTCGCGATGAAGGGGATGTCGAGGTAGCGGGCGACCACGAAGTGCTGCGCGACGTGGGCGATGCCGAAGGTGGCGCCGGCGAGATAGGCCCAGATGAGGTAGGTCCCCGCGCTGATCATGACCGGGCCGATCGCGAGACCGTCGAGGCCGTCGGTGAGATTGACGGCGTTGGACGTCCAGACGACGACGAGCACGGCGAAGGGCAGGTACAGCCAGGCCGGGAGCACGATCGGGTGCTTCGAGAATGCGAGAAACGGCACCCCGAGATCGAAGCGAATGTCCCACCAATCCGAGGGAACGTGATCGCGGGCAAGAAACGCGTAGGACAGGACGCCGCCGCCGATCGCGAGCTGCCCGAGAAGCTTGTAGCGCGCCGGGACTCCCTTGGAGTTTTTCAACTTGATCTTGAGGTGATCGTCCAGATAACCGATGACGCCGTAGCCGGCGGTCACCGCGGTCGTCGCCCACACGAAGACGTTGCGCGGGTCGCACCAAAGGATCGTGGGCACGAGCACGCAGAGCAGAATGAGCGCGCCACCCATCGTCGGTGTGCCGCTCTTGGCTAAATGCGACTCGGGCCCGTCCTGACGGACGATCTGGCCAATCTGTTTGCGAGTGAGCTCTCGAATGAACCATGGAGACAGGACGAACGCGAGAAGCATGGCGCTGACCGTCGCCGCGATGGCCCGGAACGGGACGTAGCGCAGGACGTTGAGCCACCCGAGCCACTCGGCCTCGTGGCGCATCGGGAACAGCAACTCGTAGAGCATCAGACGACCCCGTCCGGGCCCGCAGGCTCGCCGCCACCGGCCGCGACGAGAGCGTCGACGACGCGCTCGGCTCCGATGCTGCGCGACGCCTTGACGAGGACCACGTCCCCCGGCGCCACGACGGCGACCGCGCTGCGCGCGGCGGCCTCGGCGCCGGACACTCGAATCGCACGAACGCCGGCCTTCTCGGCTTCGAGCGCCGTCCGGTCGGCAATGCCTCCGCAGCTCACGATGACATCGACCCCGGCCTGCGCCACCGCGTGCCCCAGGCTCGCGTGCTCGTCACCGCCGCTCGGTCCAAGCTCGCACATTTCGCCCAGCACGACGACCGCACGGCGGCCGCGCGCCAGCTCGCCGAGCGTGCGCAGAGCCGCCCGGACGCTCTCGGGGTTCGCGTTGTACGCGTCGTCGAGAATGGTCGTCCCGCTCCTCAGGAGGCGCGGCTGCATTCGGCCCGGCGGAAGCTTCATGCCACTCGCCAGCGCGCCGTCGATCGCGTCCTTCGCGAGCGGTCCGCTGACGGCTTCGACTGCCGCGAGAGCGCCAAGAAAGTCGAGCGCGGCGACCTCTCCAGGGATGGGAAGACGCACGCGGCACGGCGGGCCTGCGCCTCGACGGACGAAGTGCAGGCTCGAGCCCTCCCACCCTGCGGCGCGATCGACCAGCCGGTAGTCCGCGCCGTCGCCGACTCCGAACGTGACAATCCGCGCTCCGCGAGCCCGCTCGAGCTGCTGCATCGCGGCGGCGTCGTCGAAGCAGGCAACGGCCACCGCTGCGGGTCCGAGCGCGGCGAAAAGATCGCCCTTCTCGCGCGCCACGGCGGCGCGAGTGCCGCCGACCCCCGCCGCATGTGCGAGCCCGATGTTGGTGATGACGCCGGCGTCGGGCTCGAGGATCCGCGCCAGCGCGGCAATCTCTCCGGGCAGGCTCATTCCGATCTCGAAGACGGCAAATCGGTGCTCCGGGCCGAGCCCGAACGCCATCGCCGGTGTTCCGACGCGGTTGTTGAGATTCCCAGCCGTGGAGTGGGTCTTGCCGACGCTGCCGGCGAGCGCTGCGCAGAATTCCTTCGTCGTGGTCTTGCCTGCGCTGCCGGTGATCGCGAACACGGCGCGGGAGGCTTCGCGCCAAGCCCGCACGTGGGCTCGCGCGAGATCGCCCCACGCGCGCAGCGTATCGTCGACCTCGACGACGTCCGCAGATCCGTGCGGTGGCGCCCGTCCAGGTTCCACGACGACCAGCACCGCTCCCGCGTCGATGGCCGCGCCGACGTAGTCGTGACCGTCCCAGCGCTGCCCGCGCAGCGCGACGAAAGCGCACCCGGAGGTGACGGCACGACTGTCGCTGACGATTCCGCACGCAACCCTGTCGCCGCCGTCCCGGACGCGCCCTCCCGTCGCCGCCGCCGCCGCCGCCGCCGTCAGCCGGGCACTGTTCGGAGGGATCGGAGTCGACATCTCATGCGTCTCCTCGGGCGTTTCGCCGCCGCTCGAGAGCCCGGCCCGCTTCGCTGCGGTCATCGAAAGTGTGCTTCACGGTTCCGGTGACCTGATAGCCCTCGTGTCCCTTTCCCGCGATGAGCACGACGTCGCCGTCGGCGGCAAGCCGTACGGCGAGATCGATGGCCTTGCGTCGATCGAGCTCGAGGATGGGATCGCGACCGGCGGCGCGCACTCCGGACACGACGGCGGCGGCGATAGCCCCGGGGTCCTCGGTCCGCGGGTTGTCGCTCGTGACCACGGCGACGTCGGCAAGCCGGCCGACGACCTCGCCCATCGGGGCTCGCTTGGTCGGATCGCGATCGCCGCCGCAGCCGAAGACGCACCACACGCGACCCTTGGCGAACGTGCGGACGGCTGAGATCGCCCGGGCGAGCGCGTCCGGGGTGTGGGCGTAATCGACCAGCACGGCGATCGAGTCGCCGTCGCGTTCGCACCGTTCGAGCCGGCCGGGGGGAGCGTCGAGCCGCGACACGGCGTCGGCCGCTCGGACCACATCGAGGTCGAGCGCATGAACGATACCCAGGCAAAGCAGCAGGTTCTCCAGGTTGTGCCTCCCGAGCAAGCGGGACGCGACCGTCACGTCGCCGGCCGGCGTTCGAACGATCGCCTCGATGCCGCGCGCGTCGACTCGAGCCGACCGCGGAGCGACATCCGCTTCTTCTTGCCCGGCTCCCGGGCGGGCGCTCACCCGCAGCGCCCGCGCGCCCATGCGCCGCACCAGCTCGCGGCCGAACGGGTCGTCCACGTTGAGAACGGCCGCCGCAGGCCCCAGCTCGGTGAACAGCTTCGCCTTCGTCTCGGCGTAGAAGGCCATCGAGCCGTGAAAATCGAGATGATCTTGCGTGAGATTCGTCAGTGCTGCGACGCGAAATCGTATGGCCCGCACGCGCCCGAGCGCCAGGGCGTGCGAGGATACCTCCATCGAGACGTGGGTCGCACCCCGAACGAGCATCTCCGACATCGCCCGGGCGATGTCGTCCGCCTCGGGCGTCGTGTGCTCGGCCGCAACCTGCCACGGCCCGAATCCGTGGCCGACGGTCCCGAGAATGCCGCAGGTTGGAGCGCCGAGCGCACCGTCGATGGCGCCGCGGACGAGATGCGCTGTCGTCGTCTTGCCGTTGGTTCCTGTGATGCCGACCACGTCGAGTCCGAACGAAGGCTGCCCGTAGACCGCGGCCGCCGCGTGCGCCAGCGCGGCTGCGACGTCGTCGACCAGGACGACCGGAACCTCGGCCTCCTTCGTGTCGACCGCCCCCGCCCGGACCATGACCGCCGCGGCGCCGCGCGCGACGGCATCGGAGACGAACCGGGCGCCGTCGACGGACGCCCCTGTACGCCCGACGAAGAGATCGCCTGGTTCGACGTCGCGTGAATCGTGTCGTACCCCCGAGACGCGCGTCGCCGCGTTGCCCACGATGACCGTTCCCTGGGGAAGCTCGCGCGCCAGCTCATCCAAGCGAAGCCCGACCGGCTGGGTCGACACGGCTCCTATCATGACGCCGGTTCGAGCACGACGCGCACAGCGCTGCCCTTCGCAACGGCTGAGCCAGGAGCCGGCGTCTGCCTCACGACGCGGCCCGAGCCTTCGATGCGGGGCGCGAGCCCCGCCTTGCTGAGAGCCGCAACGACGTCATGGGCCGGCATGCCGGTGGCATCCGGCACGCGGACGTATCCCGGCGGCGGAGGCCCGCTCAAAACCGGGGCTGAGTCGGCGGCCGGGACCGAGAGCCCGCGCATGACGGCAAGCGTCGCGTCCGCGGGGTCGCCTTGCCTGACGGCCGCGGCCAGGTTCGGAACACTCGTCGATGGGGGCACGCCGAGGTAGCGCAGGGCGGCCTCGGCGACCCGGCGAAAGACCGGGCCGGCGAGGTCTCCGCCGTACCTGCCGATCATCGGCTCGTCGAGGACCACGGCGACGACCAGTCGCGGATGGTCGACGGGGACGAACCCCACGAAGACCGCGGTGTACTTCTCCGTCGAGTACCTGCCTGTGGCGGGATCCACTTTCTGGGCGGTCGACGTCTTGCCCGCGACGCGAAATCCCGGGATCGACGCCTCCACTGCAGTACCGCCGTCCTCCGTCACCGCAACGAGCATCTCGGCGACGGTGCGCGCGACGCTGCCGGGGACCGCTTCGCGCCGGACGCGCGTGCTCGACTCGCGGACCGTCCCCGCTCGACCATCGACCACGCGCTTGACCAGGATGGGATCCAGCAGTTTGCCGCCGTTCGCGATGGCGCTCATGGCCATCGCGAGCTGCAGGGTCGTCACCGTGAGGCCCTGACCGAAGCTCGCGCTCGCGGTCTCCGCGTCGTACCAGGGCCTGCCCTTCGGACGAAGGACCCCCTGGGCCTCGCCCGGCAGCGGGATGCCGGTCGGCTCTCCGAACCCGAAGCGGCGATATCCCGCGTAGAGCGCCGGCTCACCGAGCTGCAAGCCGATCTTCAGCGCACCGATGTTCGAGCTCCGCGCCAGGATCTGCGTCGGCGTGAGCAAATCGTTGACGTGCGTATCGTGAATCGTCATGCCGGCGACCTGGTAGACGCCGTGCTCGCAGTCGATCGTGTCGGTCGGCTTGAGACTTCCCGCTGCCAGGGCCGAGGAGATGGTGAACGTCTTCATCACCGAGCCCGGCTCGAAGCGATCGGTGACGACGCGGTTTCGACGAGAATCGACGTCGCTTTGCACGTAATCGTTCGGGTTGTATCCAGGCGAGCTCGCAAGGGCGAGGATCTCGCCGGTCGCCGGATCGACCACCGCGAGCGATCCGCCTTTCGTCTCGTACGTGTGGGTCGCCGCGTCGAGCTCTCGCTCGGCGACGTGCTGGATTCCGACGTCGATGGCCAGCACGACGTCGTTTCCCTCCAGCGCCCTTTCGTCGTTCCCCCCCTCGAAGATGAGGCGGCCGGTACGGTCGCGCAGTCCGCGCACGTCCTCGACCTTGCCGCGCAGATCGGAATCCAGCGCCAGCTCGATCCCGTCTTTTCCTTCGCCCTCGGGCGAGACGAAGCCCAGCACGGGGCCGGCCAGCTCCCGGCCCGGGTAGTAGCGGCGACCCTCGCCCTCGATCGTCAACCCGCGGAGGGCCGAAGGCTTCCTGGGATCCGCCAGGTCACGGATGGCGTCCGCCTCGTCGCTGGTCACGCCGCGCTTCAGCCAGACGAAACGATGATGCGGCGCGAGCTTGGCATAGACCTCGGTCGATTCGAGCGAGAGCGCTCGCCCGATGCGTGATGCGGCGTCCCGTAGCCGCGCTTGCTGGTCCTTCGCTTCGTCGATTCCTCGGATCATCTCGACGGCGTCCGCGCTGACGCTCGGGACTTCGATGCTGACGGCGAGAGGAGCCCCGTTGCGGTCGTAGACGCTGCCGCGCTTGGGCTGCAAGTGGAGGCGACGTTGCCGTTGTTTCACGGCCATGTCGCGCCACTCGGGACCGTCTTCCACCTGGACGCGCCAGGCGCTCGAGATGATGCCGCCGAGCGCCAGCCCCATCGCTCCGCAGAGCACCCCCATGCGCATTCGGATCCATCGCGCGCGTCGGGGGTCGAGGTTCTTCACGGCGGCACCGCGCCGGTGCGATCGTCACGCCGGGTGCGCGTCCGTGAGGGGATCGCGCCCGAGGCGGCCACGTCGAAGAAGCCGTCGTCGGCAAGCGGGGCGGGCCCGAGTGGAACGATTCGCTCGGGCGGAGGCGATTCCATCCCGAGCAAGGAGCGCGCGACGAACTCGACGCGCTCGGGCGTCTTGTAGCTGGCCGCCTCGAGCTCCAGCACCCGTTGGACCTCCCGGAGACGCGCTTGTTCCTGGCGTGCGGCGCCGAGCTCGTATCCGAGCTGCACGCTGCGCCCGCGAAGAGCCAGGTCGAGGACGAATGCGCTCGCCGTGGCCACGACCGCGGCGGTCCAGAGAGGCAGAAATGCGGCGCTGGCGCGGCTCATTCTGCGGCTCTCGCCCCGGAGACGTGCCGCGCGGCGCGTAGCTTGGCGCTGCGGGCGCGCGCGTTCTGTGCGCACTCTTCGTCGGTAGGGACCATCGGCTTCTTGCTGAGAGGCGACCAGTCGGGCGCCATGAAGGCGCGCTTGACCAGGCGGTCCTCGAGCGAATGAAACGACACGACTGCAGCCACGCCCCCCTCCTCGATCACGGCCGCAAGTGAAGCGAGGAGCCGATCGAGGTGCTCGAGCTCGGCGTTGACCGCGATCCGAAGCGCCTGAAACGTGCGGGTGGCGGGATCGACACCGCCGACCCGGGCCGGACCGACGGCGCGCACGATGGCCCTGCGAAGGTCGAGCGTCGTGCGGAGCTCGCCGGCCGAGAGGGCCTTCTTGAGACTGCGCGCGATGCGTCGTGAGCGGCGCTCGTCGCCGAACTGGTAGATGACGTTTGCCAGCTCTTCGTCGGAAGAGCGCGCGATCAGGTCGAGCGCGGTCTCCCGGTCCTCGGGGTCCATGCGCATGTCGATCGGCCCCTCGCGCCGGAAGCTCATGCCTCGCTCGGCGTCCTCCAGCTGAGGGGAGCTGACGCCAAGATCCGCGACCACGCCGTCGACACGTGCGACGCCGAGTCTGTCGAGCTGCTCGCGCAAGAGCGAGAACACCGAGCGCACGAGCGTGACGCGATCGGCGACGGGCGCCAGACGCTCGCGCGCTGCCGCGATCGCGGTCGGGTCCCGATCCATCGCGATGATCCGGGCTTTTGGCTCCGCTTCGAGCAAGGCGACCGTATGCCCGGCGGCCCCGAGCGTGGCATCGACGTAGACGCCCCCGGGTCGGGGGGCGACCGCACGGACGACCTCGTCGCGCATGACGGTCGCATGCTCGAAGCGCTTCACGTCCTTCACCTCGTCGAAGTCATCGCGCCAGACCCACTCGACCGACGCGTCCGTCGGCACGCCGGGCAACCTCAACTGAAGGCTGTTCATAGCCCCAGCTCCGAGAGTCGGGCGGCGATATCGCGACGCTCGTCATCGGTCGTCTCGACGTATCTCAGCCATTCGTCCTTGTCCCAGAGCTCGGCATAGCGGCCTGACCCCGCCCAAAGGACGTCTTTCTTGAGCTTGGCGTAGTCACGAAGCGCCGGGGGAATGAGGATCCGACCGACGTCGTCGATATCGCATTCGACGGCCCCCGACACGTAAAGCCGCTTCAATTTCTGGACGGCGCGGTCGAATCGCGGAAGCTTGGCAAGCGCGCTTTCGAAATCGTTCCACTCCGAGGGCGCGTATGCGACCAGGCAGGGGTCGAGCCCACTGGTCACCACGATGCGGCGTTCACCTGCGGCATCCAGGGCGTCCCGATACCGCGCAGGAACGCTGGTCCGTCCCTTCGCGTCGATCGTGTGCTCGTGTCGCCCGCGGAACATCTGGACGGCCGCTCCGTCGTGGTTTGGCACTTATTGCCACGATTTCCCACGTCTGAGCTCGAGGTTATGGGGCGACCGCGTTGACTGTCAATATTTCTCTGCGATCCCCGGGGCCTGCCCGTCGGAAGCTGCCCGTTCGAACGAGGGTGGCGCGCCCACCACCGGGGCAGCCCAGCCGTCGACCGCGCGTCCGCCGACCCTTGCAGGTAAAGCGCCGTTCCATGGGGCTTCACCGGGCGCCCCGCCGGTCCCCATGCTCCCGCCGCTCGACGCAAGGAAACGTTCCGTCAGTCGGAACGGGCGCGAACTCGCACTCCGCCCGGTGCGTCTTCGATCTCGGTGCCCTGGCCGCGTATCCAGTCGCGAATCGCGTCCGCCCGCTTGAACGAACGCTCCTTGCGCGCTTGCTGGCGCAGCGCCAGAAGCTCGAGGAGCGACAACCGCGCAAGATCGTCCGCGTAGCCTGCAGGCCGGGCGACCAGCTCGCGGAGCACGGACTCGAGCCGGGCATGGGGAACCAGGGTGATCGAGATCCCCCCCATGACGTCGAGCACGGAATCGAAATACTGCAGGACCGACAAGCCGGACGTTGCGATGGCGGGATTTTTCGGCGCCTTGTTGAGCGCGCGGACGAATTCGAAGATGACCGCGAGCGCCCTCGGCATGTTCAGATTGTCGTCGAGGCTGCTCAGAAACGCTTGCCGGTGCTCCTCGGCAATTTCGCCGAAACCTGCGGCGCCTTCGGCGGATTCGGTCGCTCCCTGAGCCACGATGCCCTCGAGCTCGTGCATGCAGGCCGTGAGGCGCTGCACGCTCGCGTGCGCCTGGGCGAGCGCCTCGAAGGTGAAATTCATCGGTTGGGAGAACGAATTGGACAGAAGAGCGTACCTGACCACGCTCGGAGACACCCGAGCGTCTCCGATGCCCACCGATTCGAAACGCGAGAGCAGGTCGGGCTTGTCTCGAGCGCTCCCGTCCGTCAGATCGCGAACGGTGTAGAGAGTCCCGGCCGACTTGCTCATCTTCCGGCCGTCCACCATGAGGTGGTGAACGTGAAACCACTGACGGACGAAACTGTTCCGGACCGACGGGCTGTCCGATGCGCCGGGCGTGGCCGGCACGGTCGTCGAGTAGGCGCCGCACGTTTGGGCAAGCTCGCATTCGTGATGCGGAAATATGTTGTCTTCCCCTCCGGTGTGAATGTCGATTGGTTCGCCCAGATACCGATGGATCATCGCCGAACACTCGATGTGCCATCCCGGAAAGCCGACTCCGAGCCCGGGGAGCCGATCACCGGTCAACGTCCGCAGACGTTCGTAATCGTCCGGGCGCCAGCCAGCGCTCCCGTTGGGGTCCCACCGCATGAGGTGCTTGTCGTCGACCTTCCACAAGGCGAAGTCCCTGGGGTCTTTTTTCTCGCTGACCACGGCGACGCGGGCGCCGGGCTCGAGCTCCTCGATCACTTTGCCCGATAATCGCCCGTAATCGGGAAACCGGCTCACTTCGAAATACGCCTGTCCTTTGGAATCCAGGTAAGCGTATCCGCGCGCGAGAAGCGCCTGGATCATCGCGAGAATTTCGGGAATGTTGTCGGTCGCTCGCGGGTGGAGCGCCGGATCGCTCGCCTCGGGCTCGAGATAGAGCTTGAGACGCATCCGCCTCGCGTCTTCGGCGAAAGCTCGCCCGAAGTGGTCCGCGACGTGGAAGGGGTCGGTGCCGAGCTCCCGCGCCGCCTTGCTCAGCTTGTCCTCACCGCTGGCGTCGGCGACATGGTCCTGCGTCATGTGGCCGACGTCGGTCAGATTCATGACGTGCCGGACGCTATAGCCGTGAAGCTCGAGCGTGCGGCGAAGCACGTCGGCCGCCACGAAACTGCGGAAATTGCCTATATGTTGATAGGAATAGACCGTGGGTCCGCACGTGTACATGCAGACGCGACGGCCCTCCGGATCCAGCGGAACGAACGGTTCTACGGCCTTGGTGTAGGTGTCGTGGAGGCGCAGGATAGCGCGGCAGGTATCATGCGCTGCGGCGACGGGCAATCCTTCGCGCGCCGACGCCGCTAGGCAAGAACGTGCTTGGCGATGACCCTGCGCTGAATCTCGCTGGTGCCCTCGCCGATCTCGCAGAGCTTCGCGTCGCGCAGATGGCGCTCGACGTCGAACTCGCGTACGTAACCGTACCCGCCGTGCACTTGCACGGCACTGTTGCATGCGCGAGTCGCCGTCTCGCTCGCGAAGAGCTTCGCCATGGCCGCCTCCTTCGAGTAGCTCTGCCCGCGATCGGCGAGCCAGGCCGCCCGATACGTCAGAAGGGCGGCCGCATCGAGCTCCGTTTTCGCGTCGGCGAGCATCCATTGGATGGCCTGAAACGAAGCGATCGGTTTGCCGAACGCTTGACGGTCCTTCGCATACGCGGTCGCCTTTTCGAGCGCCCCGTACCCGAGACCCAGGGCCATCGCGGCAATCGAGACGCGACCCCGATCGAGGATCTGCATTGTGTCGGCGAACGCATGATCGAGACGGCCGAGGCGCCGGCTGTCGGGCACCCTCACATCCTCGAGAGTGAGCTCCGCCGTGTCGCTGGAGCGGCAGCCGAGCTTGAGCAAGTGCTTGGACGCCACGAAGCCGGGCGCTCCGTGCTCGACGATGAACGCGGTGATGCCGTGCTGCTTCTCAGCGGCAGGGCTCGTCCGAGCCAGAACGACGCAAAAGCCCCCGACCGAGCCCTGCGTGATGAAGGTCTTCGTGCCGCTGATGACCCACGCATCGCCGTCGCGACGGGCGGTCGTTCTCAAGGCGGCCGCATCGCTGCCGCTGCCCGGCTCGGTCAGCGCCCAGGCGGCGAGCCACTTGCCGCTGGCCGCATTCGGGAGAAAGGCTTGTTTCTGCTCGTCGTTTCCGAACGCGAGCAAATGCCCCGTCCCGAGCCCATTGTGGGACGCGACCGTGAGCGCAATGGATCCATCGACGCGCGCGAGCTCTTCGATGCAGACGGCATAGGCGAGGGTATCCATCCCGCTGCCGCCGTATTCCTCGGGGATCCGGATACCCAGAAGGCCCATCGAAGCCAGCTTCGGGACGATCTCGACCGGAAAGCGCTCCTCGCGGTCCCAGCGCTGGGCGTGAGGGGCGATCTCGGCTCGAGCAAATGCACGAATGCTTTGGCGCAGCAGGCTGTGCTGTTCGTCGAGATCGAAATTCATCAATCTTCAATTTTAGCCTCATTTCTCCTGGAGCGACCAGTTCATTCGGAGCTCGACGTGCACTCGCCGCTGACCGCCTCGGCTGCATTCAGAGACATTCAGGGCGCAGAGACATTCAGAGCGATCGTTTCATTCGCCGAACGGCTTCCTCGAGGAGATGGATCGGGGTCGCGAAGTTCAGCCGCGCGAAGCCCTCGCCTTCGACCCCGAAGGTCGGCCCGCTGGAGAGTGCGACCCGGCCGCGCTGCAGGAACACGCGGGCCGGGTCGGGGCCAAGACCGAGAGCTCGACAGTCGAGCCATGCCAGGTACCCCGCCTCGGGCGCGGAGTAGCCGACATCGGGAAGCTCGGCCTGCAGCAGATCCCCGAGCGAATGCCGATTGCGGTCGAGGATCGCGACGACGTCCGACAGCCAGGGCCCCCCCTCACGAAACGCAGCACGAGTCGCCAGTACACCGAAGTGCCCGGCATGGTAGGGCGTCCCGGGCGGAAGCTTGGCAAGAACGGCACGCGGAGCGTCGTCACAAGCCACGATCACCGCCGCCTTCAAGCCTGCGACGTTCCACGTCTTCGAAGCCGATGTGAGCACGATCGACCGGCGCCGCGCAGCCGGAGACGCCATGGGAAACGGCGTGTGGGTCGCACCCGGCAGGGTGAGCGGAGCATGGACCTCGTCGGCAAGCACGAACACCCCGTGCGCATCCGCCAGCTCGGCGATTCGCGCGAGCATTGCCGGCCGATACACGAACCCCGTCGGGTTGTGGGGGGAGCAGAGCAGGTGCGCGCGCGCTCCGCTCGCGTAAGCACGCTCGATCGCCTCGAGATCCGGGCGCAGGTCGGCGGCCCCGCCCGAGAGCGGCGCAGGGACGACCCGCCGACCGAGCCCGCGAACGGTCGCCGCAAAAGGTGGATACACGGGCGGCTCGATGACGACGCCGTCACCGACGTCGGTGACGACCCGGAGCACCTCGGAGATTCCGGTCACGACGTCGGCGACGAGGTGGACGTCCGAGGACGGGACCTGCCACCCC
>DASPUY010000128.1:0-9080 GCA_035622655.1 Polyangiaceae bacterium
AGCGGCCCTCTCGGACTAGAGCCATTCGTACTTTGCATGACGATCTCCCTCCTCCGGCGCGTGGCCGGCACTCGGGGCGGGACGCTGAGTCGAGGTCGTCGCCAGCAGCGTTGCCGAGCGAGTGTTTCTGCTTCGGGTGCGTGCGGCACCAGTTTCGTATCGCGTGCACGGTGGAGCTCCGCCGTCGAACTATTTCGGGACCGTAAAGGCCCGCAGCGCGACGCCTGATGCCAGCATAACACGCCGCGGGCGCCCTTCTTCCGCTCAGGTGCCCTTCAGGTTCCCTCAGCCCGCTCGCGGGCACCTTCTCGCGCCCGGCCGACGTGTTCTGCGGTACGTTTCCGAGCGTCGTCGCCGCCGCCGCTCGGAGGTTCTTCGCGCGTGAGGGACTGGGGGCTGCCCCGCAGAGCTTGTCATCTTTCGCGATCCGTCACTCGCTGGGACGTGCGGGTGTTCGTTCGGGCTGCGTTCGTGGCCACGCTTGCGCTCGCACTGAGCTGGCTCCTGACTGCCGCAACCGACGAGGGCGGCGTCGCCTGGGGGGAGCGGATCGGGCGTACCCTTCCCCTGGCGCCACTCTGCAGCGCCGTCGGGGTGTGGGCGGCAATTGCTCCGATGAAAGCGCGCGGCGAAGCGCGCGCTCTCGAGGCCCTGGGCCGCAGCAAATCCCAGGTCAGCGCCTCGGCGATGGCCGGCGGTGCGTGCGTGGCCGTCGTGGCGGCGGTGAGTGTGGGGCTGCTTCCGGCCATCAGCGTCGTCGGGTTCTATCCGACGGCGCGGCACTCGACCGGCTGGACGTGGGACGGTACGTCGTTCGTGGACACCGTCGGGCGCCTGCGCGTGACCGAGGACGGGACGCCCATCCGGCTGGTCGCCGCACCGTCCGTCCCGGAGCCAAGCCCGATCCCTCGGGACCGGATGGCCGCCGCTCTTGCGACGGCGATGACGGGCATCGCGACGGCCCTGCTGCTTGCAAATGCACTGCTGAACGCGGACGAGAAGCGACCTGGGTCGAGCCGACCGAGGGCGCGGCGCACCGCGAGATCGACCCTTGCTGCGGCCCTCGCGGCGACGGGGATTTCGGGGGCCGCAGCGCTGGTGTTGTTCCAGGCCGCCGCGGTGCGAAAAGTGCCAGCGCTGCTAGGCGCTCTGCCTCCACTGGCGCTACTTCTGATGGCCATCCGTCAAGCTCGAGCGGTTTCATGAGTGACCCGTCACTGGGCGACTTGCGCATGTCGTGGGGTGCCCGCGCCGGAGCCTGGGGCATCCTTGTCCATGGGGGCGCCGGCAGCGTGCCCGCCGAGCACGTGCAGCAACACGTGCAGGGGTGTCGATCTGCAGCGTTCGTCGCTGCGACGATTCTGCGCGCAGGCGGCAGCGCCCTCGACGCGGTCGAGTCCGCGGTGGTCGCCCTCGAGGACGACCCCTGCTTCAACGCCGGTACGGGGGCATGCCTCAACTCGGAGGGGCGGATCGAGCTCGACGCGGCCCTCATGGAGGGGCGAGACCTGCGAGCCGGCGCCGTTTGCGCGCTGCCGCCGTTCTTGCATCCTATCGCCGTAGCGCGCGCGGTGCTGGACGATGGGAGGCATGTCCTCTACGCGGCCGATGGCGCCGCACGCTTCGCGCGCGAGCACGGTTTCGAGCCCTCCACATCGGAGGCGATGACCACCGTGGCGGCCCGGGCCCGCTGGGCAGCCGCCGCCTCCGAGGTCGATCGAACTTCGGAGCTCGGCGGGACGGTGGGCGCCGTTGCGCGGGACCTGCGCGGAAACGTCGCGGCGGCGACGAGCACTGGCGGGCGCCTGGGCAAGCGCCCCGGCCGCGTCGGCGACTCTCCTCTGCTCGGTGCCGGCACCTATGCCGACAACGACGCCGGAGCGTGCTCCGCGACCGGCCTTGGCGAGAGCATCATGCGCATATGCCTCGCCAAATCGGCGACCGATCTGATGCGATGCGCGGTCGACCCCGAAGAGGCCGCCCGCGCCGTGATCCGCCGACTGGACCGCCGGGGACAGGGCACCGGGGGCGCAATCCTCGTGGATCGCGACGGCCGGTTCGGGCTGGCGCGCAACACGCCCGAGATGACGTGGGCGGCCGTCGGCGCGGAACTCGCCGAGGCATTCGGAGTGTGACCTCGCGCGGGCGCGCTCAGCTCTCGGACGGACGCTCGCCGCCGGCCTTGCGATCTATCGCTTCCTGCAGCCCGCACCGGAGCCGCTGCGCGCGCTTCACACGCTTGGCCTTGAGCGGGGTTGCAAGCCACTCGTGACGCTTTCTCACGTTCCAGATCGCACGGTTCGCCATGGGGGCACGCCAGTTTGCGTCAAACCGTCGCCGCGTCAAGCCCCCTGACTTCGTACTCGCCGAACCTGCCGCCGTGTGTGCGGTCGGCTTCAGTCCGGAACGGGGGACATCGCGACCTCGAGCAGGATGGGGGGCGTGCCCGATTTCGCCTCCACCTCCCTGTCCCAGGGAAAATAGCCTGGCGCCTGAACCGTCACGCGATGAATCCCCGGCGGAAGCGCCACCCCATGCGCCGCGACGTACTCGAACGTCCCGAGCGTCTCTTCGTCCACGACGACCGTCGCCTCGGGAGGACCTCCGCGAAGCCTGAGGCTGACGGTCGGCCGCGGCGGCGAGACGGCCGGAGCGCAGGCCCCGAACGCCGTCCACACGGAGACCAGCGCCAGCACTCGCAACTGAGTCGAGCGATTCAAATAATATGAAATTACATGATGTTGCGAACGAACATTCATTCCCATTCGATGGTACCCGGCGGCTTGCTCGTGATGTCGAAAACGACCCGATTGATCCCGCGCACCTCGTTGATGATTCGGTTGGAGATCCGGCCGAGGACCTCGTAGGGGATCTTGGCCCAGTCCGCCGTCATGCCGTCGATCGAGTGCACGGCGCGAATCGCGCACGTCTCCTCGTAAGTTCGCTCGTCGCCCATGACCCCGACGGTCCGGACGGGCAGCAGGACGGCGAACGCTTGCCAGATCGCCTCGTAGAGGCTCGCCGCCCGGATTTCCTCGATCACGATCGTATCGGCAGCGCGCAGTACCTCGAGCCGCTGTTCGGTGATCTCGCCCAGGCAGCGCACGGCCAACCCGGGGCCCGGGAAAGGATGGCGCCAGAGCAGGTCGCGCGGCATCCCCAGCTCTTCTCCGGCGGCTCGCACTTCGTCCTTGAAGAGCTCGCGCAGCGGCTCGATGAGCTGCAAGTTCATTTTTTCGGGCAAGCCCCCGACGTTGTGGTGGCTCTTGATGACCGCGCTCGGGCCCCTGAAGCTCACGCTCTCGATGACGTCGGGATAGAGCGTTCCCTGAACGAGCCACCGGGCGCCGCGCACCTCGCGCGCTTGCTCCTCGAAGACGTCGATGAAGACGCGCCCGATGGTCTTGCGCTTCTGTTCGGGATCCGTCACGCCGCGCAGCGCCGAGAGGAATTTGTCGCGGGCATCGACGGCGATGAGGTTCAGGTGAAAGCTCTCGCGGAAGGTCGAGACGACCTGCTCGGGCTCGCCGTCGCGCAAGAGCCCGTTGTCGACGAAGATACACGTCAGCCGATCGCCGAGAGCCCGGTGGCAGAGCATGGCCGCGACCGAGGAGTCCACGCCGCCGGACAGGCCGCACAGGACGCTATCGGTGGGCCCGACCTTGGCCCGAACTTCGGAGGCCGCGAGCTCGGTGAAGGTGCCGGGGGTCCACGTGGGTCGTAGACCGCTGACGTCGAAAAGAAACGAAGCCATGAGATCGGCCCCGCGCGGCGTGTGAACCACTTCCGGATGAAACTGGACCCCGTAGATGCGCCGCCGCGAATCTCCCACCGCACAGAAGGGCGTATTGGCGCTCACGCCGATCGTTTGAAAGCCCGGAGGCAGCCCGGCGATGCGGTCGCCGTGCGACATCCAGACGTCGAGGGTCTCGCGTTTCGCGAAACGATGAAAAATCCCCTCGGGTCGTTCGACGACGACGCGCGCGTGGCCGTACTCTCGCGCGCTCGCGCGCTCGACGCGTCCGCCGAGCACATGCGCCATGAGCTGAAGGCCGTAGCAAATGCCCAGAATCGGGACCCCGAGCTCGAAGACTCGGCGATCGATCGTGGGCGCCCCCTCGGCGTAAACGCTGGCCGGACCGCCCGAGAGCACGATGGCGCTCGGGGACATGGCCTGCACCTGCTCGACGGAAAGCGTGCAGGGATGGATCTCGCAATACACACGCTGCTCGCGAATCCGGCGAGCGATGAGCTGCGTGTATTGGGCGCCGAAGTCGAGGACGAGTACGAGCTGGCGACCGGCGGTCATCGACGACCGAGTACCAGGGGCGCGCGTGGCGTCAAGACGTGTTGGTTGCAGCCGCCCGAAGGTAAGCTCGTCATCCCATGGTTCCCGACATTCGCATTCGCGTCTCACGCTGCGGCGCCATCGACGTGCCCCTTCCAAAGTACCAGACCGACGGAGCTTCGGGCCTCGATCTGCACGCGGCGATCGACGCGCCGCTGACGCTCGCGCCGCGCGCACGCATCCGAATCCCCACCGGCCTCGTGTTTGCCATCCCGCCGCATTTCGAAGGTCAGGTGCGGCCACGCTCGGGCCTGGCGGCCCGGGCCGGGATTACGGTCTTGAACGCGCCCGGAACCATCGACAGCGACTTTCGCGGCGAAGTCCATGTCTTGCTCGTGAATCTCGGCGACGCGCCGGCCACGGTGGCGCCGCTCGAGCGGATCGCGCAGCTCGTGATCGCCCCGGTGGCGCGGGCGGAGCTCGTCGTCGTCGGCGAGCTCGGCCCGACTTCCCGCGGTTCGGGTGGTTACGGCTCGACCGGCAACCGTTGACCTCTCCCCAAACGCGGTTTCTCTCCTACGTTTCGTGCGTGCAGGAGCAGCGCATCGTCGGGCTTGCCGGACTGCTGGCCCGAGTCGAGGAACGCGGCAGGACGCTCTGCGGATGGACGCTCCGGACGCCGCTGCAGGCGAGGGGCTCCGTCTGCGCCAGCTGGCTCGCCGAGCGCCCGGACCGCGCTCACCTCCAGGCCGTGGTCCGCATCCTTCGCGAGCCGTTCGCGGGGGACCCGGAGGCCCGATCGGAATGGTTGCGAGCGAGCTGGGCCGCGAATCGCTTCGAGCACGCCCGGGTGGCGAAGATTCTCGAAGAAGGAGTCGACGAAGCGGGCGCGCCGTTCGTCGTCCGCCGGTGGATCGGGGGCGAGGATCTGGAGCAGGCCGCCACGCACGGTCGAATCGACCTCGGCCTCGCGCTGCGCATCGCGGAGCAGCTGCTCGATGCGCTGGAGATGGCGCACGCCCACGGAATCGCGCATGGGGCCATCGCCCCCTCGAACGTCATCGTCACTCCGCGCGGAAGCGTCCGCCTCGTCGATTTCGCGACGATTCCCGGCCTGCACGCGCGCCGGACGATGACGCTGAGCTCGATGACGGCTGCGCGGGTCGCGACGTTCGCCGCTCCGGAGCGGCGCTTCGGATCCGCGACCGAGCAAGCGGACATCTGGTCCGTCGCCGCATGCCTGCACTTTTCGCTCTCCGGCGCCGCCCCAATCGACGGGGCCCTGCCCCCCCTGCGCATCGCGCGGTCCGAAATCGATCCGAATGTTGCCGCGGTGGTCGACCTGGCGCTCGCGCCCGACCCGGCCGATCGCTACGAGAGTGCGTACGCGATGCTGGGCGACGTCCGGCGCGTGATGGCTGGCCGCGCGCCGAAGCTCGGCGGCGCACACGCTGCGGTTCCATCGCAAGGCGTGCCCGAGATGACGGCGCCCCCGGCGTCCACGGGAGGGGCGTCCACCGGACCAACCTCCGCCGCACCTGCCTCCGCCGGACCGACTTCCGTAGGCGACCGGACCGCCGAACGCCCACGCGAGCCCGGTCGTGGCATGACGGACGGCCCGATCGGCCCGACGCCGGCGAACGCCGAAGCGAACGAAACGGACGCTTCCACGGAGGAGCAATGGCGAGGCAACGTCCTTCTCGTCGTCGCCATCGCAGTTCTCGTCGGCGTCGCCTCCTTCGTCATGTTTCGGGAAAAGCTCGCCGACGTGCCCGAGACCCATCAAGTCCGATGACCGGGGGAGGGCTCAGCGCTCCGAGCGCTTGATCTGGTACGCACGAATCTTCTTGTGCAGGTTCGTCCGTTCGACCCCCAGCAGAATCGCCGTTCGAGAGATGTTCCAGCCGCTCAGCTTGAGCGTCTCGACGATGTACTGGCGCTCGGATCGCTCTCGAAACTCACGGAGCGTCAGGTGCTTTGCGCCCGCGGGCGGGGAGGCGATCGATCGCGCGGGCTCCGCAGAAGCGCTCTCGTCCTCGATCGGCTCGGACGCCGGCTCGACCGCCACCGGCGCTTCCGCCTCTTCCTCGAAGGGGCTCGCGTGCGGATCCTCGGGCAGATCCGCGATCGTGACACGGTCGCCGCTCAAGATCGCGCTGCGCTCGACGACGTTCTTCAGCTCGCGGACGTTGCCGGGCCATTTGCGGGCCGCGAGGGCCTGCATCACGGCCTCGTCGATCGGCTTGGGCCGCGTCCCATTTTCCTGGGCGAACTGATCCATGAACGCGTCCGCCAAGAGGGGAATGTCCTCGAGCCTCTCTCGAAGGGCAGGGCTGCGGATCGGAAACACGGCCAGTCGAAAGAAAAGATCGTCCCGGAAGGTGCCATTCTCCACCGCTCGGGCCAGGTCCTTGTTGGTCGCGGCGAGCACGCGCACGTCTACGTGAATGACGTGCTCGCTGCCCACCCGGGAAATCTCGCCCGACTGGACGGCGCGGAGCACCTTCGCCTGAGCGACGAGGTCCATGTCTCCGATCTCGTCGAGGAACAGCGTCCCGCCGTGCGCCTGTTCGAAAAGACCTCGCCGTCGCAGCAGCGCGCCGGTGAATGCCCCTTTCTCGTGGCCGAACAGCTCGCTCTCGATGAGCTCGCGGGGAATGGCGGCGCAGTTGACCTTGACGAACGGACCGTCCGCCCGCGGACTGAGGCGATGGATGGCCCGCGCGATGAGCTCCTTGCCCGTCCCGCTTTCGCCGGTGATGAGCACCGATGCCTTCGTGGGCGCGACTTTCTCGATGTCGCGAAAGAGTCGCTGCATCGCGGCGCTGCGGCCGATCATTTCGTAGCGCTGCAGCTGCTGCTCGGTGACCCTCTCGAGCTCGCGCCGGGTCTTGGCCGCATCGAGCACGTTTCGAACGCTGACAAGGACGCGCTCGCGTGCGAGCGGCTTCTCGAAGAAGTCACTGGCCCCCAGCTTGATCGCCTGCACGGCGTCATCCACCGTGGCGTGTCCGCTGATCACGATGATGGGCATGTCGCGAGTTGCCTCGTCGCCGCGCAGCTTGGCCAGAGCTTCGAGGCCGCTCTGGTCCGGCAGCTGCACGTCCAGCACAACGAGATCCACCGGCGTCTCGGGGCTTGCGAGCACCCGCAGCGCCTGGCCCGCCGTCTCGGCCCCGAGCACCTTGTATCCCTCGCCCTCGAGCACGAGCTGCAGGGTGCGACGGATGTTCTTCTCGTCGTCGACGACCAGCACCGTGCGCGGCGCGGGGGTCCCGGGCGGCGGAACGGACGGATGCGGACGGGCAGGGGGGCTCGCCATCGAAACGAGCACGCTACCACGCGGCGATGACACGGGTTCCGCCGCATCGCGGTTCACTGCGGCGGCGCGCGGGTTCAACCACCTCGCGCAGGGAGGACGGTCAGATAGTTCCTCGCCTGGACCGCGATGGGCGTGCGACCGTGCACCCGAACGATTGCCTCGAAAGCCTGCCGGGCGTCGTCCCACTTGTGCATCTTCAGATACGTCTCGCCGAGAAGCAGAAGGGCTTCGGCTCGGAGCGAGTCTTCCGCCTCGCTGGTGTGGGGAGACACGGTCTCCTGCGGATAGTTGTGCAACGCGTACTGCACGCGCGCCACGGCCGCATCGAAGTTTCCCTTGCCCGAGTAGAACCGCGCGACGTAAAGCTCGTGGCGGATTAGGCGGGCCGTGACCTGTCCGAGCAGATCGCGGACGTGAGCGGCCTCCTTGGCGTTCGGGTAGTCGGTGACGAAGGATTTGAGCTCCTTGTACGCGTCGACGACGCTTCCCTGGTCACGTTCCTCGGCGGACGCCATCAGAAACGAGTCCGGAATTTCGGCGTACATGGCCTCGCCGATGCGCGCGCGGGCATAGGCGACGTCCTCCTCGTCGGACCTGTGGGCATGGACGAAGTCCTTGTATTCTCGGATTGCGTCCGAGTACTTCTCCTGCTCGTAATCGGCGTCGGCAATCCGAAGCTCGGCAAGGCGCGCGTACTTTGAATAGCTGTACTTGCGCTTGACCTCGCGCATCGCGGCTTCGGCCTCGACCCAGTGGCGCGTATTGAACTGCTCCATCGCCATCTCGTAGGCGTGCTTGGCGCCCTCGGTGTATCCGAGGGCCGTCTTGGGGTGCACTTCATCGCATCCCGAGAGCAGCGCGCACGCCGACAGAAGGGCCGCAGCGATCCCGACCGGCGGCGCGACGTCACGGCAGGTCACCGGGCCCCGGCAGAGGAGCGCGCTCCGGAGCACCGGCGCACGGAGAAAGAAGCGAACGCACGGTGCGCGCATTTGCGCGGAGCCTAATCGCCGGTTCGCGGCGACGCCAGCGCTGCGACACAGCTCGCTCAGTCGTCGGCCCGCCACCGCATCAGTCTGCGAGCCGGCGCAACACCCTCGTCGCGCGCACGCCTCCAGAGGGAGCGAACGAGCAGGCGAACTCGGGTGCGGAGCATGGGCGGCGCGCCCGACGGCAGCTCGACGTGAACGTCGCCGCGGTCCGACAGGACGACGCGCAGCGGGAACTGAGCGCCCGGCGTCACGGCCTGTCCCTGGTACGTCCAGGGTGCCGCGGCGTCACCGGCGCGCTCGATCTCGATTCGGATGCCGCCCTCGGGGCGCGACCCAGCGATCGCCATTGGTAGACCTTACTTTCCTTCCCGCCTCAAGGCGGGCATTCGAGCAAGACCCCCTTTCAAACCGTGCGTGCCGATTTCCGGCACACGGCTTACCGGTGGGTTCTCGGAGGGGCGGTAATTCACGGTCTCGG
>DASPUY010000129.1:0-3141 GCA_035622655.1 Polyangiaceae bacterium
CTCGGCCTCGGGGACTTTCCGCACGAGGTCTCCGGCGCCGCGTCGCAGCCCATGCCGGCGCTCGTGGGATTGCCGGAAGAGGGGTGCAATCTCGACGACGTCCTCGGCGAGGTCGAAAGGCGCCTCTTGCTGCAGGCGCTCGAACGCTCGGGCGGGGTCCGAACGCAAGCCGCCAAGCTGCTCGGAGTCAGCTTGCGCAGCCTGCGCTATCGATTCCAGAAGCACGCACTCGCCGATGGTGGAGGCGACGAGGGCGACACCGACCCACCGTCGGGCGACGATACGAACGGCGCGCATTAGACGCCTCGGCGGGGGCTCGATGGGCGTTCGATGGGGGTCCCATGTGCGACAGGGAACGTTTCGGGTCGAAAACGCGGCGCGGCTCCGGCGGACGCCATGCCGTAAAGCGTCGGTACACGGCGGCGGCGACCCCCCGAATTGGACGAAAATTGTCGGCGCGGTCGCCTCTCGGAGAAACGGCTGTGCTGGGGTGGGCCGAAAAAGCAACGAATTCCAAGGGAGGGTCATCCGTTCGACGTCGAGCTCATCGCGTGGCACGGGCGCTGCACCTGCGGCGGGTCGTGGCCATGCGTCCTACCCGCGGCTTCACGCTCGTCGAGCTGATGATCGTCGTCGTCATCGTGGGTGTCCTCGCCACACTGGCGGTCGTCGGGTATCGGCAGATCGTCCAGTCCTCCCACGTGGCCGAAGCGACCAGCATGGTGCAGAACATCCGCGCCGCGCAGGAAGCCTACCACTCGGAGACCCAGCAATACGCCGGCGTCTCCCAGTGCATTCCCGCCGGGCTCACGGGGGGCTGGTACCCGCAGGATCCCGTCTACCAGGTGGAGGTGGGCTGGGGCGCGCAGTACAGCGCGAGCGGCGGGACCTGCGGGAGCGTCACCGGGGTTCCGTGGACGACCCTTCCGCTCCACGTCGATGGTCCGGTGCTGTTCGGGTATGCGTGCGTCGCAGGAGTCGCGGGCGCCGGACCGTCGAGCACGCAGATTCCGCAGAGCAACATCACGGTCAACGGGGCACCGCTGACCTTTCCGGCTTCGCCGCCGACGGAGTGGTACGTCGTCTCCGCCGTCGCCGACCTGGACGGCAATACCGCGAACTACACCCAGCTCTGGGCCGACTCGTGGACCAATCAGGTGTTCGTGAGCAACGAGGGGCTCTGACGGGCCACCGCGAAGATTTCAATGACACGAGGGGCTGTAACGACACACGACACGAAAGGATCGGAATCTCAAATGAATCGATGGCTACGCAAGAAGGAACGAGGATTTACACTGATCGAGCTGATGATCGTCGTCGCGATCGTCGGCATTCTGGCTGTACTTGCCATTTATGGCGTCCGCAAGTACATCGCCAACGCGAAGACGGCGGAGGCGCGAAACTCTCTCGGACAGATCGCCAAGGACGCCGCGACGGCGGTCGAGCGAGAGAAGGGAACGACGGCCATCATCGGGGCGGGCGGTAGCTCCGCGCTGATGCGCGCGTTCTGTTTCACGGCGGCGAACACCGTTCCGCCGAGTGGCGTAGCCCCTCCCGGACAGAAGTACCAGTCGCAGAAGAGCGACTGGGGCAGCGCGGACTCGCCCACGTCGGGCTGGCAATGCCTCAAGTTCTCGATGGAAGAGCCGCAATATTACGAGTACGAGTACACCGCGACCCAGACGTCGGCGGTCAGCGGCGGCTTCACCGCGAACGCGCACGGCGACCTGAACGGCGACGGCGTCGCGTCGACCTTCCAGATCCAGGGAAGCGCCCAGAGCGGCGACATCGCCATCTCGCCGAACATCCAAGAGACCAACCCCGAGGAGTGATCCTCACGGCAGCGGGGACCGGAGCGCTCGGCGACGCCGTCGAGCGCTCCGCGCCGTTTGTCGCATCACGCGGCGATGGGACCATGACCGTTTCTCGCATCGAGCGGTGGACGCCTTGGCTGGTGGGCGCCGTGTTTGCGCTCCCGGTTCTGATCACACGGTATCCGCCGATGGCCGACCTGCCTCTTCACGAGGCGAGCGTCGGCCTGCTGCGCCACTGGAGCGACGACCACTTCACGCCAAAGACGCTCTACGAGCTCAACCTCGGCCAGTCCAATCAGCTTTTCTCGCTTCTCGTTCTGCTCGTCTCGTTTCTGCTCCCCATCACCTGGGCGTCGAAGATCGTCGTTGCCGGCTCGCTGTTCGCCCTTCCGCTCGCCGCGGCCCACTTTGCGGCCCACGTGCGCGCCCCGCGATCGGCCGTCCTGCTCGTTGCTCCCATCGGATTCGGGTGGCTTTTCTTCTGGGGGCTGATCCAGAACATCATCGGCATTGTCGTCCTTCTCGCGTCTCTTCCGACCATCGATCGGTTCGCGACGAGGCCCTCGTGGCGCGGCGCCGCAGGCCTGTGCGGCGTCATGGTGCTCTTTCACTTCGCCCATCAAGCCATGATGGTCGTGGCCTGCATCGCGCTGGTGCTCTGCTCCATCGGCTCGCCGGCCCGCTCGTACGGATCCATGCTGATCCGCGCGGTGCCGTGCGTGCTGGCAGGCGCGCTCATCGTGCTCGGAACCCGGCTGGCCTGGCGGCTGGCGGGGCCACGGCTGGTCCGATCGGAGCCGGTCATTTTCTACGCCTTCACGTGGAAGCTCGAGAGCATCCCCGGTGTTCTCTTCGGCGGTTTCGAGCCGTACGTCCGCAACTCGATGATGCTGATCGGGGCTGTCTCGATTGTCCTTTTCGCCGTCGATCGCTTGCGCCTGCCCTCGGAAGGGCCCAGCTCGCTCGCCAGTCGCATCCATCGCTGGCGCTTCGAGCTCTTTGCCCTCGTGCTGTTCACGCTCTACCTGGCGTCGCCGGCGTCGCTGAAGAGCACGACGCTCGTCTATCACCGCTTTCTTCCACCGGCCTGGGCGGTCCTCGCCACCTGCATCGGAGCCGGAACATCGCAGCTCTTGACCCTCGCGCGGCGCGTCATCTGCGCAGCGCTGCCCGTCGGCTCGCTGCTCATCACCTGGCCTACGTTCGCGGACAGCCACCGGATCTACTCGGGGCTCGAAGGAATCGTCGACCGGATCGAACCGGGCAGCACCGTGATGGTGCTGAAGCTGGGACGTGAGCCGCCGCATCGTCTCTGGAGCCCTACGGT
>DASPUY010000130.1:0-11230 GCA_035622655.1 Polyangiaceae bacterium
ACCACCCCGAGTTCAAGCCGCACGGCAGCTGCAAAGTGTGCGTCGTACGGGTCAACGGACGGTCGTGCGCCAGCTGCACGACGCCGGCGCACGCGGGCGACGTGGTCGAATCGACCGCCGCAGATTTGGTGGAGATGCGCACGAACCTCGTCCAGTTTCTGTTCACGGAGGGAAACCACTTCTGTCCGTCGTGCGAGCTCAGCGGCAACTGCGAGCTGCAGGCACTCGGCTACGAGCTTGGCATGACCTCGGCTCATTACAGTCCGTTCTTCCCGGATCGTCCGGTCGATGGCTCGCACGCCGAGATCCTCCTGGACTTCAACCGCTGCATCCTCTGCGAGCTGTGCGTGCGCGCGAGCGCGTTGGTCGACAAGAAGAACGTATTTGCCCTCGCCGGACGCGGCATCCACAAGCACCTCATCGTCAACTCGGAGTCGGGCCGCCTCGCGGACACGAACGCCGCAGCCGACGACAAGGCGATGAGCGTGTGCCCTGTGGGCGTGATTCTTCCGAAGCGTCGGGGGTTTCGCGTCCCGATCGGGGATCGCACCTACGACCGGCATTCTATCGCGGAGGTCGCCCTCGCCGCGGCCGCCGAGAAGGAGCAATGATCCGTGGCTGCTGGCAAGAAACTGCGCGTGGCCACCTCGTCCCTCGCGGGTTGCTTCGGTTGTCATACGTCCTTGCTGGACATCGATGAACGGCTCGTGACGCTTCTGGACCTCATCGAGCTGGACGCGTCTCCGCTGACGGACATCAAGGAAGCCGGGGTCTGCGATTTGGGGCTCATCGAAGGAGGCTTGTGCAACGCGGAAAACGTGCGGAAGCTTCGCGAACTGCGAAGCCGCTGCAAGATCCTCGTCGCCGTGGGAGCCTGCGCGATCAACGGCGGGCTGCCCGCGCAGCGCAACCACTTGGACATCCGCGATTGCCTCCAGACCGTGTACCTCACCGGCGTGGGCGTGGAGCGCGGCTTCATTCCCAATGATCACGAACTGCCGCTTCCGCTCAAGCAAGTCCATCCGCTCCACGACGTCGTCAAGATCGACTATTTTCTGCCCGGCTGCCCCCCTTCGGCCGAAGCGATCTGGCGCTTTCTCACGGACCTGATCGCCGGGCGGACCCCGGCCCTCACCCACGGGCTCATTCGTTACGACTGACCAAGGGCGTCCAATGCATTCAGACCTCGATACTGCGGCCGATCCTACGAAGCTTCGCCGGGTGGTCATCGAGCCGGTCTCTCGAGTCGAGGGCCACGGCAAGGTGACCATCTTGCTCGACGACCAGAAAAAGGTCCGTCAGGTGCGCTTGCACATCGTCGAGTTTCGCGGCTTTGAGCGTTTCATTCAGGGACGCCCGTACTGGGAAGTGCCGGTGATGGTGCAGCGGCTGTGCGGCATCTGCCCGGTCAGCCATCACCTCGCGGCCTCCAAGGCCCTGGACCGGGTCGTGGGGGCCACCTCGCTGACCCCCACGGCCGAAGCGATCCGACGGTTGATGCATTACGGGCAAATCTTGCAGTCGCACGCGCTGCACTTCTATCACCTGGCCTCTCCCGATCTTCTCCTCGGATTCGATTCGGATCCGGCGAAGCGCAACATTGTCGGGGTGCTCGCCGCCTACCCCCAACTCGCGCGGCAGGGCATTCTCTTGCGCAAGTACGGCCAGGAGGTCATTCGCATCACGGCCGGCAAGCGCGTGCACGGTACCGGATCAATCCCCGGCGGCGTCAACAAGCCCGTGACCGCAGCGGAACGAGACGAGCTCCGCGCGCCGCTCAAGGACATCCTGGCGTGGGCTCAGGCGGGCGTGAAGCTCGTCTCGGAGCTGCACGCTCGCAATCGCGCGATTTACGACACCTTCGGTACGGTCCGGTCCAGCTTGCTGTCCCTCGTCGGTCGCGACGGCAACCTCGATCTTTACGACGGCGTGCTGCGGGCGCGCGATGCCGACGGAAAGATCATCTTCGATTCGGTGGCGTGCGAGGACTACGAAGTCGAGCTGCGGGAGAACGTTCGATCGTGGAGTTACATGAAGTTCCCGTTCATTCGATCACGCGGACCAGAAGATGGGTGGTACAAGGTCGGCCCGCTCGCCCGAGTGCAGAACTGCGATGCGATCGGCACACCCCTCGCCGAGGCCGCCCGCAAGGAGCTTCTGTCGACCTCTCCCGGCGCCGTGCTCCACGCTCCCCTCACGTCGCACTGGGCGCGGATGATCGAGCTGCTTCACGCCGCCGAAGTGATCGAGAGACTTCTGGCCCACCCCGACCTGCTCGGAACCGATCTGGTCGTCGGGGGCGCACGTGCCTCGAAAGGCGTCGCGATCCTCGAGGCTCCACGCGGCACGCTGATCCATCACTACGAGGTGGACGCGAACGACCTCGTGACGACGTGCAACCTGATCGTGTCCACGACTCACAACAACCAGGCCATAAACGAGGCGATTCGTGAGGTCGCGCGTCAGCACCTCGACGGCCACGAACCTACAGAGGGCTTGCTCAACCGGATCGAAGTGGCCATTCGCGCTTTCGACCCCTGCTTGTCGTGCGCGACGCACGCACTCGGGAAGATGCCTCTCTTCGTCGAGATCGTGGACAGTGCCGGCGTCGTCGTCGAACGCCTCGTTCGCGACGCCGAGGCGCTGGGGTGACCGCCGTGGGCGCCGCGCCGCTGCTCGTCGTCGGTATCGGTAACCCGTCGCGCGGAGACGATGCGCTCGGGCCCGCCTTCATCGATCGGGCGAGCGCCGTGCTCGCGCGCGACATCGAAGCCGGTCGGGTCGAGCTTCTTACCGATTTTCAGCTCCAAGTCGAACATGCTCTCGATCTGGCCGGGCGGCGCCGTGTCGTCTTCGTCGACGCCAGCGTGCGTGCGGCGGCTCCATTCGAAATGTCGCGTGTGGTGCCCCGTCGTGACGTGAGCCCGATGACGCACGCCGTTTCACCCGCAGCCATCCTCGAAGCCCACCGAAGCGTGGGCGGCGAGCCCCCCGAGGCGTGGACGCTGGCGATCCGGGGGGAGCGTTTCGAATTGGGCGAGCCGCTCTCGGCGACCGCCGCCGCCCATCTGGACGCCGCGCTCGCGTTTTTCTTGGCTGGGCCCTGCGGCTTGCCGAGGCCCTCCGGTTCGCCGAAGCACGCCGCGGTCGGGCGCCGCATCGAGATCGAGGGGACCGTGCAGGGCGTCGGGCTCCGGCCCTGGATCTTTCGCACCGCGTCGGCGCTCGGTGTCACCGGCCGGGTGCTCAACACGGCCTCCGGCGTCACCATCGAGGCTTTCGGCACGGCCGAGGCGCTCGACGCGCTCGTCACGGCATTGCAGCAACGTGCGCCGACGGCCGCGACCGTTCGCCGCTTGCGCATGAAGCCCATGCCCGGGCGCGCTCCGGAGACCTTCTCGATCGCAGAGAGTGCATCGGGGCCGGTGACGCCCGTCGGCGCGTTCGCCTTGCCGCCCGATCTCGCCGTGTGCGACGCGTGCCTGCGCGACGTCGCCGATCCGAATGACCGTCACCACGGCTATGTCTTCACGAGCTGCCCGGCATGTGGACCGCGCCTGGCTCTCGCCCTCGCGCTGCCCTTCGACCGAGCGACCACTGCGATGGCGCCGTTTCTCATGTGCGAAGCATGCGCCGGCGCGTACCGTGATCCCGCGGATCGCCGCTTCCATGCGCAGACCATCGCGTGCCCGGCGTGCGGACCGCGCCTCTGGTTGGCGGGCGCGCATGGCAGGCCGATGCAGGGCGAGGCGTCGCGTGACGACGCGGTTGCCGTTGCGGCCGCTCTGCTGCGCGACGGGGCCATCCTCGCAGTCCAGGGGGTCGGCGCTTTCCATCTCGTCTGCGACGCGACGCAGGCTCACGTGGTCGCAACGTTGCGTCGTCGCAAGCGGCGAGAGGACCGGCCGTTCGCGGTCCTGGTCACCGACCTATCGATGGCTCGCGAGCTCGGCACCCTCGGGCCCGAGGCGGAGAACGCGCTGACGAGCCCTGCGCGGCCCATCGTCTTGGTCCCGGCCATGGCCGGCCACGTGGCGGATCGCGAGGTGAACGGCCCGTCACGGCGTGTGGGCCTCATGCTTCCCCACTCCCCTCTTTACCATCGGCTCGTGGCGCTCGTCGGCCGTCCCCTCGTCGTGACTTCGGGCAATCCGAGCGGTGGGCCGGCCATCGTCGAGCACGAGGAGGCTTCTGCGGTCCTGGGGCCGATCGTCGATGCGTTCCTGCTCCACGATCGGCCGATCGCCCGGCGCGTCGAGGACTCCGTCGTCGCGTTGAGCCCCGCCGGGGGAATGAGGATCATTCGGCGTTCGCGAGGCTATTCGCCGCTGCCCATTCGCCTTCCGGCGAGCGCCGAAGAGCCGATTCTCGCCGTGGGTGGTCACATGAAAGCGGCAGCGTGCATCGTCATCGGCGACGCCGCCTACCTCACGCCGCATTTGGGTGATCTCTCGTTCGTGGAAGGTGAGACCGCGTGGCGGCGCGACGTCGAGGGCTTCGAGCGGCTTCTCGGTGTTCACCCGGAGGTGCTCGCGCACGACTTGCATCCCGGCTACGCGAGCACGCGCTACGCGTCGGCCCGAAGTGCACGGCGCCGCGTCGGCGTGCAGCATCACGTCGCCCACGTCCTGGCTGCAGTCGCCGAGCTGCATCTCGGCGATCCGGTTCTCGGCATCGCGTACGACGGTACCGGCTGGGGGCCCGACGGCAGCGCGTGGGGCGCCGAGCTGCTCCTCGTCGACGGATTGCGCTGGTCGCGGGCCGCTTCGTTCCGCCCGCTTCCGCTCGCCGGGGGCGAGCGCGCGATTCGAGAGGTGTGGCGGGCCGCCTTTGGAGCCCTGCGCGACGCGTTCGGCGACGAAAGCGTGGCGGTCGCCAATCGCCTGCCCGTTTTTGGCGCGACACCCGCGGGCGCGCTCGAGACCCTGGCACGGATGATCGAAATGGGGGTCGAAACCGTTTCGGCGCGGGGGATGGGCCGCTGGTTCGACGCGGTCGGGGCAATGGTGCTCGACGTGGCCCACGCCACGTTCGACGGGCATGTCGCGGTCGCCCTGGAGGAATCCGCTCACGACCTCGACACGGTGCGTGCCTACCCCGTCTTGCTTCCCGAAAAGGTCGGTTGCTCTCCGGTGAACGTGGGCGCAAGCGAGGAGATTGACCTGCGTCCCACGGTCCGTGCCATCGTCGACGACCTGCTGGCCGGGCGCGACGCCGGCCTCGTCGCTGCGCGCTTCCAGAGGACCGTCGTCGAGGCCACAGTGGCCGTCGCGGAGCGCGTCCTCGCTGCAACAGGCATCGAGCATGTCGTGCTGACGGGCGGAAGCATGCAAAACCAAGCCCTCGAACGCGGCCTCGTCTCGAGGCTCGGCAGCGATCGGATCCGCATGGCGCGGGATGTTCCTGTCAACGACGGCGGCCTGGCGCTCGGTCAGGCGTGGGCGGCGGTGCTCGCCGCGGGACCGCCCGCGTAAGCGCGGGCCAGGGAGGGTGCAATGTGCTTGGGCGCTCCGGGCAGGGTCGTGGAGATCGAGGGCATGTCGGCGCTCGTCGATTTCGGAGGCGTACGCCGCAAAGTCGCCCTCGACATCGTCGACGACCCTGTCTGCCCGGGGGACTACGTGCTCGTGCACGTCGGCTTCGCGATCCGGCGGATCGCTCCTCAGGACGTCGCGATGACGCTCGCCTTCTTCGAGGCGATGGCCGGGGGCGAGGAGGGCCTGCCCCCTCACGTGATGGGGCCGGAGGAGCCGTCGTGACGCCCCTCGGCTTCCAGTTTCGCGACGTGGAACGCGGACGAGCCCTGCAGGCACGCCTCGAGCGTGCGGTGGCGCGTGCGGGGCGGCCGGTCACCGTGATGCACGTATGCGGCAGCCACGAGCAGGCGATTGCTCGCTTCGGCCTGCGCGCGCGCTTTCCGGGCCAACTGCGCGTTCAAATGGGGCCCGGGTGCCCCGTCTGCGTGACCGACGCTCCCGAGATCGATGCGTGCATTGCCCTTGCGCGCTGTGGTGTGCGGATCCTCACGTACGGCGACATGCTCGGCGTCCCGGGGCGCGCCCAATCGCTCGACGACGCCCGGGCCGAGGGGGCTCGTGTCGATGTCATCTACGCCGCGACCCAGGCAGCCGAGATCGCGCGCGAGACCGACGAGCCGGTCGTGTTCTTCGCAACGGGGTTCGAGACGACGGCGGTCGCCACCGCGGCGATCCTGCTTGGCGCCCCCCCCGCCAATCTGTTCGTGCTCTCGGCCCACAAGTGGGTGCCTGCGGCCATGGAGGTCGTCGCGAGCACGTCGGGAGGTCGGATCGAGGGGTATCTGGCCGCCGGGCACGCCGCAACCATCACGGGCTGGGGCCTCTTCGAGCCATTCGCGGCACGCCATCGAAAGCCCGTGGTCGTCGCGGGGTTCGAGCCCCTCGACATCCTGTCCGGCCTTGCGCTTCTCGTCGAACACGTCGTCGCCGAAGAGGCCAGGGTCGTGAACGCGTTTTCGCGATGCGTCACCCGCGATGGCAATGCGCGCGCGCTCGAGGCGCTCTTCCGTGTGTTCGACACGTCGGGGGGAGAGTGGCGGGGCATCGCCTACGTGCCTGCGGGCAACCTCACCCTCCGTCCGGACTTTGCGCACCACGATGCGCGCGTGCGCTTCGCCACGGAGCTGGCGTCGGCAGCTCCGGTCGTCGAGCGAGCGCATGTCGCGGAGTGTCTCTGCGCGGCCATCATGACGGGCCAGGCGTTACCCACCGATTGCCCGCACTTCGGCGCGGCGTGCCGGCCCGACGCACCGGTCGGCGCTTGCATGGTGAGCACCGAGGGTGTCTGCCGCATCTGGTTCGAGCACGGTGTGGGCGGCGCGCGCGCCACCGAGGGGGGCGGCGCGTGACCGATGACCGAGTGAAACTCGCGCATGGCGCCGGCGGGCCCGCGATGCGCGCGCTCATCCGCGGCGTGTTGCTCGAGGGCGAGACCCACGCCGAAACGCTGGCCATGGACGACGGCGCGGCCGTTCCCTTCGGCGACCGATGGCTGGTCTTCAGCAGCGACGCGCACGTCGTGCAGCCCATCTTTTTCCCCGGGGGGGACATCGGACGGCTCTCCGTGAGCGGCGTCGTCAACGATCTGGCGATGATGGGCGCATGCGACATCCTGGGGCTCGCGTCGAACGTCGTGCTCGAAGAGGGTTTCTCCCTCGATTCGTTGCGGACCATCCAGTCGTCCGTCCGCGCGACATGCACCGAGGCCGGCACGCGCATTCTCACTGGGGATACGAAAGTGATGAGACGGGGCGAGGTCGACGGAATCGTCCTCTCGACGGCGGGCGTCGGCATCACCGACCGCGTGGTGCGCAACGCGGGATTGCGCCCGGGCGACGCGATCGTGGTGACCGGCACGGTCGGCGATCACGGGCTCGCCGTCCTGTCGGCCCGCAACAACCTGGGCCTGCGCGGTGATCTGCGCTCGGACGTCGCCCCGCTCAACGGCCTCGTCCGCGCCGCGCTCGCCGTGGCGAGCGACGCCGTTCACGCAATGAAGGATCCGACCCGCGGCGGCGTGACGGGCGCCCTGGTCGAAATGGCCGAGAAAGCAGGCGTGACCGTGGTTTTGGAAGAGGCATCCATCCCCGTCAGTCACGCTGCGCGTGCGGCCGCGGAGGTCCTGGGGATCGACCCGCTCCTCGTCGCCAATGAAGGCAAAGCGCTCCTCGCCGTGGCGCGGGACAGGGTCGAAGTCGTTCTCGATGCCCTGCATGCGCATCCGCTCGGGCATCAGGCGGCCTGCATCGGGCGAGTGGTCGAAAACACCGGGTCCGGAGCCGTGCTTCTGGAGACCGGCTTCGGTACCCGACGCCTTCTCGAACGCGACTCGGACCCGCTCCCGAGAATCTGCTAGCGAGGCCGCCGCATGCACGAAGCCTCGCTCGTTCAAGCCCTCTTCGATCGCGTGGACACGGCCATTTGTCCGCATCCCCCCGCCGCCGTGCGCTCGCTGACGGTGCGCATCGGGGAGCTCGCCGGCGTGGACGCCGACCTTTTTCGCACGGCATTCGAGGTCTGTCGCGATGCGCGCGGGTACGCCGCGGCAAAGCTGCAGGTCACCGTCGAGTCCGCGTGCTGGGCTTGTCGGGATTGCCGCGTCGCGCTCGGCCGGGGCGAGCCCCTGCAATGTCCCGCTTGCGGAGGACCGGTCACGCTTTCGTCCGGGGGCGGCCTGTTCGTCGATCGGGTGGAAATGGAGGTGATCGATGTGTGAAGTGTGTGGCTGCGGAGATCCCCATCGCGTTCACATCGACGTGGGGGCCTCCCTGCTCGCCGCCAACGACGACGCGGCGCACCACCTGCGTGAGCACTTCGAGGCAGCCGCGATCACGGTCGTGAACCTCATGGGGTCGCCCGGCGCCGGCAAGACGGCGCTGCTCGAGGCGACTGCACGGCACGTGGCACGTCGCGGCCTTCGCCTCGCCGCGCTGAGCGGGGACCTCGCGACGTCGCTCGACGCCGAGCGCCTCGCACGGGCGGGGATCCCGTCGAGGGCCATCACGACCGGCTCGGCGTGCCACCTCGACGCTGCGATGGTTCACGATGTCCTTCATCATGCACCGTTCGCCTCCGCACTGTCGTCAGGCGACGTACTGTTCATCGAGAACGTCGGCAACCTGGTCTGCCCCGCGATCTACGACCTCGGGCAAAGGGCCAACGTCGTCGTCCTCTCCGTCACCGAGGGTGTCGACAAACCGTTGAAGTACCCGGTGATGTTCCGGAAGGCGGACCTGGTGGTCCTCAGCAAAATCGACCTCTTGCCTTACCTGCCGGACGTCTCCACCGAGACCATTCGCTCGAATCTCGCTCGCGTCATGCCGAGCGCACAGATGATCGAAGTTTCCGCGCCGACCGGGGCCGGGATCGGCGAATTTCTGGCGTGGCTTTCCCGCATTGGACCGCCTCGGCTGCGTCGATCTGCGTCGGAAGGCGACGTGGTGCCGACCTGACGACGTATCCTCCCAGGTAGGTCTTGACTCACATTGAGCTTGGCAACATGGTGGGGCCGGCGGGGCGCATGAAATACTGCCGAACGATCGTCCGGGTTGCGGCGGTGCTGGCGGCGGGGAGCTGGGCGTGGGCGGCACGTGCCGACGATAGCGCGGCGGCGCAGGCGCTGTTCAACCAGGCGCGGCGCGCGATGGCGGAGCAGAAGTACGCGGAGGCGTGCCCGAAGCTGGAGGAGAGTCTGCGCCTGGAATACGGGCTGGGGACGCTGCTGAACCTGGCGGATTGCGAGGAGCACGCAGGGAAGCTGGCGTCGGCGTGGACGAAGTTTTTGGAGCTGGCGTCGAAGGCGCGTGCGGCCGGGCAGCTGGAACGGGCGCGCATCGGGCGGGAGCGAGCGGCGGCGCTGGAGCCGAAGCTGTCGAACCTGGTCATCGAGGTGCCGGTGGATAGCCGGGTCGAGGGGCTGCAGGTGCAGCGCGACGGGACGCCGATCGGAGCGGCGCAGTGGGGCACGCCGATCCCGGCCGACGCGGGCAGTCACGCGATCGTGGCGTCGGCGCCGGGCCACCGATCGTGGACGGCGAAGGTGAGCGTGACCGACGGGGCGACGACGGCGCGGGTCACGGTGCCGGCCCTCGCGGTCGAAGCCCCACCGCCGTTCCCGGTCGCGACGGCGTCGGCCGCGGCCTCGTCGAGCGAGGCGTCGTCGAAGCGCGCCTTGGGCGCGTCGAGCGAGCCGGCGTCGAGCTCGCGAGGGCTGGGACTGCCCAAGACGCTGGCGATCGTCAGCGGGGCGGTGGGGCTTGCGGGGGTCGGGGTGGGGAGCTATTTCGGGCTCAAGTCGATCTCGGATCACTCCGACGTGACGAGCCAATCGGCGAGCGCTGGGTGCAAGACGATGGGGTCGGTGACCGGGTGCTCGGGTCCGGGAGCCTCGAACGTGGTGAATCTGGCGGGCGAGGCGCGGACGGCGGGCACCCTCTCGACGGCGGGGTTCATCGTGGGCGGCGTCGCGCTGGCGGGGGCCGTCGTCCTGTGGGTGGCGGCGCCGGGGATGGAGTCGGGCGCCGCGGTGCGGGCGCAGGTCGGGGTGGGTCCGGGCAGCATGATCGTGAGGGGGCAGTGGTGATGAAGAGCGCGCTCCTTGCCTTGGGCATGGCCCTGGGGCTGGCGGTTGCGGGATGCAACTCGCTGGTGGGCAATGGCACCTACGAGCTGGTCGAAAACAGCACGGTCAAGGACGCCACCGTCGTGGAGGACGCGCCGGCGGCGCTGACCGACGGGGTCTCGCCTCAGGACGGCGGCCGTGGAGACGCGACGGTCTCGGGCCACGACGCGGAGGCGGGCGGCGGGGAGGGGGCGGATGCGGATGCGGCGCCGGTGTGCACGCCCCCGAGCGGGACATGCACGCCGCCCGGGGGGTGCCAGCAGCCCGACGGCGTGTACGTGTGCGACGGGGGTGCGGTCGTTTGCGTCAGCGCGGCGGTGCAGAACGGCACGTCGTGCGGCGGGGCGGACAGCGGGATGGTGTGCAGCGACGGCGGGTGCGTGAGTTGCAACGCGGGGGCCGACTGCTCGGACCCCAACGCGTGCGTGACCAAGGCGTACGCGTGCAATACGGGCGCGCCGGTGTGCGCGTTCGTGAGCAACGTGCCGGAGGGGACGGCGTGCGGAGGCGACGCGGGCTTCGTGTGCAACGACGCGGGCGGGTGCGTGGCGTGCAGCGCCGGTTCGGACTGTTCGGTGGCGACGAGCTGCGCCAAGCAAACCATCGAGTGCAGCAGCGGGGCGGCGGTCTGCACGCCGGCAGGCAACAAGCCGGACGGGACCTCGTGCGGCACGGGGCTGTACTGCTACGGAGGCACGTGCAGCGCGTGCACTCTGAACCAGGCGTGTACGCCGGCCAACCCGTGCCACCAGGGCACGGTGAGCGCGTGCACGGGCGGGGTGGCGACGTGCACGGATACGGGTCTGGCGGTGACGGCGGGCACGTCGTGCGGGACCAACGAAGTCTGCAGCGCCTCGGGGTCGTGCGCGTCGTGCACGGCGGGCCTGAGCTGCACGCCGTCGAGCAACGCGTGCCACATCGGGTCGACAAGCTGCGCAACCGGGGCTTCGACCTGTACGGATACGGGTCAGAGCGTTCCCAACGGCACGAGCTGCGGCAGCGGCATGGCGTGCGACAACGGGTCGTGCTTTGCGTGCACGTCCGGAACGGCGTGCACGCCGGCCAACGCGTG
>DASPUY010000131.1:0-11320 GCA_035622655.1 Polyangiaceae bacterium
AGCGAAGACGCAAGGACGAACACGACGAGGGCAATGCCCGCGGCGGTCGCGAAGCTCGTCGTCTTGCGGACCACCAGGCTTCGGACGTTGTATCGGATCGGAATCATCGGGTCCCGTTCAAGCGACACGTCGCACGGCGTCGATCACCCGCATTCGTGAGGCGCGCCATGCCGGAATCGCGCCCGCCAGCGCGCCGAGGGCGGCGGCCACGACGACGCCGAGCAGGGCGTTCGGCGCTTCGAGCCGGAAGTAAGGAAACATGGAGCCCATGTTCTCCTCGAGGAAGCGGCTGACGCCGAGATTGATGAAGGGCCACGCAAGCGCCAGACCTGCAATGCCGCCGAGCAGACCCATCGCGAGCGCCTCCCCCATGACCCAGAACGCGATGTGACCAGGCAGAAAACCGATCGCGCGGAGCACTCCGTATTCGTTCGTCCGCTCGCGCACACCCATCGCGATCGTGTTGCCGAGGATGAGCGTCATGATCGCCAGGATCACGCCGGAGACGATATCCATTGCGCGGAGGATCGTGGCGAACATCCCGAGAAAGGCGGCATTGAAGCTCCGCTCGTCCTGCGACAGCGTGGGCGTGTCGCGTTCCTCGAAGCGCTTGTCGAGGGAAGAGCTGATGTCGGCCACGCGAGCGGGCTCGTCGACCCGGCTGACGATCCAGCCGATCCTGTCGCGGCGGTTGGCGGGCAGCGAATCGTTGAGGTAGTCCCAGTGGAAAACGGCGGTCGAACGATCCACGGACTTGGCCGCCGCCAGGTAGATGCCGTCGACCGTGAATTGCCAGTCGCCCGGATAGATTCCGCTTTCGAGCGCGATTCGGTCCCCCACCTTCCATCCGAGCTTGCGCGCGAGCACATCGCCGACGATGAGGCCCTGACGGTCGTGCTTCCACGCATCGAGCTGGTCGGATGGCACCTTCATCTCGTCGTAGACTTCGAAGAACGTCGCGCGGTCGACTGCGAGCGTGCCGAAGAACTCCCTGTCGTGCTTCGGGTCCTTGCCGCCGAACCAATTGGCCCACGTGGCATCGCGCACGTGAGGGGCTTGCCGGACGTCGTCGACGTAGCGTTTCGGCAGATCCATGACGAAGGTCACCTTGTGACGGGTGACGATGCGATCCTTCGCGGCTCGCTGGCCGCCGCTGGCCCAGGCCCAGATGATGGTGCGCAGAAAGAGGAACGCCAGGACCGCGACGGCGACCCCTGCGACCGTCAGCAGAACGCGGAAGCGGTTCCGGGTGAGATTGCGGACGGCCAGCGACGCGAATGTCACGATACGAGCCTTCCCTTGTCGAGCCGACGGATGATCTTCGCCCGTTCGGCGGCCGCCGGATCGTGCGTCACCATGAGGATCGTCTTGTCGAGCTCCGTGTTGAGCTTCTCGAGCAACCCCAGGATGTCGTCGGCGCTCTTGCGGTCCAGATCGCCGGTGGGCTCGTCAGCGACGATGATCGTCGGGTCGTTGACGATCGCGCGTGCGATCGCGACTCGCTGCTCCTGTCCGCCCGACAGCTGACGAGGGTAGTGCTCGATGCGGTCCTCGAGACCGACGATGCGAAGCGCCGTCTGCGCGCGCTTCTTGCGCTCGGCCGACCCGAGGGGCGTGAGCAGCAGCGGCAGCTCGACGTTCTCGAGCGCCGTGAGCACGGGCAGCAGATTGTAGGACTGGAACACGAACCCGATCGTGCTCGCACGCCATTTCGCGAGCGCTGCCTCGCCCATGCCGTCCAGGCGCGTTCCGGCGACCTCGACGGTGCCCGAGCTCGGCCGGTCCAGGCCTGCGATGAGATTGAGCAACGTGGTCTTGCCGGACCCGGAGGGGCCCATCAGGGCCTCGTAGGAGCCCGTGGGCACGTCGAGGTCGAGATTCTCGAGGACCCGAATTCCCTCGCTCCCTTTCTCGTACGTCTTGGATACGCCTCGAAGCTGCACCATCGCGGAGGCGTCCTCCATCTTCTTTGCCTGGGTCGTCATTCGGGATTCCTCTCGCTTATCGCTTGACCGTCGCCCAGGGTGGCCGGCGGATCGCTCACCACCTTCGTGCCTGGGTCCGGGCCGTCGAGCAGCTCGACGCCGCTGCCGAAAGGCGGGCCCAGCCGAACCGGTACCATCCGCACGCGCCCCGAATCGATCACGTAGACGACCTTCGCCCCTGCGCGATCGGCGATCGCGGCCGCAGGGGCGATTTTCTTCGGTGGGTCGCGCAGCTGCGAAGGGTTGAGCGGAGCACTGAGGAAGGAAACGCGAGCGGCCATTTCGGGCAAGACCGTTTCGTCGCGGTCCAAAAACCGCACTTTCACCGTCGCCGACGCCTTGGCTCGATTCAGCTGGGGGCTGATTTCGACGACTTCCCCGCGCCATCGTCGGTCCGGGTAGGCGTCGAGCACGATCTCGGAGGGGCCGCCGACGCGCACCAAGTGCAGCCGTCCCTCGGCGACGTCGGTCTCGACGACGATCGACGAGAAGTCCGCGATCCTCGCCATGGGCGTGCCGGGCGTGACGACGTCGCCGGGTTGCAGGGGCTTGGTGATGATCGTGCCTGCGATGGGGGAATGGATGGTCGTGTTCGCCAGATTGGTCGAGAGGGCGACCACTTCCGCCTGCGACGCCGTGACGTCGGCGTCGGCGGCTCGCACCTGCTCGTCGAGCGATCGGGCGCGGGCCGCCAGATCGTCGGCCGTCGCCGTTGCGATCGCCCCGGTGTCCGCCAGCTTTCGCTCGCGGTCCCGTTGCAGAACGATCTCCGCGAGCTGAGCACGAGCCGTTGCCGCGCGAGCCCGGGCGGCCGCAACGCGGGCCTGAGCGCTGGCGACCGCGACGCGCTGATCGCTGGCCTCGAGCTCGAAGAGGATGTCGCCAGCTTTGACGGCCGCGCCTTCCCTGATGTTCGCCTTGTCGACGCGCCCGACCAGCTTCGAGGACACGTCGACCTCGACTTGCGGGACCACGTAGCCGGTGGACGTGAGCTCGACCTGCGCCTGCGCCGGCGATACGAGAGCGATTTCCGTCACCGCCACCGCCGTCTTGAATACCTTCGCCTCGAGCGTGGGCACGCCGAAATGCCAGCCCGTTGCGGCCGCCACGCCCGCTCCGACGATTGCGGCGGCCCACGTCAGCGAACGCCGAAACGACACTCTCGACGACGGCGGCCGGTTTCGTCCGCGATCGATCCGGAGGGATGCGAGATCCGATGCCAGGCGATCGTTCATGTCAGGCCGGGTGGAGCATACCTCGTCACACCGGGTCGTTCTCCAAGGCGCGACGTTCGAAGCAGTCGTCGGGCAGGCCGCGGTTCGCCCTCGTCAATCGGGTCGCCGCGATGAAGCGCGACGTCACCGGGTCGTGGTAGCCGCTGGCGTCGGGCAGGTCCGGAAGCACACCGCGGTGGTAGCGGACGATGCGGGCCATCAGCAGGTCGCGCACCCATTTGCCGACGAGCGACGCCATGCCGACGAGCAGGTGCCTTTCTTCCGCGTCACGCACGAATGCTATGCGCCCGAGCCCCGGGACGTTGTACTCGCTCCGGGCCCGTCCTTCTCGGGCGACCGCATGAAGCCAGCCGCTCATCGGGCCAAACGCAGCGGGGTAGCGATCGAAACCGCCAACCTTTCCGCACGTTGCAACCACGTCTTCCCCGGCGCGCGCGCGTTGGTGGAGCGCGAGGCGTTCCATGGCGTGCAAGTCGAGCTGGAAGCGATTGAGGCCGCGCGCCACTCCTTCGTTGAGCCTTCGCGCGCATGTGACGACGCACGTGACGGAGAGAACGTCGACGCCCTGCTGAGCGAGCTTCTCGAGGTCGCGCTCGACCTGGGACACGAGATTCGAATCGGCCGCGAAGCGCTCGCCCGCGGCGCTCCAGCACTGCTCGGCGTGGTCGGGCGGGCAGGGCTCGCGGAGGGCGGACGCCGAGTCGAGCGAAAGCGCGTGAACGAGCGCGTCGGGCTCGTCGACGGCGTGGAGCCCCATTCGCCGGCCAATGGCGCGCGCCCATGCCTCCCCGAGGGCGCAGTCGCGGTAAGAGACCAGCTTCTTCGAATCGCCCAGCCGCGCGCGCATTCCGCCGCGAGCACGTCGCTCGGCATGGTCGTGACCCGCCCCGGACGTACGTGCCACGACCGCGGTGACTACGAGCGGACCCAGGCGAGGTCCTAGCCCGTTCTCGTCGATGCCGATGCGAATGGCGTCCACGTCCGCAAGAGCCATACTGCCGCGGCTCCTCGCTGCCAACCGTCAGGGGCTCCAGGGTTCGCGCGCGTCGAGAAGCATCTGTGCACGGGGCGAACGCAGCGGCGCCGACCGGACCGCGACCCAGCCCACCCGTCCGTCGAGCCTTCGCGCATCGTCGACGAGGATTTCCCACTGGCCTGCAGCCGGGTCATACACCGAGTGAAAGAGGACCCCCACGTTCATCGACCCGGTCACCGACCCGGTGAGGTCTTCGTTGTGCCGCGAAAGAAACTCGAGCGAGGTGGCGAGATCGGCGAGACCCTTGCGACGGAACGACAGCCCACGCCGAGCCGCAACTTCCACCGTGCCGGCCGGTGCGACGTCCACCCAGTGCAGTGGCTGGGCAAGGCGGGCCGGTGAGCGCTCGGGGCGCAGGAGCACCCAAGCGAGCAGCGCGGCGAAGCTCGCAACCCCCCCCAGCACGCCGAGCGCGATCGCCCGCGGGAAGGTGACCCGCCGGACTTCGCTCCGGTCGCGCGTCGCAAGCAGCCAGGCCGGTAGGGCGGCGGCGAATGCGAGCGTCACGGTCTGAATCTGCATCCCCGAGGTGATCCACGGCGGCATGAAGGGCACCGAGGCGATGATCCCGACCGACGTCGCCCAGAGCAGCGACGTCTCGGAATCGCGGCCGCGCCGGGCGAGCTTGATCAGCGCGACCACGAAGGCAACGACGAGGGCGGCGCCCAGGGCTCCCATCGCGACGGCGTTGACGATGCTGAACGTCCCCAGACTGTCTTGCCAGTAACGCAGGACGGCGATCGGACCCCCCGATCGCCAGAGGCCGTCGATCCTCGCGCCGTCCTCGAAGATGGCGTCGTCCGGGTTAATCCACACGTAAGAAAAGGCGCCGAAGGGTGAAACGAAAAACGCCGCGAGTGAGCGGCCGAATGCCAGCGGCAGAATCCACGGGTGATCGCGAATCTCGTCGAAGACGATGCTCCACTCGGCCGAGACGCGGTCACGGGGCGTGAGCTCCTCGAGCCACCGGTGCGTGTGGGGCAGATACGTGAAGTCTTCGCCATGGAGGAGTCCGTAGAAGATGGGGGGGTAATCGGAGAACGAGGCCCCGTTGCCCGCGAGGGCGAGGGAACCCTCGTGAAGGCCGAAAGCGATCAGAACCGCGCTGCTCAGCAGGGCGACCGCGCGCGTGCGGCGGCCGACCGGCGCAAGGCCCGCCGCCCAGGCGACGAGGGCCGGAAGGACGAAGAAGCAGCCAGCGCGTGCGAAGAGGCCGAATGCGAGTGCGAACACTCCGAGCGTTGCGGCGAGAAGTGCGCCGGGAGCGTCGGTCACGCGGAGCGACTGGGCGCGCCACAGCAGCGCAAAGCCCGCGGCGCCGAGCGGAAATCCGAAGTGCTCGGTCTGGATGAAGCCAGTCCAGCGACGCTCGAAGAAGACCAGCACGAGATAGACGACGAGAGCGGACTTCCAACCGGACGTGCGCCATACCTCGATTGCGGGCAGGGCCATCGAGACGGCGCCGACCACGGCGAGGAGGCCGAGCGACCAGCGGAGGTCGCCGACGCACAGCTTGAGGAGGCCCGCAAGCAGGGCGGAGAAGAGCGGCCGGCGCGATGAGACTGCGGAGAATCGCTCGCCATGAACGAGGCGAAGGGCGTCCGAATAGAAGTCGGCGGAATCGCTCCATGGCAAAATGCCGCCCAAGACGGCATTTCGACCTTCGTAGCCCAGCGTCCAGAGGCGGACGAGGAAGGCGGCCGTCAGGATCGCACCGATGCCGACCAGCGCCTTCGCTCGAATGGGCTCCTCGAACCGGTCGAACGCCCAGAAGAAAATCGCCAGAAGCAAGGGCAGAGCCACGCAGTCGTAGAGGGGCAGCCACTTGAAACCGGCGAGCACGAGCGCATAGAGCAGCATCGCCCCGAGCGCCGCGGCGACGGCAACACTTGGGGCCGTCGGCGTCGTCGTGGGAGTGCGGGTCACTGCGGTGACCGACGATGAAAACGCCGGCTCGGAACGGCTGCGGAGGGGGGCTGGGACGCCGGCATAGCCGGTAGGCCTCGGCGGGGGCGGAGCGGCGGGCACGGGTGCGGCAGCGGCAACTCTATCCGAAGGCCGGGCCGGAAGGGGTCGAAGAAGCCGCTGATTGACGGCGGTAGCCGGGGTGCTTAACGTGCTTCGCCCCTCAGGAGCACGCCCACCGCGAGCGGTTCGTGTTCATGCGTACGGAGGCGCTCATTCACGTGAACAAGGCGAGTCTCAAAAAGTTCAGAACGCTTCTCACGGACAAGCGTGACGAGATACTCAAGAAAGCGAAGCAAACCCTCGAGCAGGACATGACGCTCGACACGGATGACTTGCCCGACGAGATGGATCTGGCGTCAAGCGAGTACCTTCAGTCGTTCACGTTCCGGCTCCGAGGTCGCGAGAAGAGCTTCCTCGACAAGATCGAGAAGGCGCTTCGCAAACTCGACGAAGGGACGTTCGGGATTTGCGAGGAATGTGGCGAAGAGATCTCGGTCAAGCGTCTCGAGGCGCGCCCCGAGACGACGCTGTGCATCCGCTGCAAAGAGGACCAGGAGCGGATGGAAAAGGACTACACGTGACGGAAAAGGGCAATTCGATGGCTCGAATGGATCGACGGTGTCTGAGGGCCACGTGGACCCGCACCCGCCTGGCCGGTGCGCTGGCCGCGGTCGCCATCGGCTTGGCGGCGGTCGCGACATCTGCGTGCTACGTCGAAGAAGGGCCCCCTCCGGTCTACAGTGGCTACGAGCCCCAGTACTACGACGGGTACGTCGTCTATTATGACGGGGTTGGCAGACCTTACTACTACGTGAACGGCGCGGTCTTCTGGGTACCTCCCGCGTCCCCGTTTTACGTCGGCCTCGTCGATCACTGGCGGTTCCACCGTGCCGAGTACTATCGGTGGTACGGCGCTCACGGCTATCGGTATCGGGGGTATCGCCGCCGGTAGCTCGAGCGACTCGATTCGCTCCGCTCCGTGCGGGCAGCGAAGCTCACCCTCGAGCGGCGATTCGCGCGGGTGCCGTTCGAGCCAGCACCTCGCGCAAGTACTTCCCCGTGTGGGAGCGATCCGACTGGACCACCTGTTCCGGAGTTCCGGCGGCGACGATCTCGCCCCCACCGTCGCCACCTTCGGGACCCACGTCGATCACCCAGTCGGCGCAGGCGATGACGTCGAGGTTGTGCTCGATCACCACGATGGTGTTGCCCTGATCGCGCAGATCCGTGAGCGCCGACAAGAGCACCTCGATGTCGGCGAAGTGCAACCCGGTGGTCGGTTCGTCGAGGACGTAGAGCGTGCGCCCCGTGGCCCTGCGCGCGAGCTCGCGCGCGAGCTTGACCCGCTGGGCCTCTCCGCCCGAGAGCGTCGTCGCGGGCTGACCGAGCGAGACGTAGCCGAGGCCGACTTTGCGGAGCGCCTCCAACTTGTCGGCGATGCGTGGAACGGCCCCGAACAGATCCGACGCTTGCTCCACGGTCACGGAAAGTGCGTCGGCGATCGAAAGGCCTCGGTACTTGACTTCGAGCGTCTCGCGATTGTAGCGGCGACCGCCGCAGGCATCGCACGTCACGAACACGTCCGGCAGAAAATGCATTTCGATGCGGAGCACGCCGTCGCCCTGGCACGCCTCGCAGCGGCCCCCCTTGACGTTGAAGGAGAAGCGGCCCGCCTTGTACCCTCGGGCTCGCGCGTCGGGCAGCCCCGCGTAGAGCTCGCGCAAGAGCGCGAAGATGCCGGTGTACGTTGCCGGGTTGGAACGGGGCGTGCGGCCGATGGGTGCTTGATCGATCGAGACCACCTTGTCGATGTGGTCCAATCCCTCGACACGGTCGCACTCTCCCACGGGAGCGGTTGCGCTGTAGAGCTTTGCCCGCGCCGCGGGCAGGAGAGTGTCGACGACGAGGCTCGATTTGCCGCTGCCGCTCACGCCGGTGATGCAGGTCAGGAGGCCGATGGGCACTTCCGCCGTGACGTTCCGAAGGTTGTGCGCTCGCGCTCCGATGACCCGGACGCATGCCTTGGTGCGGGAGCGCCGCTTGGCCGGCACGGGCAGTTGGCGCTTGCCGCTGAGCCAGGGGCCGGTGATCGACTGTGGCGACGCCATGAGCTCCTGCGGCGTGCCCTCGGCGACGATCTCGCCGCCGTGCACCCCCGCGCCCGGTCCCATGTCGATGACGTGGTCCGCGGCGAGGATCGCTTCGCGATCGTGCTCGACCACGATGACCGTATTTCCTAGGTCGCGCAGCCGAGCTTGGGCGTCGATGAGCCGGGCGTTGTCGCGCGCGTGCAGGCCGACGCTCGGCTCGTCGAGCACGTAGAGGACGCCGACGAGCGCGGCGCCAATCTGGGTGGCGAGGCGGATACGCTGTCCTTCGCCTGATGACAGCGTTTGCGCGCTGCGATCGAGCGTGAGGTAATCGAGACCAACCTCGATGAGAAACCCGAGTCTCGATGCCACGGCTTTGAGGAGCGGCTCGGCGATCGCGCGCTCGCGTGGAACGAAAGCCTGCGCCGGCGGCGTGTCGTCGCCCGGATCCTTGCCCAGGGTCTCCACGAAGTTGCGGACGTGCCGGAGCGGCATCGCGCCGACCTGGGCGATGTCCTTGCCACCCAGCTTGACGGCGAGAGCTTCGGGGCGCAGTCGTTTCCCCTTGCATTCGTCGCACATGCGGGTCGCTAGGAAACGTCCGAGCTCTTCGTCGGCGATTCCGCCCTCGCTGCGATCCGGATCGTCCTCTTCCTCTTCGGCGTCGGGACGGACGTCGGCAAGTGACGCGAGTCGCTGCTGCAAGCGCGCAACGATCCCCTCGTAGCCTTTCCGTCGCGGAGAAACCGGGCCGCGGGCGGCGTCCTTCCTCCGATTCTCCGCGACGCGGCGCGAGGCCCGCTCTTTCGGCCCAGCGGCCGCTCCTGCTCCAAACAAGATGGCCGTCTTCTGCTCGGAAGGCAGCTTCGACCACGGGACGTCCGGGTCGACGCCCAGCGCTTCGACGGCGCCCGCAAGCTCGGCGGAAAGCGCAACGCTGCCTCGACGTCCCCAGGCGAGGACGACGCCTTCGCGGAGCGTTTGGCGAGGGTCGCCGATGCAGCGCTCCGGATCGACGACGTCGCGAGCGCCGATGCCGTCGCATGCCGGGCATGCGCCGTGCGGGCCGTTGAACGAGAACATCCGTGGCTCGATGGGCGGGAGCGAGATGCCGCAGTCCACGCACGCGAATCGCTCGCTCATCCAGAGGGGCTCGTCGTCTCCCGGCTGCACGAGAAGGCGCCCTTCGCCCAGCTTGAGCGCCAGCTCGACGCTGTCGGTGAGCCGGCCTTTGAGGCCATCGCGCAAGACGAGCCGATCGACGACGACATCGAGGTCGTGCGATCGCGCACGATCGAGCTCGATCTCGTCGCCGAGATCGACGATGGATCCGTCGATGCGGACACGTACGAAGCCCTCGCGACGGAGGCGTTCGAGTTCGAGTTTGAGCTCCCCTTTCCGCGCGCGAGCGACAGGCGCGAAGATGTTCAGCTTGGTTCCCTCGGCCATCGCGAGCACGCGGTCGACGATCTGCTGCACGGTCTGCGCCTCGATGCGTTTGCCGCAGCTCGGACAATGGGGAACCCCGACGCGGGCGTAGAGTAGGCGCAGGTAGTCGGCAATTTCGGTGACCGTGCCCACGGTGGAGCGCGGCGATTTCGAGAGCGGGCGCTGCTCGATGGCGATGGCCGGGCTGAGACCGTCGATTCGCTCGACATCGGGCTTCGAGAGCTGCTCCAGAAACTGGCGCGCGTACGCGCTGAGCGACTCGACGTAGCGCCTCTGGCCCTCCGCGTAGATGGTATCGAACGCGAGCGACGATTTACCCGAGCCGCTCGGTCCGGTGAAGACGACGATCTTGCCGCGGGGTAGACTCAGGCTGAGATTTTTTAGGTTGTGCTGGCGCGCACCGACGACGATCAGCCGATCCAAGGGAACAGCAACGGCTAGCACGGCGGCCCATCACGCGCTCCCGTGTGATAGCTTCGAACCCACGTGCCCGCGCGCGGACGCCGCGGCCTTTCGCCTTTTCGCCAGCCCCCGCCCACGAATTTCCGACGACTTGGTAGTCATGTTCAAGGTCGAGTGCGAGTCCTGCAAGGCTCCGTATCAAATCGACGAGCGACGCGTCCCGCCCAGTGGCCTGAAGATGCGGTGTCCGAAATGCGGGCACTCCTTCATGGTGAGCGCGCCGAATGCGTCGGACGTGCCGGGAGCGCCTATCGTCGGGGCTCCCGGTGGGGCAGGGGGGCCGCCGGCGCGCGCGGCCCCGGTGCGTGCAGCCCCGGTGCCCAAGGAGCCAACGCTCCCTGCGGCCGCACCTCCGAAGGGCCCGCCTCCGGTGCCGGCTGTGGGCGCACCCGCGAGGCCGCTCCCGACGGGCGCATCCCCTCCGAAGGGCCCGCCTCCGGTGCCGGGTGTAGGCTCGATGGCCAAACCACCGCCGATGCCGGCGGTCGCGGTGTCCTTCAAGGGACCACCAACTCCGGTTTCGGCCGCGGCGACGAGGGGCTCGACACAAGAGTCACCCGCTCGATCGGAGGTCGGGCTCGCGCCGGTTTCCCACGCTGGGCGGCCTGGTGGCGCGCCGGCCCCGCCGCCTTTACCCGCTGCTCGCGCTGCTGCTCCTCCGCCCGTCGGACAGTCGCCCAAGGCGCCGTCGCCCCCGCTCTCCGCGGCAAGAGCCGCGATCGGCGTGCCGCCGGGGCCCTCGACTGCCGCGATAGGGTCCTCGCAAACGCCGACTCCCCGCGACGCCTTTCGCAGCGCCTTGCCCTCCGACTTTCCTGCGGCTCTCGGATCGATGGACGAGTCGGACCTTCCGATCGTGTCGGCCGGGCTGACCCATCGCTCCCCCATTCCCGACCCCACCCCGCAGCCGTCGCTCGGCGACCGTCCGCAAGGTTCCCCGACGACGGCCCGATCCGGAGCGCGAGGAGGCGCGCCCGACGAGATCGACTTCGATCTGCCGCAGGCCGCGGCCGATCTGCCCGTCGCTGCTCCGGGCGCGCGCGGTGCGCGCCCCCCGCAGCATGCTCAGAGGCCGAACGATCTGCCCCTCGCGCT
>DASPUY010000132.1:0-34139 GCA_035622655.1 Polyangiaceae bacterium
CGGGGAGACGGAGGGCGAGACGGAGGCGGAGGAGAGAGAAGAAAGAAATAGCGCCGCAGTTCGCCTGGCGGAGCTGCCCTAGGGGGACAGTTACCCGTGGCAGACACTCGCAGACAATGAAGAGAAACGAAGAGAAATGAGAGAAATGAAGACAAACGTCGTCGAATCTGGGCGGATGACTTGCGCTCGCCGGTGTTCGCCGCGATAGTGTGTTGTTTCCCATGGCGTCCCCGTTCCGGTTGACGAGCACGTTCGAGCCAAAGGGCGATCAGCCCCAGGCGATCGAGCAGCTGCTCCAAGGGCTCGAGCGTTCCGAGCGGGACCAGGTTCTTCTGGGGATCACCGGATCGGGCAAGACGTTCACCATAGCGAACGTCATCCGCGGCTTCGGCCGGCCGACCTTGATTCTGGCTCCGAACAAGACGCTGGCCGCGCAGCTGTACGGCGAGATGCGTGAGCTGTTTCCGGAGAACGCGGTCGAGTATTTCGTCAGTTACTACGACTACTACCAGCCCGAGGCATACATCCCCTCGACCGACACGTTCATCGACAAGGACGCCATCATCAACGATCAGATCGATCGGATGCGTCACGCCGCCACCGTCGGGCTGCTCTCGAGACGGGACGTCATCATCGTCGCGAGCGTCAGCTGCATCTACGGCATCGGTAGCGCGGAGAGCTATCACGGGCTGGTCATTCAGTTGCGGGCGGGCGAGGAGCTGCGGCGCGACACGCTGCTTCGGCAGCTCGTCGACATTCAATACGAGCGCAATGACATCGACTTCCATCGGGGAACGTTCCGCGTTCGCGGGGACGTGGTCGAGATCTTCCCGGCCTACGAGCAAGACACCGCCATCCGAGTGGAGTTTTTCGGAGATGACGTCGAGTCGATCAAGGAGGTTGATCCTCTGCGCGGACGGATCAAGGGAACCCTCGATCGCTACGCGATCTATCCGGGCTCTCACTACGTGACGCCGCAGGCGCAGATGCGCCGGGCCATCGAGAGCATTCGGGAGGAGCTGCGCGAGCGTCTCGCGTTTTTCGACCGCGAAGGCCGCTTCCTGGAGAAGCAGCGCATCGAGCAGCGAACCCTTTACGACATCGAGATGATGGAGCAGATGGGGTTCTGCTCGGGCATCGAGAATTACTCGCGTCACCTGTCGGGCCGAAAGGCGGGCGAGCCGCCCCCGACGCTTCTCGACTATTTTCCCTCGGATTTCCTGCTCGTCATCGATGAGTCGCACCAGACGATTCCCCAGCTTCAGGCCATGTACCGGGGGGATCGAGCGCGGAAGGAAACGCTCGTCGATTACGGCTTTCGGCTGCCGAGCGCTCTCGACAACCGTCCGCTCAAATTCGAGGAGTTCGAGAGTCACGTTCATCGAGTGATCTACGTCTCGGCGACTCCGGCCGAGTACGAGATCGGCCGGGCCCAGGGGGTCGTCGTCGAGCAGCTCATCCGCCCCACCGGGTTGATGGATCCCGAGGTCGAGGTGCGCCCGGTGGCCGGTCAGGTCGACGACCTGCTCGGCGAGATCCGGCAGCGGGTCAAGAGCAACGAGCGGGTCCTCGTCACCACGCTCACCAAGAGGATGGCGGAGGACCTGACCGACTATTATCGCGAGCTCGGCGTTCGAGTGCGCTACCTCCACTCGGACGTGGACACCCTCGAGCGCATCGACATCCTGCGGGACCTGCGCCTCGGGGAATTCGACGTGCTGGTGGGTATCAACCTGCTGCGCGAGGGGCTCGACCTGCCCGAGGTTTCGCTCGTCGCGATCTTCGACGCCGACAAGGAAGGCTTCCTCCGCAGCTCGCGTTCTCTGATTCAGACGATGGGTCGGGCCGCGCGCAACGTGAACGGTCGCGTCACGATGTACGCGGCCAACGTGACACCCGCGATGAAGAGCGCGATGGACGAGACCGAACGCCGCCGCATCGTGCAGCGCGCGTACAACGAGAAGCACGGAATCGTCCCCCAGACGGTCGTTCGCGCCGTGATGAACATCAACCCGGCCGCGGGAACGATCGACTACCTGAACGTGCCCAAGTTGACGAAGAACGTCGCCGGCGTCGGCGGGCACGGCGAGGCGGCGAGCGACATCCAGGAGCGCATCGCGGCCATGCGACTCGAGATGTTTGCCGCCGCCGAGAATCTCGACTTCGAGAAGGCTGCGCGCCTTCGCGACGAGCTGAAGAAGCTGCAGACCGTCGCCGGCGCGGAACCGACGGCCGATGCCTCACGCACCGCGTTCGACCCGTACGAATCGAACGGCAGGCGCCGCTCGGGGGTTCGCGCCCGGGGAACGGCCAAGGCCGAATCGTCGCCGAGCTCGCGGGGGCGCCGCTTCAAGACGCGATAGATTCTCTGCTCTGCGTCGGTCCCGCGCTCATAGCTTGTCGGTCTCGCCCCTGTGGGACAGGGCGTCGACGACGAGGCGCACGTCCTGCGCGCGGTCGCGGGGAACCACGAGCACGGCATCATCGGTTTCGACGATGACCAGGTCGCTGACGCCCACGAGGGCCCACCGCTTGCGCGGGTTTGCGCCCGTGAGATCTCGGACCAGGTTGTTGCGCGCGTCGATCACGACCGTGTCCGGCGGGACGGCATTGCCGCTGTCATCGTGGTCGGACATCTCCCACGTGACTTCCCAGCTTCCCACGTCGTTCCATCCGAAGCGGCCGGGGACGACCGCGATCTTGCTCGCTTTTTCCATCAGACCTTTGTCGATCGAGATGGAAGGCAACGTCGGAAAGACCTCGGCGATGACTCGGCCCTCTTCGCCCTGGGCGGCGGCCGCATCGATCCTGTCGAGCCCCCGCGCCAAATCCGGCAGGTGCTCGGCGATGGCCGAACGCATCACCTGGGGACGAAAGAAGAACATCCCTGCGTTCCAGAGGTGGCGCCCTTCGGCGACGAAGGTCTCGGCGCGCTCGCGCGTCGGTTTCTCGACGAAGCGCTTGACGGCGTGTCCGCCATCGGAGATGGGGTCGCCCACTTCGATGTACCCATAGCCGGTCTCGGGACGTGTGGGCACGATGCCGACGGTGGTCAGCCATCCTTCCCGCGCGATCCGCAGCGCCCGCTCGACGACCTCACGAAAGGCGGCTTCGTCGCGAATGAAATGATCCGCCGGCAGAACCGCGACGACGGCGTCGGGATCGGAGCGAGCAATCGTTGCGCTTGCCAGGCCGATGCACGGGGCCGTGTTGCGCGCGATCGGCTCGGCCAGAAAATTCTCTCGAGGAATGCCCGGTAACGCCTTCACCGTCGCATCCACCAGGGCCGTCCCCGTGGAGATCCAGACGTGGTCGCTCGCGACCAGCGGCGCCATGCGGCGCACGGTGGCGGCGATGAGGGGCTCGTCCGTCGCGCCGGCGAGCGGGAGCAGCTGCTTCGGCATCCGCCGGCGCGATGCAGGCCAGAACCGAGTGCCGGAGCCGCCGGCGAGAATGACAACGTGGACATGGGTCATCGAATCGCCTGGTACCACGACTCCGGCCGGCGTGGCACGATTGCGGCGAGGTGACGCCGGACGTTGTCTTCGATATCTCGCTCGAGCACGGTCGGTGCCTCGGGCTGCGGATCCCCGCGGATGCCGACGCAGTCGAAGCGCTTGCGGAGCGCTCTCTCCTGGGTGAGGAGCGCGCGCTGACCTCGAAGGTGTTCCCGTTGCGTCGCCGGGCGTGGGTCGGAGGTCGGGCTGCGCTGCGCACGGTCCTGGCTCGCAGCGGGATCGAGGCCCCGCCCATCCTCACCGACGGTCGCGGAGCGCCGATCGCCCCGGACGGAATCGCCGTATCGGTCTCGCACAAGGACTCGATCGCCGTCGCCCTGGTTGCTCGCGAGCGCGTCGCTCGCGTCGGCGTCGACGTCGAGCTCGACGTGGTGCACAAGACCGATCTTTCGAGCCGGGTGCTCGCCGACGACGAGCTCGCGGAGCTCGCCGTTTACGACGCGAGGCGACGTGCCCGCGAGGTTCTCCTGCGCTTCTCCGCCAAAGAATCGGTCTACAAGGCGCTTGATCCTTTCGTTCGGCGCTACGTCGGATTCAAGGAGGTAAGCGTGTCGACGCGCGCCTCCGGCGACGCTCTGGTGAACGCACGCCTCGGCCCGGGGGAAGGTCCTTTCGCGATCGATGTGCGCTGGCGCTATTTCGACGGGCTCGTGCTCACCACGGCGCGGGTGGAGCCGGTGCCGCGGTCCGCCGCGTGAACCTCCGTGCGATTGCGAAGACTCGCCGCGTTCGCGATCGGAAGCAGCGTCGCCGGGTTCGTCGCTCTGGAGATCGCCGCGATGCGGCTGTACCCGGGCGGAACTTGGTGGAACGCGGCCGCGGCGGGCCACAGCTTCTGGCAGAACTACCTTTGCGATTTGACCCAGTCCATCGCGATTGACGGCGTCGCCAATCCCCTGGGCTCTGTTTTGGCCAAAGCGGCGATGCTCGTCCTCGTGGGCGGGCTTCTTCCTTTGTGGGCTGCGGTTCCACTTTTGTTCGCGCGGTCTGGGTTCGCTCGGCCCGTGCGAGCGCTCGGGTTCGTCTCGATGGCCGGCGTCGTCTGGGTGGTCTTGCTGCCGAGTCGATGCGGTCCATGGCACGGCGCTGTGGTCACTCTGGCGGGACTGCCGGGGCTGAGCGCCGCGATCCTGGCGGTAGCCGGCTTGCTGGGGGCACGGCAGTCCCATGCCCGGTTCGCGGCCCGGATCGGGATGGCGATGCTGTCGTTCGCCCTGATCGATTTCACAGCCTATGTCGGCCACCTCGTGGCGGGAGGTCTGGGCACGCCCTGGCTGCCGGCGCTCCAGAAGATCGCGCTCGTGTTTCTCGTCGCCTGGATGCTCTCCGTGGCCGCTGCGCTGCAGATCACTGCGTGTCGGACGGGCGTGGAGGACCGAGGCGCGCTCACTCAGGCGCGCCCAAGGTGATGCTTGTACCGGTTGATGAGCGCATTCGTCGACGCATCGTGCGTCGCCACCGGTCCCCGGGCCTCGAGCTCCGGCTCGATTTTCTTGGCAAGTTGCTTGCCGAGCTCGACGCCCCATTGGTCGAAGCTGAAGATCTCCCAGATGATGCCCTGCACGAAAATCTTGTGCTCGTAGAGCGCGATGAGCATCCCGAGCGTTCGCGGAGTCAACTTCGTGAAGACGATGGATGTCGTCGGACGGTTACCGGGAAAGGTCTTGTGGGGGGTGAGCTCCCTCACCCGCTCGGGCGGCAGTTTCATGGCCTCGAGCTCCGCCCGAGCCTCGTCCAGTGTCTTTCCGCGCATCAATGCCTCGGTCTGGGCGAAGAAGTTCGCCAACAGGACCTCGTGATGCTTTCCCATGGGATGATGCGACTCGAGCGGCGCCAGAAAGTCGCATGGGACCAGGCGGGTTCCCTGGTGGAGCAACTGGTAGAATGCGTGCTGGCCGTTGGTCCCCGGCTCTCCCCAGACGATCGGCCCGGTCGTGTAGTCCTCGATGAATCGTCCCGCACGATCGACCCGTTTGCCGTTGCTCTCCATGTCCCCCTGCTGGAAGTACGCGGCGAACCGGCTCATCGACTGGTCGTAAGGAAGAATGGCGTGCGTCGAGGCGCCGAGGAAGTTCGAGTACCAGATGCCGAGTAGCGCCACCACGACGGGAGCGCTCTTTTCCATCGGCGCCGATCGGAAGTGTTCGTCGATGGCGTGGCCTCCCGCGAGCATCGACTCGAAGGAGTCCATCCCGACGACCAGCGCGATCGGAAGGCCGATCGCGCTCCAGAGTGAATAACGCCCGCCGACCCAATCCCAAATTGCGAACATGTTGTCCGGGTTGATTCCGAACTTCTTCACTTCCTCCGTCGCCGTCGACACGGCTACGAAGTGATTCGCGACGGCCGCTTCGGCTCCGAGCTTCTCGACCAGCCACGCTCGTGCGCTGCGAGCGTTCATGAGCGTCTCTTGCGTCGTAAACGTCTTGCTCTCGACGACGAACAGAGTTTGCTCCGGTGCCAGATCGACGATCGTGTCCGCCAGCTGCGTCGCGTCCACGTTGGACACGAAGTGTGCGCGCATGCCCGGCTGCCAGTACGGCTTGAGGGCCAGGCTCGCCATCGTGGGGCCGAGGTCGCTTCCGCCGATTCCGATGTTGACGATGTCCGTGATCCGCTTGCCCGTGTAGCCCTTCCAGGAGCCCCCGCGCACGGCATCGGTGAACTTGCGCATCTTGGCCAGGACGGCGTTCACTTCGGGCATCACATCCTTGCCGTCCACCTCGATGGGGCGATTCGATCGATTGCGCAGCGCGACATGCAGCACGGCCCGGTCTTCCGTCCGGTTGATCTTCTCGCCCGAGAACATCCGATCGCGCCATTCGAAGACGCGTGCCTGGCGCGCGAGCTCGAAGAGGGCCGCCATGATCTCCTCGGTGACGCGATTCTTGGAGTAGTCGACGAGAATGTCCTCGACCTCGACCGAGTATCGCTCGAAGCGTTTCGGATCGGCCTCGAACAGGGACCGGAGGTGAAGGTCGCGACTCTTGTCGCGAAGGCGTTCGAGAGTCTTCCAGGCGACGGATTGCGTCAGGGTGCTCATGGTGGCCTCCGGGTCGGCGGAGGATAGCCTTCATGGGTCTCTTCGCGTGAATTTCGCCTTGTTCGGCTCGCTCGTTCTAAATTCGCGAGCGAATGTCCGCCCTCCGCGTGCTCGCCCCGATCGTGTTCGCGGTGGCCGTCATGATTTTGCTGGCGCTTGCGGGCCTGTTCGCTCACGTTCCCACGCTGGAGCTCATTCAGGTGCTCGACGTCGCTCCTCGCGACCTCGAGGTCGGGGATCGAATGGCGATTGTCGGGGCCGGTTTCCCGCCCGGCAAGCCGGCCCGCATCACTTTTCGCGGGACCCTGCATCGTCCGGGAGAGCCGGCGGACCGAGGCGTCGCCATCGAGGCGACCGGAGCTGTGGTCAGCCCGCAGCGCGTCGAGCTGCGGATCGACGAGGCCATCCAATCGCGTTTTTGCCAGCAGGGCGAGCGGGCGGTCCACACGACCTTCGACGGCGAGCTGGAGGTCGCCTTCGCGGCGGCGACGGTGGGAGTCGCGCCGGTCGGTGGCGTGCTCCGTGGGGTCGCGCTCGATTTTCGCCCGAGCGCGAGGCCGTTCGATGTCGACCGCGAGGCGGAGGGGGAGCGTTTTCTTGGGTTCGTCGGCATCCACGCCGCATCCGGAACCCGCGAAACGGGCGTGCTCGTCCGGGACGTCGCGGCCGGCTCGGCGGCCGACAACGCAGGCATCGCGGCGGGCGATGTCCTGGTCCGCTTCGACGGCCTCAGGGTGCAAACGGTGGGCGATGTCTTGCCCGCGCCGGGTGAGGACGAGGCCGAGATCGGCATCCGGCGCGGTGGCTCGTCCACCGAGACCGCCCGCACGGTCCTCGTCGGCGGCTTTCGGCCTGCGGCGTCGCTGGAGCTGCTGGGGGCGTGGCTGGCTGTCGTGACGGCCCTGATGGCGGTCCTTCTCTGGGGGGCCGCGACTCCACCGCTCGTCGCCCGCGCGGCGGAAAGCGTGATGTCGCGCGTGCGTGCCCGGTGCGCATCCGGGGGGGAGCGGAGACCCGCAGGGCACTCGCCGCTCGCCGGGTTCGCGAAAACGGTGCTCCTGGCAGCTCTTCCGCGGTCGCGCGCCGCGGCGACGCCCGCTCTGGCGGTCTGCGCCGCTCTTGCGGTGCTGCCTTTCGGCCAATGTCCGGCCTTCGCGAGGGCGGACGTCGGGATCCTCTTCGTCGCGGTCGCGACGGCCCTCGCGGCGGCAGCGGCGATGGCCGCCGGGTCGCCCTCACGCGCCGCGAGCGCCGTATTTCACGTGGTGTGGCAACACGTGCCGGGCGCCATAGCCATCGCCAACGTCGTTCTCGCCACCGGGTCGCTGTCCATCCGCGAGTTGGGCCGCGCTCAAGACGGGTGGCCCTCGGACTGGTTGGCGTTCCGGAGTCCGGCGTTGCTCGCCACGATGTTCGTCTTGATCCGGTGCGCTCGGATACCGGCGCGCCCGCCTCAACCGTTGGGCGCGCCGTCGCGGCGCTGGCTTGTTGCCATCGAGGGCGGCCATCGGCTCGCGGTCGCGGGGTTGGTGACGGCTCTCTTTCTCGGCGGCTGGTCACTGCCGGGGCTCACTGCGGCGCAGCAGGATTCGCGACCGGCTCTGCAGGCCGCAGGCGCTGCGACCTACCTCGCGAAGCTGTTCGTCGTCGCGCTGGTGATCGCCGCTTCGTCGTGGATGGCCCCCGCGCGCACGTACCGTGAGCAGACCTACAGGACCGCGGTGGTCTTCCTCCCGCTCTCGGCCGCCTGCTTCTTGGCGAGCGTGGCCTCGAGCGGCTGGGGGCCTCCGGCCGCCTTCCAGAGGCTCGGCAGTGCCTCGCTCGTCGCTGTCGCGCTCTTCGTCGCAGTCGGCTGCGCCAGGCGCCTCATTCTCGGCCTGCGCCCTGGTGCGGCGGACGCGCACCTTAGCCCATTTCTCTGACCGCAGGCCACTCCGTGATCGAACAGCCCTACAGCCTGCCGATGGAAAACGTTAGCCTGAGAGCAGCCATCGATGCTTGACCATGTCGGAGCGGTGCAGCACGTAGTTGTCTCCGGCACGTTGTGGCTGCTCGTGGTGCCGTTGCTTCTAGGGCTCGGCTTTCACGCTTTGTCCTACATCCGTCGCGCTCGCTCGGGTCGACTGCCGGGTGCGCACACCGTGGTCGGCAGACTCGTCGGGCTCGGCTCGATCGGACTGGTCACGGGAGCGGCCCTAGGTCACATGCTCGTCCTGCTCCGAGCGCCGACCCTGGGGCGCGCGTATTGGCAAGCCATCCCGAGCGGGATTCGGGTCGGAGGAGCGGATGTCTGCGTCGTCCTCGTGCTCGACTGGGTGTCCGCCGCCCTGTGCGCGTTCGCGTGCGTGTTGGTTTTTGCAGTCGCCGTCTGGAGCGCGGTTCGACCACCGTCGGAGGGTGAGTCGAAGGTGTGGGCCTCTCTCGAGCTTACGCTGGCGGGCGCGCTGGTCTCTTTTCTCGCGGACGGCCTGATTGCGGCCCTGATCGGCTGGTCGATCGCGATCGCCGCCGGCGCATGGCTCGCCGGCTGGAAGGAGCCCCGCGCGGGGGTCGCCGTCGCAGGCCGCGGCGCGGCAGCGCTCCTCACGCTCGCATTCGGAGCCTTCTGGCTCTTTTGGGCTTCGGCTGGGACCTGGGACGGCCGGGAGTTCAGCGTCCGGCAAGGGCCAGGGCTCTTCGCCCTGCCTTCGCCACCCGCGGCTGCAGGCAGCGGATTCATCACGTTGACGCACGCCCCCGGCGCCGCGGTATACGTGGACGAGGCGCGCGTGCCGATCGCCACCGCGCCGTTCGTCGACGTGCCGATACCGCGTGGATTCCATACGGTTCGCGTGCACGTGGGACGCGCGTCTGGCGAGCAGGAGGGTGACCTCGTGGTCGACGTGAACGTGCCCGACCAGGGCGAGTCGTTCGACCTGGCTGTTTCGGGGCCCTCGCTGTCGCCTCGCGACCTCGGTCTCGCATGGAGCTCGGAGCGCGCCCGACCGTCGGCGCCGTGGACGCCGGATGCGGTCGCGGTCACCGTCGTGCTGTGCATTTGGGTCGTGGGGGCGTGGCTGGTGAGCGTGCCGCAGGGCGTCTTCGAAACGTCGGTGCCCCTTGCGACCGTGGCGCATGGCATGACCACGGCGCTCGTCGGTCCGCTGTGGCTCCTGCGCGCATCCGACCTCCTCGTGCTCGCCCCCCGGATGAAGCTCGTGCTGCCCGGCGCGGTAGCCGCGATCCTCATCGTCGCGATGGGCGTCGTCTGGGCGGCGGCCGCAGGTCGCCGCGACGGCCGAGCGATTGTGACCGCCTCCGTGATCTTCGAGCGAGTCCCCACTCGTTTGGGCCTTTTGCTGGTGCGATTCGAGCGATGGGTGCTCGACGCGGTCATCCGTGTCGCGGCCGCAGCCATCCGCGTCGCTGCGTGGATCACGGGACGCTTCGATACGAGGGTGCTCTCGAAACCGGGCGAGGCGTTCGCCGCGTCCGCGGTGTGGCTGGGACGCTGCGTGGAATCGCTGGTGGGAATGTCGATCGGAACGATCGCCTGGGCGATCGTCGGGCTCGCGGCCGCGGTCGTGGCGGCGCACGGTTTCTGGTCGAATCGATGAAGGAGACTCCGTGATCACGCCTGCTCTTCGCGGCTTGTGGATCGGCCTGGTGGTGGCCCTGGTCGCCGTGTCGGCATCGCCCGCCGTGGCCGGGGCGCCTGGACGCGGCGGTCGCATCGCGCTGTCGGCGCCCGGCGCCGGTCGAGGTCCCCTGGAGCTTCGCCCAGGCGCGGGAGGTTGGGTGGGTGAGTTCGCCATCGGCAATGTCGGCGCCGAGCCGCTGACGGTGTCGCGCATTGCCCTGCAAGGGGACGCGGACGACGTGCGATCGCCGTCGCGTCTGTCGGTTCGCTTCGCCGACGGCGCGGCCACCAGCGCGATCGTCGCCCCCGGCGCCTCGAAGAGCGTCGTCGTTTCGTGGACGCCCGACAAATCCGCGCGCATGCAGCAGGCATTCGGCCACGTCGTGGTGACGTCGAGCGACGAGGATTCGGGCGAGGTCGCGATGGGCTTTCGCGCGCAGATGCCCACGAGTCTCGGGTGGGTCGGCGCGCACGTCTTGTCCCTTCTGGTGGCGGGCCCCCTTCTCATCGTCCTCATCGTCGCCGCTGCGAACGCGTTGCGCCGGGCCGACGATCCCTGGGTCGGTCACGTCTCCACCGGTGTCGCTGCGATCGAGTTTCTCCTGGCCGCCTGGGCTTATCGTCACTTCGGCGTCGATATCGGCCGCGCGGACGGCAACGAGGGCTTTCAGCTGGTCGAGCGCGCCGTCTGGATACGGTCGATCGCCTCGGAGTGGTACGTCGGCGTCGACGGGACGAGCATTGCGCTTCTGCTCATGACGGCGTCGGTCGCATTCGTGGCCTTCCTCGTAGCCGGGGCCGAGCGGCGCGGCGGCGCGTACCTCGCTGCGCTCGCGCTGCTGTGCGCGGGGATGGTGGGCGTGATCGTGGCGCTCGATCTTCTCGTACTGTTCGCGGCGTGGGAGGCCGTATGGCTGGCCCTCGTGCTCCTCGTGGGAGGGTGGGGCGGCGCGCGCGCCCAGATCGCCGCCGCCAAAGTCGCTGTCGCCGGCGTGGTCGGATCGTTGGCTCTGCTCCTGGCCTTCACGGCTCTCTCGCATGCTTCTGGCCCGACGTTTCTGGTGGACGGCTCGCTGGTCCCCCATACGCTGGCCGTCCCCGAGCTTTCCCGCACCGCCTTCGTGGCGAGCCCGCCCCTGCTGGGCATGCCCCTGGTGGAAGTTGCTTGGGCGCTGCTGTTCCTGGCGGTGGCGATCGTATCGCCCGTCGTGCCGTTTCATCGGTGGCTTCCGGACGCACTGGAACAAGGTCCGGGGTCCGCCGGCATCGTGCTCGGGGGCGCGGTCGTCGGTCTCGGTCCGTACCTTCTCGTTCGTGTCGGCTTGGGCGCCGTCCCTGAGGGGGCGCGCTGGGCCGGCGGCGCGGTGGCCACCCTGGGCGCCCTTTCGGCCGTCTGGGCGTCACTGTGCGCAATGGTGCAGCAGGATCTGCGGCGCTTCGTCGCGTACACGACCGTGGCGACTTCCGGCGTCGCGCTCTACGGGGTGGGCGCGCTCACGCCCGTCGGCATCGCAGGAGGGATGGTGGCTCTCGTTGCACACGGCCTCTCGGCCGTCCTCGTGCTCGGCTGTGCCGCCGCGCTCGAGGAACGCGTGAACACCTGCGACGTCGGGCGCTTGGGGGCGCTGATCGTGGACGCTCCGACGCTCCGCGTGCTGGCAGCGGTCGGCCTGGGCGTTTCCCTCGGCGCTCCGGGGCTGGCCGGATCGTGGAGCATCGTGCTCGCCCTGCTCGGCGGCTTCGTTCGCTATCCGGTTCTGGCCGTGATTCTCACGTTCTCGCTGCTCGCGTCGGCCGCGGCCCACCTTCGGATGGGCCGCCTCTTGCTCATGGGAAGAGCCGATCCGAGCTGGCGTCAGAGCGCGCAGCTCGCTCCATTCGGCGGAAGGCTGCCGGACGCGGCGCCACACGAACTGCTCGCTCTCGTGCCCATGGCGGCCGCGGCGTTCGTGCTGGGTGTGTGGCCATCGCCCATTCTCGCCTCGATGGCCGTCAGCGCGCGCGATTGCAGCGTCGTCGTCGATCCAGACGGCCCCGACGCGCGCCTGCTGCGCGGCGACTGAGGCGGGCGCCCTGCCCCCCTTATTCCCCATGGAGCGCGGCCGTACCACCGTATTGACCCGTCGAAGGCAAGGTCCACGATGGCCAGTGTCCGGCCGGAAGCCAGGAGTCGTACGAGCGCTCTGAGGGCCAAGGTGCTGCGCGAAGCGCAGCCGAACGACGCGAATCACTTGAATCTGCTGGCGCACGATCTCAGGACGCCGCTGGCTGCGATTTCGATGAACCTCGATTTCGCCCTCTCCGAGCTGCCCGACCAGGAATACGGGCCGGTGAGGGCAGCGCTCCAGGACTGCAAGGAGGCCAACGCCCGCGCGGTGCGCCTGGTGTCGGACATGGCGAACGCGCTGCGCCTGTCCTCCGGCGATCACGAGCCGTCGCTCCGGGACGTCTCGGCGTCCAAAGTCGTCGCTTCGGTCGTCGCGAGCGCCTCTGCCGGCGCGGCGACGCGCGGTGTGCGGATTGGGTGGACCTCGAGCGACGATCTCGTTCGAGCGGATGCCGATCTGCTCGAATGTGCGCTCGACCGCGTCGTTCAGGAAGCAGTCCGTCATGCGAACGGCTCGTGTCACGTCGATCAGCGAGGCGGAACCTTCGTCATTCGTGCGGGAACCGTCGCGGAGAGCCTGGACAGCGCCCGCAGTTCGCTCTCGATCGTCTTTGCCGAGGCTGCGATCCGCGCGCAACGTGGTCGCTTTGCTGCCGAGACCGTCGCTGGAGAGCTCGTCTACCGGGTCACGCTACCCACGGCCGACCGCGCGCGCTGAAGGCGCGGTGCGAGGTCGCTCAGCCGTTGAGCGCTTCGGCGCCTCCGATGATCTCCATCAGCTCCTTGGTGATCGCGGCCTGGCGGGCCCGGTTGTACGCGAGCGTAAGGCGGCTGATCATTTCTTTGGCGTTGCGGGTCGCGGCATCCATTGCCGTCATCTGCGCTCCGAAGAAACTCGCCTGACTCTCGAGCAGCGCCCGATACAGCGTGATCTCGATGTACATGGGAACGAGCCGATCGATGAGCGCGCGCTTGTCGGGCTCGAAGATGTAGTCGGCCGGCGCGATACGGTCGGTCGCCGCGGCAGCCCCAACGCTGCGTCGGTCGGTCGATCGATCACCGAGTGGCAAGAGACGTTCGATCGTCACCTTCTGAGTGATTGCGCTCTTGAACTCGTTGAAGACCAGGTGGATCGAATCGACCTCACCCTTCTCGAACCGGACCACCAACCACTGCGACACCGAGCGCGCCTTGACCAAGTCCACTCCATCGTAGATGTGGCGAAAGTCTCGAACGACCCGACCTTGCCGTCGGACGAGATGCTCGCGACCTTTGCGGCCGAGCGTCGCAAAAGAGACATCGACGCCGGCGGCCTCCTTCTCCCGCCACACGCGCTCCACGGTCTTGTTCACGTTGGTGTTGAGCGCGCCGCAGAGCCCACGATCCGCCGTGAACACCAGGTACAGGGCCTTCTTTTCCGGACGCACCGCGAGAAGCGGGTGCAGCGGCTCGTTTTGTGACTGCTCCGCGGTGGACGCAGCGCTGGCCACCGACTCGAGAACCTCGGCCGTCTTCAGGGCGTACGGGCGCATCGATACGATGCGCTGCTGGGCGCGCGTGAGGCGCGCCCCGGCGACCATCTTCATCGCCCGCGTGATCTTCTGAGTCGCCTTCGTGCTCGCGATGCGCTTTCGAATTGCCTTGAGCGAGGGCATGGCTATTTTCCCCCGCCGCCACTCGCCGCTTCGGACGATCCGAAGGCCGCGGCGTATTCGTCGAGGGCCTTCTTGAGCGTGGATTCCGTCGCCTCGTCGAGCGACTTCTTCGACCGGAGCGTCTCGTAGATCGCGGGATATTGCTTTTCGATGAAAAGGTAGAGACCGCGTTCGTACGCCGCGAGCTGGCCGATGGCGAGCTTGTCGATGTAGCCGCGCGTGCCCGCGTAGATGATGACGACCTGCTTCTCGACCGGAACCGGAACGTACTGTCCCTGCTTGAGAATCTCGACCAGCCGGGCTCCGCGCTCCAGCTGGTCGCGCGTGACCTTGTCCAGATCGCTCGCAAACTGCGCGAACGCGGCCATCTCGCGGTACTGGGCCAGCTCCAGCTTGAGTCGTCCAGCGACCGTCTTCATCGCTTTGATCTGTGCGCTTCCGCCGACACGGCTGACACTGATCCCGACGTTGATGGCAGGTCGGACGCCCGAGTAGAAAAGGTCCGTCTCGAGGAAGATCTGCCCGTCCGTGATGGAAATCACGTTCGTGGGAATGTAGGCGCTCACGTCGCCCGCCTGCGTCTCGATGATCGGCAGGGCGGTCAGCGACCCGCCGGAGCGAGGATTCCGCAGGATGTGGTGCGTAGCCTCTCCTTTTTGTTTCAGCTCGGCCTCGGCGTGGTGACGCGCGATCTCGCCCTTGTGGACTTGGGCCCCGCCGCGTCGATCCCACTCCGTGACGTCCTTCGGAACGACGGCGACCTCCTCGGCCATCTTCGCGGCGCGCTCGAGAAGGCGCGAATGAATATAGAAGACGTCGCCGGGATATGCCTCGCGCCCCGGCGGCCTGCGGAGCAGCAGCGAGAGCTGCCGATAGGCGACCGCCTGCTTCGACAGGTCGTCGTAGACGCACAGAGCGTGACGGCCGCTGTCGCGGAAATACTCGGCCATCGTGACGCCCGAGTAGGGGGCGATGAACTGCAGCGGGGCCATCTCGCTGGCGCCAGCCACGACGACAGTCGTGTACTCCATGGCGCCGTGCTGCGTCAGCTTGTCGACGACGCTCGCGACGGTCGATTGCTTTTGACCGATCGCTACGTAGAAGCAATGCACGCCCTGGCCGCGCTGATTGAGAATCGTGTCGATCGCCACCGCCGTCTTGCCCGTCTGCCGGTCGCCGATGATGAGCTCGCGCTGTCCGCGTCCGATCGGCACCATCGCGTCGATCGCCTTGATCCCCGTTTGAAGCGGTTCCTTGACGGGCTGGCGAGCGAGGATCCCCGGAGCCTTCAATTCGACCCGACGCCGATGCGGCGTCTCGATGGGCCCCTTGCCGTCTACCGGCTGACCGAGCGCATTGACGACCCGGCCGACCAATGCTTCCCCCACGGGAACGTCGAGGATTCGTCCGGTGCGTTTGACGATGGCCCCTTCTCGGACTCCGGAGACGTCGCCGAAGCAGACCGAACCGACGTTGTCCGCCTCGAGGTTGAGAACGAGCGCCATCAGTCCGCCGGGGAACTCCAGCAGCTCGCCCGACATCGCACCCTCGAGGCCGTACACGCGCGCGATGCCGTCGCCGACGCTGAGGACCGTGCCCGTCTCGGTCGTCAGGGCGGTTGCCTCGAAGCTCTGGATCTGCTTTTTGATGATTGCGGAAATCTCTTCGGCGCGGAGCTGCATCGTCGGTTCCTCGGCTATGTCTGGATCGGTCGTCTCGGTCGGCCGCGGCGGATGAAGAATCAGATCAAGCGTCGGGCAAAATCGCTTCGCGCAGGGAATCGAGCCGCGTGCGGAGGCTTCCGTCGATGATGCGGTCGCCGATCCGCGTGACCACGCCGGCGACCAGCGACGGATCGATCTTGCGATCGAGCACGATTCGCTTGCCCGTCAGGCGTTCGAGCCGAGCTTGAAGCCTTCCGTAATAGGCGTCCGGCAGCGGGACTGCGGTCGTGACCTCGGCTCGAACCACGCCCTCGCGCCCGTCGGCCAGATCCTGCAGCGCGCGCGCGAGATACGGAAGGACGCGCAGGCGATGGCGGTCGACCAGGAACAAGAGCGCGTTTTGGGTCGTCGGTGCCGCGCCGATTTGGTCCGCAAGCTCGCGGACGACGGCCCTCTTGGTCTCGCCGGGGACGAGCGGATTCTCAAGCGCCTGACGGAGCTCACCGCTCGTCTTCCACGCGTCGGCCACCGTCTCGAAGTCAGTGACGATCCTGTCGAGCTTGCCCTCCTCGACGCCGAGCTCGAGCAGGGCCCGAGCGTAGCGTCGAGCGACGATGGCGACGCTCATTGCACCGTCTCCTCGGGATGCAACGCCGGGGCATTCTCGGGGGCTCCGAGATCGGCGAGATAGCTCTCGGCCAGCCGCTCTTGATCGGCCGGAGTGACCCTCTGCTTCAAGATCTCGGCGGCGGCTGTCACGGCCGCGTCGGCCGCGCCCTTCCAGAGATCGAGTCGGAGCTGCTTGAGCTCTTGCTCGAGCACGAACTCGGCATCCCGTCGAATGCGTTCCGCCTTGGCCTCCGCCTCGCTGACGATCCGCTGGTGCTCGGCCTCACCGGCGCGTCGAAGCGCGTCACGCGCCGCTCTGGCGTCCTCTTCCAGTCGCTGGAGCTTTGCCTGATACGTCTTGGCGCGAGCCTCGGCTTCCTCCCTCATCCGCTGCGCCTCCGCGATGCTGCTCGCAATGGTCTCGCGACGGTTCTCGAGCGCCGTCGCGATGGGCTTCTTGCCGAACAGGTAATACCCCGCGGCCAGGATGCCGAAGTTGACGATCATCGCGATGAACGGCGGCGACTCTCCGCCGAACTGCGTCCAGTTGATCGGTGCCGGCGATTCGTCCTCCTCGCGCTGTTCGGTCGCCGGTTCCGCCGGACTCTCGTGCGCGGCCGGTCGCGCCCACGCCGCCCACGCCCAGACGGACCACGCCGTGACGAGAAGCATCGACGCCAGCGCCAAACGTCGCGCGACGACCGCCACCCTCACGATCCGCCCTCGCAGTTGTTCCCTGCGGCCGCCCGTTTCACGATTTGACCTCTCGTCCCAGAACTCGCGTCGCCAGAGTGTGAGCCATCGTGGTCACTTCGATCTGCAGCGCGGCGCGGGTGCGCTCGGCCTCCGCGTACATTTGCCGCTTGGCGTCTTCGACGGCGCGGGTCGTCGCGTCGCGAACACCTCCGAGGATCTCCTGTTCGCGCCGGATCCCGTCTTGCCTCGTCTTCTCGCGCTCCGCATTTCCAGTAGCGCGGGCGTCGGCCATTCCCTTCTCGTACTCCGCAAGCGCGCTGGCGGACCGCTCGTCGATGTGCCGCGCCTGCGACTTGACACCGTCGATGAGGCGCTCGCGCGCCTCGAACAACTTGAGCGTCGGATCGAAGACGAGCGGCTTAAGGGCGAGCGTCAGCAAGACGAAAAAGACGAGCTGCAGGACGAAGGTCGTGTCGAAGTCGACGTTGATGGCTTGCGGGGAGGCCGCCAGCACGACGCCGTCGAGGGAGGCGGAAAGCATGCGTCTCTGTGGCGTAGAGAGTTCGATGATGGTGGAAAACTAACGGCGGCGAGTAGCACTGGTCGGCCTCGCTGTCCACGGCCGCCGCGCTATCGACGCCGGCGAGAGCCCGCTTTTGCGCTTCGTTTTGCACGCGCTCTTGCGCGCGCGCTTTCCATGGCCGGACCGTACGGGCGCTGCACGGTCGCCGGGCTGCGGCTCGCGACGAGCGCGGGCGACCCTGCGTGAAGCTCGGGGTGCACGCTCGCGAACCCCTCGGATCGCGCGAAGCCCGCGAGATCGGCCGGGTGCTCGTCCATCCAAGAGCTGAAGCGGCGCCACAACGCGCGGGCGTCGTCCTCCGGGAGGGCGATTCCGTCGATCCAGACCTCCAGCGCCCGGCCGGGGCTCATCGTGCCTTCAGCCTTCAGCCTTCAGGACAGATGCGAGAGATCGTCGAGGATCTGCTGCGCGTGGATGGTCACGTCGACCGTCCGGTACACCTTGCGCACCCGGCCGTCCGGGCCGATGACGACGGTCTGGCGGCGATGGTGCCCTTCGAACGGGACACCGTAGGACCGCGCTATCGATCCGTCCGGATCGCTGACCAGAAGGAAGGGAAGCTTGTAGTGCTCGGCAAAGCTTTTGTGCGATTCGAGCTTGTCGGCCGAGACGCCCACGAGCACCGCACCGGCGCCGGAAATCGACTGCCATGAGTCACGAAACGAGCATGCCTCCTTGGTGCATCCTGCGGTTTCGTCCTTCGGATAGAAGTAGACGACGACGCGTTTGCCCCGAAGCGCCGAAAGGTGCACCGAGCTCCCATCCTGGGCGGTGGCGGTGAAATCCGGGGCCTCACGGCCCACCAGATCGTCGGTGGCGGCCTGGGCGGCCGGCGATGGCGTGGTCGTCGGTGGCGCCGAGGAGACTCCGGACGCTGCCGGACCGGCAGACGCATTGGGGGCGGCGGCGCTCGGCACGGTGGCGGCGTTCGGCGCGAGCGGCGCCGCTGCGCTTGCACTCTCCGGAGGCGGAGTCGGGGTCGAGCAGGCCAAAGAGGAGATGGCGAGGATCGGCGCGAGCAGTGCGGGTTTCATCGGCGGCATTCTGTTCGCCGCGACCTGATGAGCGCAAGCCGCGACTGCAAGCTAGAGGATGCCGAATTCCTTGAGCCTGCGGTAGAACGTCCGTCGGGGCAGGCCGATCAGCTTTGCAGCCTGCGCCCGGTTCCAGTTGCTGGCGGTCAGCGCGCTCAAAATGCGGTCGCGCTCGGCGGCCTTGTGATCGGCCGCATTCTCGGGGCGACTCGGCGAGCTCGGCGCCGGCGCGGAGCTGCGCGAATGGCTGCGTCCGCTTTGGCGGGCCGCCCGAGCGCCGGAGTGAGCGGGCAGCTCGAGATCGTCGATGCCGATCTCACTCGACTCGGACATGAGCCATGCACTGAGCAGCACGTGCTCGAGCTGTCTCACGTTGCCGGGCCACGGATACGCGCAAAGCTGTCGCAGCGCCGCGCGGGAAACGGATTTTCTCTCGCGGTGGTAACGCGCCGCGAAGAGGGAGATGAAGTGGTCGATGAGCAGCGGAATGTCCTCCACGCGCTCGCGGAGCGCCGGCACGCGCAGCTCGACGACATGGAGACGGTAATAGAGGTCTTCACGGAACGTGCCGTCGCTCACCATCTGCCCGAGGTCGCGGTGGGTTGCCGCGATGACACGAACGTCGACGCGTTCTTCCCGCGTCGCCCCGACCCGGCGCACGCACCGCTCCTGCAGGACGCGCAGCAGACCGCCTTGCATCTTGGGGACCATCTCGCCGATCTCGTCGAGCAGCAGCGTCCCCTCGTCGGCTTCCTGGAACAGGCCCGGGCGGTCGCGGTCGGCCCCGGTGAATGCTCCTCGAACGCTCCCGAAAAGCTCCGATTCGAGGAGGTTTGCCGGGATGGCCCCGCAGTTGACGCCGAGTAGCGGTTTCTTGGCCCGAGGGCCCGCCTGGTGAATCGCGCGCGCGACCACTTCCTTGCCTGTCCCACTTTCGCCGGTCAAGAGCAGAGGAACGTCGGTCTCTTTCACGCGCTCGATGAGCGCGTACAGTCGCCGCATTGCGGCGCTCGTGCCGACGAGACCCGCGTAGCCGAAGTGGCTCTTCAGCTCGGCGCGCACCTGCTTGAGGTCGCGGCGCGCCTCGGCGAGCTGCACGGTTCTTTTTCCGAGTCGGCGGGCCAGCTCGTCGCGGGCGGACTCGAGCTCGCCATTCGCTCGCGCGAGCTCGTCGGCGCGAGCCCGGTTTTCCGCGAGCAAGCGAGCGTTCTCGATCGCAATCGCCGCCTGGTCGGCGAATGCGCTGAGAGTCGGCACCTCACGTTCGAAGCGAAGCCCAGGACGAAGACGCGTCTCGAGATAAAGCGCGCCTATCGTGCGTCCCACGGGAGGGGCACCCCGGATCGGAACGCACGCGACCGACTGGATCATGAGCTGGTGGACGCTCATGGCTTCAGCGAGCCGCTGGTCGTCACGCGCGCTGACCGTCACGACCGGCTCTCCGCTCTCGACGACGCGCTCGGAAACCGAACGTGAAAATTTCGCATGGGGTTCGTCCGCGCCGGCGCGCGTTCGCGCGGTGTGAGCCTCGAGCCGGCCTTCGTCGCCGACGAGAAGGATGAATCCGCGCTCGGCTCCGAGCAGCGCGACGGCATGGTCGGTCACGCGCTGCAGCAGTCGATCCATGTCGTGCTCCGTCGCCAGCTCGCGAGTGATCTCGAGAATTCGTCCGAGCCTGTCCTCGGCCAGCCGGCCGCTGAAGAGCGACGTGGTGCTGCCCGCCCGCGCAATCGGCGCCGATGCCCCGAGCGAGCCGTGCTCCACGGGGGATGCGACCACGGTCGCCGTGTGCGCCTGACGAAGCGCGCGACGGCGCGGATCGTTCCAGAATACCTCGCGCAGATCGCGCGGAAGCTTGGCCGCCGTCTCTTCGAGGATCGAGAGTGCCGCCTCCGTGTCGCGCCGGGCCGTTGCGACCCCGCCCTGGGCTGCGGCGAGTCGCGCGCGGGCGTCGAGCGCCTGCCATGCCCACTCGCGTCGGCCGACCTTCTTGGCTGCCTCGACGGCGGCGTCCAGAGCGCTCCGTGCGCTCTCCTCGTCGCCGGTCGCTTGGGCGATCGCGCCCCGGACGAGCTGCGCGAGCGACTCGTGCTCACCGAGCTCCGCACCGTTCGTCGCCTTGAGAATGGCGTCCAGCTCGCGAGGCAGGCTCTGCGAATCGCGGCTACTCGATCGCGCCCGCGCGAGCAGCCCCTCGAGCCGAAGCTCGGCGGCGTCGTGCATCCGACCTTGCGCCTGCCACGCGTTCGCCGCGTCTTCGTAAAGGGCGGCCGCGCGATCGGCGTCCTCGGTTCGGGCCGCGTACTCGGCCTCGAGCCCCAGAAGCTGGGCGCGGGCGGCCGTCGAGAGCTCCTCGCGCCCGGCGATGAGCTGATCGATCGAGGTCCGCGCGCGCGACCAGCGCCCGAGGTAGAGGTCGAGGTTCGCGAGGTTGAGGAGCGCCTGGGTCACGGCGGCACCGCTTCCCGCGCGCCGTCCCATGTCGACCGCCGCCTGAAGGTGTACGAGCGCCTGCCCGAGCTCCCCCTCGGCCTGCGCGACGCCCGCGAGGTTCAGGCGCATCGTTGCAACCGTCGCGGCGTCCTGCGCCTTTTCCGCGGCGGCGAGCGACGCCTCGTACGCGGTCCGCGCTTGCGCGACGCGCCCCGCGCGTTGATGGGCGATTGCGGCGGACCCCAGGGCGACCGCTTCGATGCGACTGTCGCCGATGGCGCGCGCGAGCTCGATCGCGCGATCGAGCAGCGCGTGAGCGGCCGCATCGTCACCGGTGAGGGCGAGCGCGACGCCGCGACTGGACATCGCGTCGGCGGCGTACGCGTCGGTCGCGTCTTCCCCGATCAACGCCTCGGCCAGGGATGCGGCCTCCGCGTAGCGTCCTGCGCGCAGGCAGGCCCGCGCCCGCAGGGCGGTCCAGGCGCGAGCCTTCCCCATGGAGCGACAGCCGCCCTCGATCGCCTCGAGACTCGAAAGCGCCCCCTCCGCGTCACCCCGGCCGACTGCGAGGCGCGCGCGCGCGAGGCCAATCCTGACGCGCTCGGACTCGGTTCGCGGCATCCCGATCGCGCTCAAGGCGGAGACGGCCTCGTCGAAACGTCCGCGATCCAGGGCGCGTTCGACCTCCTCGAAGCGTTGTCCGCGTTGTGCATTGACCGGGGTCGAAGGCCGATCTTCTCCGAGCGCACGCTCGACGTCCTCGTCGCAGACGACCGCTCGCCCGGCGAGGCGTCGAACCGCCGCCCGCAGCGCGCCCGGGCGGCGTCCAGTGCGTTCGATGAGGCGCGAGCCGAGCGCGACGGGAAGCGACGGCACCGAGCGGTGGAGCAGCTCGGCGGCGGCGTCCGGTTCGAGCGGCGGCAGAAAGAAGGGGAACGAGGGGCCGTGAGCGAGAGGCGCCACGGCATCGACTGCCGCGACGACGACGAGCCGCGCTCCGGCATCCGACGCGAGTCGCAGCATCTCACGAGAGGGAGGGTCGAGCGCGTCGCCGTCGTCGACGATCACGATGACTTCGCCCGCATTCTGCTTGTGGGGGCGAAGCTCGAGCTCGACCACTTCGCTCATTGCAAGGTCGCCCACCGGGGCTTCGATGAAGGCCACGGCGCGTCCGGCCACGCCGAGTGTCCACGCGACTCGTCGCGCGAGGGTGGTGCGTCCCGAACCTCGAGGCCCCTCGATCGCCAGGGCCCCTCCTGCGGGCAGGGCCCGCACGCGCTCGAGCAATGCATGAGCGGCGGCATCGGCGCCGAGAACCGGCCAGGGCGGCTCCGTGGCTTCTCTCACGGGCAAACCCGCTGCATGACGGATGGCGCTGGCTAGCTCGTCGACGCTCGGCCAACGCGCGCTGGGCGCCGGAGCCGTTGCGCGGGCGACCGTCTTCGCGAGCGCGATTCTCGTGCCCTCCTCGAGCTCGTCTCCTCTTCGCGCGAGCGCCTCGCCCAGCGACGCGCCGAGAGCGAAGACCTCCGCGCGGACGGTCAGTGGCTCGCCCCGCAGGAGCTCCGGCGCGGCGTACCGCGGCGTCAGACCCACCGTGGCCGTTCCGCCTTCACGCCAGGGTGCGGCAAGACCCATATCGACGAGGGTGCCGCGGCCGTCGACCCCCAGAATGATGTTCGCCGGCTTGACGTCGCCGTGCAAGAGGCCGGCCCGGTGGATCACGGTGAGCTGATCGCACGCGCTCGCGATCGCGTCGATCCACCCCGGTCCGTGCGGTTGCTGCAGAACTTCCTCCAGACTGCGCCCCTCCACGAGCTCGCGCAGCATGTAGCGGCGGCCGTCCGACAGCGCTCCGAACGCGACGACGCGTGGGACGCCGAGTCCTTCGAGGCCGCTCAGCGCGATGGCTTCGCGGACGAGGGCGCCGACCTCGGCCTCCCCTGCGCCGCGAGCCAGCGCCTTGAACGCCAGCACTTGGCCGGTGACGCGATCACGCACCGCCCAGACCTCACCGCCGCCGCCCGCGCCGAGGCGATGCTCCGGCTCGTAGCGCGGCGGTAACTCGATCATGCCGTTGTCAAAGTGTATCGCGCGGCTCGCCCTCGCGCGTGCCGTGCGGTGAGGCGCTCGGCTCCTCCTTCTTTTCGAAGCCGTAGTCCGCGCTCACGCCGAACCAGAAGCCCGTCAGGGAGAAGCCGAGGCTCAACCGGGTCTCGAGCTGTTTGATCGGTTTGTACCTCAAGCTCAGCTGCGGCACCGCGACGTGCGGGAAAATGACGGGAACGGACCCGCCGTTGAACCAGTTCGGCTCCACGTAGCCGGCGACCTTCGCAATGGTGGCATTCACGTGGTCTCCGATCCCGCAGCCTCGAGACCCATTGACCGCGTTGGTGAGCGGAGGCGTCGTCGACGGACATTCGGTGAACCGATCTCCGTTGCTGGCGACGAGGGGGCCGTTCGTCGTCTGATAAACCCAGTCGTTATAAAGTTTGCCGAAGATGTAACCCAGTCCCACTCCGAATCCGAATTCGAAATCGACGTGATTGGCGAGCGGCACCGACCACTGCTCGTCGATACCGATATAGATTGCCTTGAGACTGCTGTTGACGTCCGAGTAAAATGCCGCGTCGTCGGTCGGTTGGCCCTTCTGGTGAAACAGGATGTCGCCGGTATTGTAGTCCGTGTACTGGATCCACGGGATCATCGATTGGCCCCCCTTGCGGATGTCGAGCTCGGCACCGACGGTGTTGGAGTAAATCGTTTTCCCTTCGTCGACGAAGATGTGCTCGATGAAGGCCGGAATGATGGTCCCGCGATACCGCACCCCGGCGAAGAGGTAGCGCTTGTTCGGGTCCTCGGTCGTGTTGGTGATGTCGTAATTGTCCGGCGAGATCGTCACGGGCGCCGGCGCAGGAGCTTCGGCCGGCGGCGCGGCGCTTGCTGCCGGAGCGCTGCTTGCGGCTGCGGTCGGCGCGCTGCTTGCCGCCGCATCCGGCGCCTCGGCGGGAGCCGAGGAGGGGGCGGTGGAGTCGCTGGCGCTCGCTGAGGCCGCCGGCTTCGGCTTCTTCTTGGTGTGATGCGTCGTCGGCTTCGTCGTCGGTGTTTGCGTCGTATCCGTGCTCTGTGCGAACGCGAGCGGTGTCGCGTAAAGCGCGGCGAGCACGACCGCGAGAACCCAAGCGGGAATCGACGCCGCCCGTCGCCTCTTATGACTGCGGCCCGGCGCGCGAGTTGCTGCACTCACGAAAATGCATTGTCCTAGCCGCTGTCCGGTGCCGGCCCGCCGAGCGTCGAGAAGAGCTGTTAAAGTGCGGCTACTGCGGAAGAGGGTCATGGGCGAAGACCTCGATCAAATCGGCCAGGGAAGGAGGCAATGACGATGGGCGCGATGCTACACTAGAGATTGCCTGGTGGGGGGATTCACCTCGAGCATTCGCGAGGACCTCATTGATCCTTCAAGGGCGAGTCGTCGAACAGTTCATTGACCGGGAAGCGAAGGCGAGGTTCCGCAAGGAGATCGTCGTCACCGGAGGTGCCGTACCGCTCGCCATGGTGCGAAAGCGAACGGCCGCGGTCGATGCGACGCGCGCTCCCGTACTGCTCGTGCACGGCTTCGGGCAAAACCGATACGCCTGGCATCTGCCTGCGCGCAGCTTCGCCAACCATCTCGCCTCCGCCGGGTTCGACGTCTTCAATCTCGATCTCCGAGGCCACGGGCGTTCGCGTCATCTCGGGGCGCGCCGCTGTCGGGGGATCGAGGACTACGTCCGCGGCGATCTGCCGGCGGCGATCGACGAGATCAGGCTGCTTTCCGCGGGTCGACCCGTGTGGATCGTCGGCCATTCGCTCGGCGGGCTCGTCGCCTACGCCTCGGCCCCCTCTCTGGCCGGCGCAGTCGCCGGCGTGGTGTCGATCGGGAGCCCGTACCACTTCACACGCGGTTCAATCGCGCTCGGAGCAATCGCGTTCGTCATGCGGGTCCTCAACGTCGCCCCGATGCCGAACGCCTCGCTGTCCCTAGCACCCGTGGGGTTCACGATGCGAAGCTTGCGACGATTCGCCGAAAGCCCCTTCTATCCGCTCCCAGTCCGCGGTTGGCACGCGGGGTCCTGCGAGCCTCATGTTCTCGAGCAGCACCTGCGCCTGGCGTTCGATCGTGCGGCGCTGGCGGAGATGCTCGATATGTTCGACTGGGGAGGGCAGCGGCGCTTCGGGGGACGCGAGTCCGATTACGTCGAGCGGTTCGAGACGATGGATCTGCCCCTTTTCGTGATCGCCGGTGCGAACGACGATCTGGCTCCGCCTGCCAGCGTGCGTCCCGCATTTCTGCGCAGCCGTGCCCGGGACAAGACTTACCGCGCTCTGCCGCTCGGCCACATCGATCTGCTCGTCGGGCGAGACGCGCCCAAGACGACCTGGTCGCTCGTCACCGACTGGCTCGACAAGCGCGTGGCCTGACGTCCGGGCCGAGCCGTTACTCGGCTGCGTTGCTCTTGGCAGCGCTGCCCTTTCGCCCGGCCGGGGCCTGTTCGCTCTTGAGCAGGGCGAGCTCGTCCTCCAGCCTGCGCACCATCCGGCGCAGGTCTTTGACTTCGGCCTCCGTGGCGAGCGCCATCGCCTTCGCGGCGTTCTCGACCTGCTCGCGGGCAAAGCTCTGCGCCTTTCCCGGCATGCTCATCGCGCGCATCACCATGCGCATGACCCGCTCGTCCTGCATCCACTTGAAGACGCGAGGGTCGCTCATCAGCTTGAGTCCCTGCTTCAGCAGGGCTTTCCTCAGAGAGCTCATCGCAACCGATGGTCTAGGCTGCGCGACCGGTCGACGCAACCCGGCGCGGACTCGGCGGCGGGGACGCCACTCTTAATCCTTCGCGTCCCCGCGAGCGAAGATCGACGCGACGTAATTGAGCACGTCCGTCGCGCTCACCTCGTTGTAACCGAAGTTCTTGATGAGCCGAGACTTGATGATGTCGATTTTTTCTTGCGTGTCCTTGTCGACGACGGCGCTCACGAGCGTCTTGAGCTTGATGCTGTCCTTCTGATCCTCGAAGAGCTTCAGCTCGAGCGCGCGGCGCAACCGATCGTTGGTATTCCACTCGAACCGCTTGCCGTCGACGGCGAGTGCGCCGATGAAATTCATGATTTCACGCCGGAAGTCGTCTTTGCGGTTCTCGGGGATGTCGATCTTTTCCTCGATTGACCGCATCAGTCGCTCGTCGGGCTCCTCGTCCTGCCCGGTGTAGCGGTTCTTCACCTTTTCCTTGAGCGTGAATGCCTTGATGTTGTCGATGTAGTTCGCCGCGAGCTTGCTGATGGCGTCCTCGTCGGCGCTGATCGCGCGCTGAACCTCGTTTTTCACGATCTCCTCGTACTCGCGCTTCACGATGCCGATGACCTCGGTGAAGCGCTTGCGCATTTCCTCGCTCGTAATGAGCGAGTGGTGGCGCAGACCCTTCTCCAGCTCGTTCAGCACCATGAAGGGATTGATCGTTCCTTCGCCCGCCTCGTTCACGAGCGCGTTCGAGATCTTGTCCTGTACGTAGCGGGGCGAAATGCCCTCCATGCCTTCGCGCTTGGACTCCTTGCGCAGCTCCTTGACGGTATCCTGCGTGTAGCCGGGTAGAACCTTGCCGTCGTAGAGCTTCAGCTTCTGAAGCAGCGAAAGGTTGTGCTTCTTCGGGTCCTCGAGGCGAGTCAGCGCGGCCCACATGGCTGCGACCTCGAGCGTGTGCGGAGCGATGTGCTTGCCCTTGATCTTGCGCGAGTTGAAGTCCTTCTCGTAGATACGCACCTCTTCGCTCAGCTTCGTGATGTACGGGATGTCGATCTTGATGGTGCGGTCGCGCAGCGCCTCCATGAACTCGTTGTTCAGGAGCTTCTTGTACTCGGCCTCGTTCGTATGCCCGATGATCACCTCGTCGATGTCCGTCTGGGCGAACTTCTTGGGCTTGATCTTGTGCTCCTGGGTCGCTCCGAGAAGGTCGTAGAGGAATGCGACGTCGAGCTTGAGAATCTCGATGAATTCCAGGAGGCCTCGGTTGGCAATGTTGAACTCGCCGTCGAAGTTGAACGCTCGAGGGTCGGAGTCGGAGCCGTATTCCGCAATTTTTCGGTAATTGATGTCGCCGGTCAGCTCGGTCGAATCCTGGTTCTTCTCGTCCTTCGGCTGAAAGGTGCCGATACCCACGCGATCCTTCTCGCTCAGCACGAGGCGCCGCACGCGCACGTGGTTCCGGACCACCTTCGCCCAGTCGCCCTCGTAGCGTTGCATCAGGCAGTTGAAGATGAATCGGCTTGCCGGATCGAGATCGCCATCGATCCGGACCTTGAACTTGTCGTTCGACAGGCCGAGTTGCTCGATGGCCTTCGGCCTCCATTCGGGCGGAATGATGCGGAGCGGCTCTTCGTTCATCGGGCTGGGGAAGCGGTCCTGATCCGCACTCGGAACACCCGCAATCCCGAGGCCCGCCAGACCGGCCCAATCGAAGGTGTAGAGGGCACCGTCCGGGGAGCGCGAGTACTGATCCACCCCGAGCTTCAGAAGCCGCGCGATCGTGCTCTTCGACGACCCGACCGGTCCGTGAAGCAGGATGACGCGCCGCTCGGGCCCGTAGCCCTCCGCTGCGGCCTTGAGCACGTGAACGAGCCGCATGAGCGGAATGTCGAGGCCGAAGATCGCGTTCGCGCCCCCGTTGTGCTCGTCCTTGAAGAAATTGTACCGAATGAGTTTCTTCTTGTTGTCGATGTACTCCTCGGTCCCGTAGCTGATGATCATGTCGTAGAGGCGCTGGTACGCGTTGCGCGTCACCTGCGGTCTCTGCCGGACGATCTCGAGGTAATCCTCGAAACCGCCTTCCCAGTGAAGCTCGCGATAGAGCTTGAAATCCTGCATGGCCGCGATGCGGTCGGTCATGCTGGACATGCGTGTTTCGACCATCGGCCTTCCCTCAATCGAGCAGCGCGGCGTCGCCTGCTCGCATTCAACTTTGACTTTACCATACCATCGGAACGTGCTCGCGAAAGGCGGGTGGCGATCGCGAGAGGGGGAGGCCATGCCGGACAAGGCGGCTCGCCGCACGCTCGAGATGCGCTACGTTGGTCTCAGTGTTCGGTCATCGCCAATCGTCGCGCAGCCCGCGGCCAGGCTCCCCCCGGCTCCTCCCCGCCGGGCGCGTATCGTCGCGCCGCTACCCCGATGCCTCATGAATAGTTACACGGTTGCGTCTGCGTCTGCGTCGATCCTCGCAGCCCTCGTGCTGCTCATGCAGGGCTGCACGGCCGACGAGCTCGATCCGCACGAGGCGGCCTACCCCGAATCGATCGGCGTCACGCCTCCGCGCGAACGCGCATCGCTCGCGGCGGGCGCGGCCTCGGCCAACCCCGAGCCAGCTGCCCCCGAGAGTGGCGGCGTGGCCACAGCGCCGCCGGCCAGCGTGATCATCGGAGACGACCCCGAAGGGGAAACGTCTTATCCGTCCGCCGACGCGCCGGGCGGAGCGTCTGTCCCCGGTCCGCCACCCGCCGGTGCGCCTCCGGCGGAGCCGCCGCCATCAGGGGCGGGCGCGGACGAGGGGTATGGCGACGCGGATCCCTCCGCGCTCACCGATTTCAGGCCTAGCCTCGACCCGTACGGTACGTGGACCGACGATCCAAACTACGGCACCGTCTGGGTTCCGTCTCCGGACGTCGTCGGCGACGACTTCCAGCCGTACGCTTCCGCGGGTCATTGGGCTTACGACGACGACTACGTTTGGGTCAGCGATTACGATTGGGGTTGGGTGCCGTTTCACTACGGGCGCTGGGCGTACGGCCCAGGGGTCGGCTGGGAATGGATTCCGGGGCGCAGGTACGCCGGAGCCTGGGTGTCCTGGCGTTACGGCGAGGGCGGCTACGGGTACGTCGGCTGGGCGCCGCTCGCACCGACGTGGGGATGGCGAGGCGGAGCGGCGTTCGGCCTGCGTGGTGTCGCGGCCGCGCCCTACGCGTTCGTCGGTACACACGACCTGTTCTCTCGTTCGATCGGCGAGCACTTCGTCAGTGGGCCGCTCGTGCAGCAGGCGCTCGCTCACACGCGTCCGTGGGTCGCGCCCTCGATCGACACCCGGTTCGCGACGGGCGAGGTCCGGGGGGTGGGCGGGCCTCCGCCCGGGCGGCTAAACATCGCTCCCGCGTCCGTCGTGCGGACCACCGCCGGGGACCGTGGGATCCTGCAGGCCCGCGCTTTCGCTCGGCCGAGCAGCGCGGTTGCGTTGGGGGGGCGCGCGCCGGAGGGCTCCAGCCCGCGCGCCTGGCAATACGGAGGGTCCTGGCGGCCGTCCACGACGCTCGGCGGAGGCAATCCCTCGCACTTCGGCGGAAAGCTCGGCGCCGGCTTCGTCGGCAATCCGAACGCCGCAGGTCCGATGCGCTCGCCTGCGATTCTGCAGGGGCGACCCTATTACGGATCGCCTCGCAGCGGGGCATCGCCTTACCGAGGTTTTTCGCACGGTCCAGCGACCTCGTCTCCGGTCTACAGGAGTCCCGCGGCGGCGCCCCGCCCGGGAGGGAGCTACAGCTCGGGTGGGTCAAGGGGCGGCGGAGGCCGCGCGAGTGGTCGCGGCGGCGGCCGACGCTAAAGCGGCACAACGAGAAACCCGAGGGAGCGAGGCTACAGGAGTTCGCGAAGCCGCCGAACGGCTCCCGGCGGCACGGAGTAGGGCTCGCCCGAGGTCGGGTCGCGCGCGTGCGGGACGAGCTCGAGCATCGGCGCCAGAGCGAACGCCCGCTCCCTCAGATGGGGATGGGGAACGACGAGCTCTTCGGTTCGAACCCAGGTCCCGTCAATCCAAAGGATGTCGAGATCGATCGTCCGAGGTCCCCATCGCTCGACCCGCACTCGGCCGAGCTTCGCCTCGATCGCCAGAAGCGCCCCGAGCAGATCGTGAGGCGTGCCCGCGTACCCGATCAGCATGGCCGCATTCAGAAACTCCGGCTGGGGCGGTCCGATCGGAGCCGTCCGGTAGACGCGCGATCGCCGTGCAGTGAGCGACCTCTGTTGGACGGCATCGGCCGCCTTTCGCATGGTGCCGAGTCGATCCCCGAGGTTCGCGCCGAGCCCAACGACGGCGCGCAGCACCATCAGAGTCCGAACGCGCGCAGCTTCTTGTGCAGTCCCTCACGCGTGATGCCGAGCGTCCGTGCCGCCGCCGTCTTGTTGTTGTCGTGCTGCCGGAGCGCCTCGACGAGAAGCCAGCGTTCGAGCTGGTCCATCATTTCCTTGAGCGTTCCCTTCGTTGGTTTGACGCGCTCGATGACTCCCTCGACCTGGCGGATTCGCGCCGAAAGAAGCTGGGGTGTGATGAACTCACCGGCCTCGATCTGAATCACCAGCCGCTGCACCTCGTTCTGCAGCTCGCGCACGTTGCCCGGCCAGTCATACGATTGGAGCAGCTCCATCGCTTGCTGCGAGAATCCGGCGGCCGGCTTGCCGAGCTCGGTCGCGTAGCGTCGCAAGAAATGCTCGGCGAGGAGGGCGATGTCCTCGCGCCTCTCGCGAAGAGGGGGCACGCGAATCGGGAACACCTTGAGTCGGTAGTACAGGTCCTCGCGAAACCTCCCCGCCTCGACGTCCTTCTCGATGTGCCTGTTGGTCGCCGCGACGATCCGGACGTTGACGCGTTTCTCCTGCGTCGCGCCCACCGGGCGTATCTCGCCCTCCTGCAGGACGCGGAGCAGCTTCGATTGGAGCGACAGCGGCATCTCGGTCACCTCGTCGAGAAAGAGGGTCCCGCCGTCGGCGATTTCGAAGAGTCCCTTCTTGTCCTCGTGCGCGCCCGTGAAGCTTCCCTTCTTGTGTCCGAAGAGCTCGCTTTCGAGCAGGCTTTCCGGGAGCGCCGCGCAGTTCTGGGTCACGAAGAGCTGTCCGCGGCGACGCGATCGGTAGTGTACGGCGGCCGCGATGAGCTCCTTTCCGACTCCTGTTTCCCCTTCGATGAGCACCGTCACGCGGGTGTCGACCACCTTGACGAGCTGCTCGAGCAGAGAGCGCATCGCCGGGCTCGTCCCGATGATCTCCTCGGATCCCTTCCCGACGCGTCGCGACTCCTCTCGCGTCTTGAGGAATGCGTTCTCCTTCTTGAGCCGCTCCTCCGCGGCTCTCAGGCGCTGCACCAACCTGGCGTTCGCCACCGCCAGGGACGCTCCGTGAGCGAGAAGGGCGCAGAGATCGAGGTCCGCGGCCGAGAACACGCCCGTGCTCCGGCGGTTGTCCATCTGGAGCACGCCGAGGATCTCGTCGCCCTTCCACAGCGGCACGGCCAGCACACTTCGGATCTGGGCGCCCAGCAGCGATTCGCTGTGGGCCATCTCGAGCGGCGCATCCGCGGCGATGACGGCCGCGCGCTCGACGACGACCTTGCGAAATACGCTGCGCGTGACCGGAATCGGCTGCGTCGCCGGGCCCTGCTGATCGCGAACGCGCGTCAGGATGGGGACGTAGCTCGACGCATTGCCTCGAGATGCGTCGTCGTCGTCCTCGCGAAGGACGATCGTGACGTGCGTGGCGCCGGAAACGAGGGCGAACGCCGCATCGCTGATCGCCACGAGGACCTCGTTGAGCTCCGTCGCCGCGCCGACGCGTTTTTGAGCATCGTAAAGGGCCCGGAGCCTTCCGTCATCCCGCTCGATCGTCGACTCGACTCGCCCGAGCTCGTCGATTTTTCTCATCGCGAGCACGCGTGCCGCGGAATCGCCGTTGTCGGAAAAAGTCACCGAGATTCGGACGACGCGTTCACCGGAGCCGAGCTCGATCACGTCACCGGGCTCGAGCGCGACTTCCCTCCCGCGCGCCTCCTCGAGCGCGATGCGCTCCCCGCCGCGCACGACTGCCGTGCCGTTGGTCGATCGCAAGTCGCGCAGGAAATAGCGCTCCCCGCCGTAGACGATCCGCGCATGTTCGCCCGAAACGTGCTCGTCGGGCATCACGATGTCGTTCGCCTCGGCCCTGCCGAGACGGACGACGTCCGCGGAGGACTCGTGACGCGATCCGCGCGCCAGCCCCTGCGTGACATCGAGGCGAATCATTCCTGGGCCTGGAATAGTAGTACACCGTCCTAGCCGCGGACGTCCCGCCCGCGCGGGCTCGCGCCGGCGTGCTGTGAAGCCGCCGCCCGCTCATCCGTGCGGATCACGGCGCCGCGCGCGCGCGGAGGCGCAGAGCGATCTTGACGACCGAATCGTCCGCCATGAGTACGCCCCGGTCGCCCGCGCGCGTGTCGGCGGCCACGATCTTGTCGAGGGCATCGGCTGCCATGACGTCGCCTTTCGGGGCCAGCTCGTCGATCGCTTCGACTATCGCCAGGCGCGCACTGGGGTCCTTCACCTTGCCGACGCGCTTGAGAAGCTCGCCTCGGGTCGCGTCCGGATTCCCCTCGCCGTAGATGACCGCCATCCACGATGCCTTGATCGCGCGCCAGTTGGCGGTCGTGGGCGCCGAGGGGATCGGCTCGTCGAGCAGGTTCAGGTAGCAGCCTGCATTCGTGGTGCACTTGTCGAGGGCCTGCCCCGCGAAGTCGAACATCTGCTTGCTCGCCTGATAGACGTCGCCCGGAAGCTCCGCCTTGGCCTTCTGGAGCGCCGCGCCGACCGCTTCTTTCTTGTTCTGCGGCATGACCTTGAGCGCCGCCTCGATCGGCAGGAGCTTGCTCGCGGCGTCCGGCGCAGCCCCCGTCTCCTTGACCAGCCAGTCGGTGATGCTGGCGTCGTAGAAGTTCGCCGACGCCTGGGCGAGGGCCGCCCGGGGCTTGAGAGGGCCGAGCAGGTCCACGGACGCGTCCCATTTCAGCTTGTTGTAAGCGGTCATGAACGCCGGCTCGACGCGCGGGTCTCTGGGAAACTGCACGAGCGCCTGCGCAAAACCAGTCCTCGCCGTGTCCGTGTCCGCCGTGGGTAGCGCCCCGAGGACGGCGTCGCGGCCGCCGGGCCGGGATAGAAGCGCGAGAGTATCCGCGATGATCGCGAGATTCGTCTTGTCCTTGAACGATTCCCCCGCCTTCACGTAATCCGGGTCCGTCCCGTTGAGGGCCTTGATGAGCTCGGGCTCCGCCGCCGGAGCCATCTTGAGCAAGGTGGTGCGTGTCGTGGCGTTCAAGTCGATCTTCGTCGGCGTCAGAAGGACGAGGACCAGCTGCTTGATGGCTTTCGTGTACCGTAGCTCGCTGATCACCTGCAGCGACGTGAGCTGCCACCAGTTGATCTGGTCCTTCAACGAGTCGACGTTGTCGGGGAGGACGGGAGCTTTGAGCTTCTCGATCGCCTTGTCACCGTAGCTCGGGTCGTGAACGGTCACGACCGCGTCGTGAAGCGCCTGGTAGAGACGCTGACTGGTCGTCTGGGAGACACGAAACTTCGAAAAGACGGCCCAGAGCTCGTCGATCACCGTGGGCTCCAGCTTGATTCCGGCCTTGGCCATCGCGTTGATGGACTCGCAGGCGACGCGGCCCTCGTCGTCCGTCTTGCCCATCTCGAAGTCCTTGAGCGCCTTTGCGATCGCTGGCTGGGTGCGCGGATCGTGCGTCTCGGCCAGAAACTTCATCAGGTCGATCCGTGTCTTGTCGTCGAGTCCACCCGCCGTGTACTGCTTGGTCAGCGGATCGACGATCTCGTCGAGCAGCTGCTTCACTTCGGGCGCGGCGGCGTCGTTGCTCGCGCGGGTCATGTCGTCCTCGTAGAACTGCGTGAGGCGCTTGATCGCGTTCGCTCGCTGCGCCGGGTCGTCGAGCCTCTTGACCCAGGTCTTCGGGTCGTTCTCGTCATCGCAGGCGACGAGAGTGAGGCCGGTGACGAGTGGCGCGACGGCGCTCCCGGCGCCCGCGACGAGCGGCGCGACGCTGATCGGCCCGGCCGAAAGCAGACGCAGCGTGCAGCACAGTCTCCGCACGGTCTTCATGTGAGCTCTCCCGTTGTGTGCACCGCGGCCGCGTCACCCGCTTGCGGGGCGGCCGTGGCGGGGGCCGACGGTACAGGCGTGCGGGAGCCAGTGTCAAACGTGCGGGGTACAAGTCTGGGCCTTACAGCGGCGCGTACTGTGGGTGGGGTTGCCCCCGGCGACATGCCTCAGCGGGAGGCGTCGAGAGCTGCGGCCTTGCCGCCTCCCACCAGAGCGCATTTTCCGTCAATTTCGCCCAGCTTCACCGAGA
>DASPUY010000133.1:0-9179 GCA_035622655.1 Polyangiaceae bacterium
CCTTCGGCGCCCCCCCGCCCCACCTGGAGGAAGAAGCTCGCCACCGAGTGTGCCCCCCACCCGACGACCATCGCGTTCGACGATCAACCGGCTCTGGAACGCGAGGTGAGGCGCAAGCTCGGCAAGGACGCCGGAGCCATCACTCCGGCCGACCTCGCCCAAATCAAGTCGCTGAACCTCTCCCAGGCCCAGGGCAGCCAGCAGATCCACCAGATCGACCCGTGCATCTTTCCGATGTTCGCCTCCCTCAAAGATCTGTTCTTCGGGCCGGGCGAATACGACGACCTGACGCCGATTCAGAAGCTCACGACGCTCGAGACGTTGCGCGTGGCGAGCAGCCCGGTGAAGGACCTTCGCCCGATCGAGGGTCTCAAGCGAATGGACCGGCTCGACCTCGCCCATACGCTCGTCGGCGACGACGAGCTGAAGTCGGTCGCGTCGCTGGTCAACCTGACGGAGCTCATGCTCGACGAAGACCCGATCTCGGATTTGACGCCTATTTCGGCGTTGAAGAAGCTCGAAACACTCAGCATCAAGAGAACGCAAGTCAAGAGCCTGGCTCCGCTGGCGTCGCTCCGAAAGATGAAGGTCCTCTACATCGCAGAGACGCCCATCACGGACATCAGTCCCGTGCAGCCCCTCATCACCGACGGGATGAAGCTCAAGCAGAACTGATGAACACCGGGCAGCGCGGGCGAGTCACTTGGCAAGGGCGCGAACGGCGCTCGACGCGATCCACTCGTCGCTCGCCCCGAACCGCACGCGCGTCGAGTCGCCGCGTTCGTCGATGACCTCGACCAGGGCGCCCTCGGGAAGCGACGTGGCTCCGGGCAGCGCGATGCCGCGTTCATCGGTCGGGCGCGCGGACGGGCTGACGACGACCGCCTCGCGCAGCTCCAGTCGATCGTGCCGAGACGCCAGGGTCATGGCGACGGCAAGCGTCAAGGCGGGCGCTGCCACGCCCGCGCTGACCCCGCCGGCCACCCGAAGACGGGTCGTCCTTCCCACCCAGCGAAGGAAGAGCCCGACCGAGAAGGCCATCGATGCGACGACGCAAACGATGGCCCAGCCATCCTCAGGAACGACTCCGGCAAGCGCGCGGGCGATCGTTCGACCCGACTCGACGTCCGCGGGCTGTCCGGCTCGAAGGCGGCGGCGCGCCACTTCGCTGCGCACGGTGGTCAACGCGCGCGACGCATCGTCGATGAGGTGGGAATCCCGCGAAAGCTCCCGGGCCTCCTCGAAACCCTGCGCCGCGCGCCCCAGGTCGCCGCCCTGCTCGGCGCCGATACGGACGCGCATCGCGTACGCCATGCCTCGGTCGTAACTCGCCGCGGCATCGACGACGCCCCGGTCCGCCAGGGCCTCGAAGAGGTCCACTGCGTCGCCCGCGCGGCCCTCGTGGAGAGCCTTGGCTCCCGAGGCGAACAGCGTCGACGATTCGCTGTCGGCGGCGACGGGCGGCAGAGCGGACGCCCGGGCCTGCACACCCAGCGCCGTCCCGACCGCGGCGATCGTGGCTGCAACACGCACCGTGCTGCGCCTGACGCGGACGAAATTCACCGGAAGCCTCATCCTCTTCTCTCGAGCATCCGGATCGTGCGCTCCGCCCGACCCCACCGATCGCGGGCGGCGGCCAGATCCGCCGCCTCGGGCGCAAATCTCGCTTGCTCGCACTCGCGCAGCAGCGCAGCGACACTGGCCGCCGCATCGTGAGCGACCCCGGCGCCCTCGAGACGACGCACGACCTCGTCGCCGAGGGCGCCCCGCACGTTGATACCGGCGTTCGCGACCGCCGCCGCCTCGAGCACGCGAACGATCGCGGCATCCACTTGACGAGCGTCGGACCCGTCGTAGGCCGTTCGCGCGAGCGCGATGCGGTCACGGAGCTCCGCCGCCGGCGACGTCCGCCGGCGGCGCCAGGCCCGGGCGATCCGCCGCAGGACGGCGTCGCCGCCGACCGCCACGCCGAGCGCCATGGGCCAACCGGCGACCGCACCCAGCCAGAACACAGGCGAATCGGCGAGGTGCTTCTGGGTCCGAGGTCGATTCACGAGGGCGTCCCGTGGAGGCGGCAGTCCCGGCAGGCGTTCGGCCGAAGCCGGTGCGTCCGCCTTCGGCGCGTCCGACGGCGCGACCCGGACCACCCCGAGAGCCGCCCGGGCGACCTCGTATCTCTTCGGGTCCGGATCGAAGTAGGGAAGCGTCAGCTCGCCCAGATCGACGCTTCCGGCCCGATTCACGTGGACCAAGAAGTCGAACGTGCGCTGGCCGCCGTAGTGGCCCTGACCGTTGGGTCCGAGGCTGTCGTGCACCTCGGGCGCCATCCACTCGACGCCCTCCATCGCCGGCGGAGACAGCCTGGTGGGCAAGTTGCCCGTTCCGGAGAGCTCGACGCGAACCTCGATGGCGCCTCCTTGCTGGAGGCTGCGCGGATTGACCTCCGCCTTCAACACGAAGTGCCCCACCTGTCCTTGCGCGTAGCCCGGCGGCCGACCCGAGAGCGGCGGGTCGGACACTCGAACGTGCAACGTCTCGGACGAACGCGCGACCATGCCGCGTTGCAGGGCGAACGCGATGTTCTCGGTCAGCGGTGTGATCTCCAGGTCTCCAGCGCGGAGCGGAAAGAGCGCCCAGCGTTGCAACGCCACCACCTGCCACGTTTTTCCGCCGATCGACGCAAATCCCACCGTCGGCCGATCCGGACCGTCCGGCAGCAGGGACTGCTTCACGAAGTCGGCGACCTGCGGCACGTGATCATCCCCGCTCTGCGTCTGGCCGACCAGCGACGTCTCCGTGTACTGGTACACGTTGTAGAGCACCTCTTCGCCCACGACGGCGCTCGTCTTGTCGACGGTGGCGTGCACGAACACGTCGGAAGCGCGCGGCGCATCGAGCGAAAGCTTGGGATCGATCGTCACCGGCGCCTGTGGCGGGGGCTCCGGGGGCGACAAGTCCGGAAAGAGGTTGCGCCAGGGATCGAACGGGGAAAAGCTGAACGGCGACTGCGGCCTCGCGGGCGCGCGACGTCGGGGCGCGCTGCCGGGGGGTGCGACCCGCAGACTGACGGAGCGGCCCGAGTAGCGAGTGGCGCCCAGCGCAAAGCTGGGGGGGCCGATCTGGAACGTACCGACTCGCTGCGCCTCCAGGACCCAGTCGACGGTCAACGTGTAACCGTGGGTGAGCGAGCCGTTGTTGAATGTGACGACCTGGGACGGCGAGGCCGTCTGGCCCCGGACGACAAAGCCCGGCGTCGGTCCGAGCTGGGGATTGCCGGGCATCGCTTCGGGGCTCGACGCCGTGGCCTGCACGTGGACGCGATCACCGACCGCGGCCACCGGTTCGTCCGTCTGGACGTCGATCTGCGGCGGGCTCTGGGCGCCTGCCGCGCGAGACGAGGCCAGAACGACCAGCGCGCCCGCGAAGATCGCGCACAGCCTCGCTGCCCTCGCGGCTTGGTCCGCGGCGCGCTTCATTTGTCGGCCATTCCGCGCACGCGCTTCTTTCCGAAACGCTTGGCCTCTTCCTGCTGCAACGTGGGGGCATTCTCGAGCTGATCGAGCATCCGATCGTCCTGGTCGCCGAGCGGCGGAGCTCCTGCCTCGGGCCGCGAGTCGCTGGCGTCCGGCTGTGCCGGCGGCTGTGAAGCGGCGTCCCGCTGCGAGTCTTCGCCGGAATCGCGCCGGTCGTCGCTGCTGTCCGCGCCCCGACCGGCGTCCTTCGGTGGATGGTCGCCGCCGTCGCCGCCCGCATCGGCAGGCGGTGAGGCATCCCCACCGTCGGGGCGCGCATCGGGTGAGCCGGCGTCCTTCGCGTCGTCGATCCGACGCAGCGCGATCGCCCGGTTCCAGGCAGCGTCCCTGCCGATCGAGTCGCCGGCCTCGGCCTCGGCCGGCTCGACGACGAGCGCACGATCGTAGGCACGCACCGCCTCTTCGTATTCTCCGTCGAGGAATGCGAGGTTGCCTTGCAGGTACCAGGCTCGCGCGTGCTGCTCGGGCTCGGCCGTGCGATCTTCGCCAATCGCTCCGACGATCTGCCGAGCACACGTGATCTGCGCGTGCCGCCGGGCCCGCATGGCTTCCGAGACGCCAGCGTCGATCTCTTCGTCACCGAAGGGGCGACCGAACTGCTCGCCGACGCGAAATAGCGACAGTCCGAGGTCGAACGTGCCGTCCGGCCGCCGGGCGAGCAAGTCGGGCGTGCCGATGCTGCCGTCCTTGCACGGCCCGGTCGACAGGTATTCTTCGAGCTTCATCGCAGCAGAAGCGGCATCGCCCCCGTCGAGCGCGATGACCGCCTCGGAGACGGCGGGAGCCTCGCGCTCGAACGGGCGCGACGGGTTCCAGCCGCCGCAGGCAGCGAGCCCCGCGCAAACCGCCATGGCTGCGAAGACCCGGCGACTCATACCGGCCGCCTCCGCCGCGGAGCTTCCGCCACCAGGGCTTCGCAAACGAGGAGCACGACGGCGATCCCGAGGGGCCAGGCGTATTCCTCGGCGTAGACCGTTTCGACTTTCTCGCTGAGCTCCTCGCGCATCATCCGCTGCAGAGCCGCAGCGACCCGGTCGATTCCCGTCTCTCCGTGCTCGGCCCGGACGATCGTGCCGCCTGTCGCCTGGGCCACGCGAGCGAGCTGCGCCTCGCCCTCGGCCGAGAGCTGGGTCGTCAGCGGCTTGCCCTCGTCGTCACGCCGGATGCCCGAGGGTTTCCCGTCCGCTCCGACGTCCGGGATTACCTCCGGCGCGCGACCGCCGATCTGAACGACGTCGATGCGGGTGCCTTCCTTGGCGCAGCTCTCCGCGACCGCCACGGGGTCCCCCTCGAGGTCTTCGCCGTCGGTGACCAGGACCATGACGCGTACGTGATCGCGGGCCTTGGGATCGCGCGCGAAGACGTCCCGCGCGGCTTCGAGAGCCCGCGCCGTCGCCGTGCCGCCGACCGGCATGTCGTTCGGGTCGAGCTGGCGGAAGAACTGTGCGATTGCCGCTCCGTCGCTGGTCAGCGGGAAGCTCATCGGCTCACCGGCAAATGCCACCGCGCCGAAGCGCGCCCCCGGCAGGTCGCGAATCAGCCGGGCCACCTCGGCCTTCGCGCGAGCAATGCGACTCGGCACGATGTCGCGCGCGTACATGCTCTTCGAGTAGTCGAGCACGACCACGACATCGAGGTTCGTCGCCGGCACGATCTTCGTGCCGCTGCCGAACTTCGGGCGGGAAAGCGCGATGAACGCGAAAAGCATCGCCAGGACGAGAAAGACCGCTTTGATCGCCCGCCGCGCCGTCGCGTCGTAGGTCACCAGCGGGATGACGACCTGCGGCTCGCCGAAGGAGCGCACGGAGCGCGTCTGGCGCATGCTCGCCCAGCCGATCGCGCCGGAGTACGCCAAAAATGCGAGAAGGCAGAATGCGGCCAGCAGCAAGCCCGCCGGCGAGGCGAAGTCATGACCCCACCTCACGGGAACCTCCGCACGAGCACAAGCCGCGCGATCGCCTCGAGCGCGATGAGCACGACGGCGGGACCGAGCAGGAAAGGAAACAGGTCTTCCATGGCCGCCGCTTGGGATTCGAACTTCGTCTTCTCCAGATGATCGAGAATCGAGTGCATGCTGTTCTCGAGGCCCGATTTGTCCGTCGCGATGAACGCCTGCCCGCCGGTCTCCTGCGACATCGCGCGAAGCAGCTCGGGATTCACGGGAAAAGGCACCCGTCGATACACGGGCTGCCCGAAAAGGTCCGTGCCGGTCTCGATTTCGGCGGCGTCGCCGTTGCCGATCTGGACCGTGTACACGCGCACTCCCTCTTTCTTCGCGAGATGCGCGGAGTACTCCGGGGAGATGACGCCTTCGTTCGAATCGCCGTCGGTCAGCAGGACAATCGCCTTGCTGCGAGCGTCGCTCCGGCGCATGCGCGCGACCGCGGTGCCGACGGCGTCGCCGATTGCCGTCCTGTTCTCGTCAATCACGCCGATCTCGATCCGCGAGACAAGAGACGCGATGAGGTCGTAGTCGAGAGTCGGCGGCGAGAGGACGAAGGCCTGTTTCGCGAACACCACGACGCCGATGCGATCGGTCTTGCGCCTGCGCACGAAGTCGATGAGCACGTCCTTGGCGACGTCCAGCCGAGTCGGTCGGTGGCGCGAAACCCCCGTGCGCGGCGGAAGCGTCATTCCCGGAGCATCCATGATCGCCTTCATGGAGCCCGACAGATCGAGGACCAAGACGATGTCGATCCCCTTCTCCTCCTCGGCCTCGCTCCTCAAGACGCTCTGCGGCCGGCCGAGCGCGAGCACGGCGAGCACGAGAGCGCCCCCTCGCAGAACACCGGGCAGGTCGCGCAGCGGAGCGCGCCAGCCGCGAGGCCCGCGGGCCATCGGCGCGATGGTCGGGACGCCCAGGCGCGGAACTCTCGAGTCCGCGCCGAGCGTCATGCGCCACACGATTGCCGGAACGGCCAGCAGGGCCACCACGAGCGCGGCACACCACCCCGCTCGCGCGAGCCATGCGAAGGTGTCCGCGGTCGAGGGGTGAAACCCCAGGGGTCCGGGCCAGACGGTCCAGCGCGCCGAGCGCCACGCTTCTCCCCGCGCAAGCGCCGGCCATACGGCCGCCAGGGCCAGGATTCCGATCGTCGCGAGCGCGACCCCCGCGACCCGCGGCCATCGTGCCGGCAGGCGCCTCATGAAAGGGCCCCCGTCGCGCGCGCGGGAGCGCGCGGCATCGTGCCACGCACGATGCGTTCGGCCTCGCCCAGCGTGTGCTGGCATTCTTCGACGGTGGGCATGTAGTCGGCGAACTTCACGAGGTCACACTGCTGAAGGAAGCCGACGATCTCGACCAGCGAGGAGGAAAAGTGCGGAATCCGCCTGAGCGCCGCGATCGTCTCGTCGGTGGTCGACTCCAGGCCGTCGAATCCGAACCGGGCGCCCAGGTACTCACGAATGGCGTCGTTGACGCGGTCGAAGAACTCCGAGAACCGCCTGGTTTCGAGCAATCCGGCGTGGCGCACCTCGTCGAGGCGCTCGAGGGCGAGCTCCCAGGGAATCCGGGGCGGGGGCGGCGGCGGCAAAGGCTTGGGCCGCTTGCGCCACCAGGCGATTGCCCAGGCGACGAGCGCGCCCGCGGCGGTCCCCACGAGCCCCCAGCCCAGCGCACGCTCGAGCGCAGTCCATTCCTCGCGCTGGGCGCGGGGCTGCGGATTGGGTCTCGGCCGCGCATTGGGTGTCGAAGCGATGGGGTCCTCCACCACGAGCGAGTGCTCCTTCGTGCACAGGGTGACCACGTCGCCGTTGGCGCGGGCGATGGCGACGGGCAGGGCCGGCAGCGTCAAGCTGTGTCGGCCAGGCTCACGCGGCAGCGCGACCAGAGGGACGTCGAGTGTCGTCTGAAGGCGGACCGCTTTGCTTCCGCCGGCGTCCGCCCGCGACAGACGAACGGCGCTGCCCCCGTCCTGGTCCGGAAGCTCGAAGCCCGCAGCCTTCAGGGCGCGCGCAGCCTCGCTCTCGCTCTTCAGCTCGAGAGCTCGGGGGAGCACCGTCTCGCCTCTCCCATGCGATACGACGATGTGCAACGTGGCGGCATAACCGCTCATCGATCGATCGGGAAACGTGTCGGTGATTTCGGGACGACCCGTGGCCTTCGGAGCCGTCTCCACGCACTGCGCGTGCGCCACGCGTGAAGCCCAGACCTCGGCGAGCGCCGCCAGAACGACGACTCCGCGCCATACCGTCATCGGCTCGGGCCGGCTCGAGCGCCCGCTCATCGACGGATTCTCCGCGCCCTCCGAGCGAACAGATCTCGTAGCGGCGCGACGAACGAGCCGCTGGTCGAGATCTCGACGGCATCGAGCCCGAGCTTGTGGAACGCTGCACGACGCGACTCTGCAAGCTTGTGCATGGCCGTCTCGTACCAGGCGACGACTTCGGGATCCGCCGTGTCGACGACGACGCTCTCCCCGCTTTCCAGGTCCTCGAAACTCGCCAGGCCGACGTTCGGCAGCTTGGAGTCGCGGGGGTCCACGAGCACGACCGGAACGACGTCGTGCTTGGCCGACGCTAGGGCCAGCGCCCTCTCGTACCCCGTATCGAAAAAGTCGCTGATCAGGAACGCGATGCTGCGGCGTCGCGAGACGTGCACGAGTGACTCCAGGGCGGCCTTGAGATCGGTCGCAGCTCCGAGCCGCAAGCGCCCTTCGGAGTCGCGCGCTCGCGCGACGCCAGGCCCCGCTCCCGCGGAAGGACGCACCCCCGGCTCGAACCCGAGAATCTCACGAACGACGCGCATCACGTGCTTCTCGCCTTTCTTCGGCGCGACGATGCGTTCGACCTTGTCGGTACCGACGATGAGCCCCACTCGGTCGTTGTTGCGGATTGCGCTGAAAGCGAGCAGCGCCGCAACCTCGCTCGCGACGCGCGTCTTGGCGGCACGCCTCGTTCCGAAGCGCTCGCTGGCCGAAAGGTCGACGACCAGCATCACGGTCATCTCGCGCTCCTCGACGAAGACCTTGACGAAGGTGTCGCTCATGCGAGCCGACACGTTCCAGTCGATCACGCGGACGTCGTCGCCCGGCTGGTAGGGACGAACCTCCCTGAATGCGAGCCCCTGCCCCTTGAAGCTCGAACTGTACGTGCCCGAGAGCTGCTCGTTGGCGAGCCGCGCGGTATGGATCTCGATGACGCGGAGAGCCGCGAGGAGCTCCTTCGGAATCACGTTCCCTCTGAACGCGCAACCGGACGAAAAACGAATCCAGACATGCGGCGGGAGCGTCTCGTCGCCGTCGAACCGTGGGGACCTTCGGCAGCCGCCCCTTCTAGCACGGCCACCCGACAATCGGGCCAGTCTCCCTATTCCCTTGCGGCACGGCCATCCACGCGGCTTCTTGCTCGCCAAAGAAGCCTCGGATCCGCCCGCGGCGGCGGCGCACACCCCCGGCGTGGTCCCCCCCCTCGGCACGGCGCGGCGAGCCGGGCCGCCGAGAACACGAATCGGCTCCGGGAACGCCCCGAGCGCTGCGCGGACGGCAGGCGCCCACCCTATCCACGAGTTTCCCCCAGCCGTGACGACCTCTTAAAGATGGGCGAAAAGCAACCGTACCTTTCTGTACGGACTCCACGGACAACCCGCTGCTGAACGCCCGGATGAGCATCGCCCATCGTGCCCCCCCGCGACGCACGTTGCCGCCG
>DASPUY010000134.1:0-3053 GCA_035622655.1 Polyangiaceae bacterium
ATTCGTCAACAGCCGCATCCGCAAGAAGACGCACAACGTGACCAAATGGAACGGCGGGACCATGGTGCTGCGCTGGGTCGCCGTTGCCCTCGTTGAAACGTCCAAGACCTTCCGCAAGGTGCGCGCATACGCCGGATTGCCGTAAGCGTCCGGTAGACCACGTCCTGCCGCGAGGTCGCCTGAGAAGGCAGGATGGTGGCCGTGGCTCGAGGCGAGAGGCGCTCAGGCAGCGGACGACGACGCGCTTCGCGCAGCGTCGAGGTTCTGCAGCTTTTGCTTCCATGCCTTGGGCGTCAGCTTGAGGACGTCGCGGGCGGGGTGACGACCGACACGCATGATGACGTCGCGGAGGTACTCGAAGGGATTGACCCCGTGCAGCTTGCAGGTGGCGAGCAGGGAATACAGGACGCAGGCGGTCTCGGCCCCGTTCTCGCTACCGGCAAAGAGCCAGTTTTTGCGGCCCACGGCGACGCGTCGGAGCTGGCGTTCGGCAGTGTTGTTATCGAGCTTGAGGCGAGCGTCGTCGAGGAATCGAGTCAGCGCTCCCCACTGGTTGCGGGCGTAGCCGATCGCGTCGGCGATGGGAGCCTTGGGCAGCACGACGAGGGCCTCGGCGTCGAGCCAGGCTCTGAAGGCATCGAGCACCGGCATACAGACGCGCTGGCGCTCCGTGGTCCGCCGCGAGGGTGGCATCTTCATCACCACGCGGTCGGCCTCGTAGAGCTTTTTGATGAAGCCAAGGCCGACGAGAGCTCGGTTCCGATCGGTCAGCTGTGCGTCGAAAAACCGCCGGCGCGCATGGGCCCAGCACCCCACCTCCTTCGCCACTTCGTCTTCGCCCGCCCCCTCGGCATCGCCGAAGAGGCGATCGTAGAGGTTGGCGGCATCCGCCTGGATGTAGCCGGTGTAGCCGCGGAGGAATTCGCGCGGACCGTCGCTCTTGCGACGTGGCGTGTACCGAAAGATAACCGCGTCGTCGTCGGGTACGTACACCCAGACGTGACCCTTGTGCGTCGAGCCGGGCGCCAAGATCGGGATCCCGGTGTCGTCGGTATGGATCCGGTGCGCGCTCAGCGCGGCTTTGGCCATCGCGTCCGTGATGGGCCGAAGCAGGCTGGCGACCTGCTCGACCCAATCGCACATCGTCGAGCGGGCGATGTGGACGGCCTGGCGCTCGAATGCCTCTTCCAGCCGATTGAGCGGCAGATGATCGCCGTACTTGCTCACGACGACGTGAGCAAGCAGGCCCGGCCCGGCTAACCCTCTGTCCACCGGCGCGGCGTCGGGAACCGACGCTACCACGATCTCACCCTCTTCGCACTTGCACGCGGGCGCATATTTGATGCGTGCGATGTGCAGGTGCACGAGCGACGCAGGCCGCCAGTCGAGGCGGTCGCTCGTCTCCTCGCCGATCTTCACCTTCGCCTTGCCGCAGCACGGGCACTTGCGCAGCGCCTCGGGCACGTCGACCTCGATCCGTTCGGTCGGCAGATGCTCAGGGATCTGCCCCCGTCCATGCTTGCCGCGCATTGCGGTGGCCTCGCGCTCGGCCTTCGCCTTCTCTTCGTTCTCCTGGTCGGCGATCGCCTGCGCGATCTCGGGCGGCACGACGAGCTTGGCCACCTCGGCGAAGGCCAGCTGCACTTGCGCTGCGTCGACGCGCTCGCTCTTGTTCTGGGCGCGCAGGTGGCGCTTGACCCGCTCGAGCTCAATGGCGACCAGCTCGTAGAGCTTCTTGTACTCGTCGCGCTCGTGCGCGGCTCGCTCTCGCTCCGCGCGCTCGCGGCCCAGGGCTGCGCTGAATTCCGCCAGCTTCGCTTCGAGTTGTTCGATCCGCTCGCTGTCGGTCACCGCGCTCGCTTCTTTAACGCACCTGGCCGCCCATGGATAGAGCCATCACGTCGGCGATGCGACTTCCGTCGGCGCTGCCTTGCGGTGCACCGCGGCCACGCTCGTCTTCGCTGCCCGCGCCAGGTCCAGCCCTTCGAGGATCTTCGCAAACTCGGTCGCTTCGATCGCCACGCTCGTGTCGCCCGGACGCATCGCGCTCGGGAAGCGAAACACGCCTCGCTCCAGGCGCTTGTACAGCAAGCAGTACCCGGTCCGATCCCACCAGAGCGCTTTGAGCCGATCGCCCACCTTGTTGACGAAGAGAAACAGGGCGCCGCTGTGCGGGTCCTTGCCCATGGTCTCGCGCGCCGCCTGCGCCAAACCGTCGAAGGATCGTCTCAAATCGACCGGCGACGTCGCACAGTAGATCGGCATCTTCGACGGCAGCATCACGCGCCTCCAAGGACTGTGACCAGCCGCAGCAGCACGCCCTCGTCAAAGCGCGCACGGACCCGAATCAGGTGCCCGGTGCGCAGCACGACCTCCAGCGGCTCCAGCGCCACTTCGGGCACAACGGGCTGCACCGTCACTTTCGCGAACGACACTCCGGCCACTGCCATTGCCGAGCTCGCGCGAAGGCGACGCTTCCAGAAAAGCAGCCGGTCAGCCTTCAGACCTTCGCGCGCCCCAAAATCGACAGCGCTCAAGCCACTTGCATCCCACCGCTCGACCCGCTCGCGCCAAAACCGCTCGTCGTATCGATGTCGCGCCATCCTTGCGACCTCCGCGCCCGAACCCTACGCCGGCGCGCATCGACTCGGCAGGACGGGGGTGACCGGACGCTTACTCAGTTGGCTGCCCGACAAATCGGCTCAAATCGGTGCCAACGGCTATTTAACAGGCAAAGCCGTCGTGGGCGCAAATGCCGGATCCACCGCCCGACGTGTGCACGATGACGCGGAGAGCGTGCTCACGACAACAGTGCGATCTTTTTGCACTCCACGCAGATCGGATGCTCGCGCCTCATGGTCGCGATCGCTTGTCGTATTGACGTGTCTCGCGAACCGAAGCCGATCCGATGCGCCATGCCCGGCACATGATCACGGCCACTTGGCGTGCTCAGCAATATTCGATGCGCATTATTGTCTGGCCAGTCTACTTCTTCGACGGTGGAGGCGGGCGCGAGGTAGGCCTCGTCGACTCGGCCACGCCGAGCATCGCCG